>JALHRK010000789.1 GCA_022841505.1 Saprospiraceae bacterium | reverse complement strand
CGGCGCGGTGTATTCCCCGGCCATGACCGATTTTACGATCATGGTGGAGCAATCCTCCTACATGTTCGTCACCGGTCCCAACGTCGTCAAAACTGTCACCAACGAAGAAGTCAGCTCGGAAGAACTCGGCGGGGCGCATACCCACGCCACAAAATCGGGGGTGACCCACTTCACGGCAGCCAACGACTTAGACTGCATCAACAAGATCAAACAACTGCTTTCCTACTTCCCTCAAAACTGCGAAGGCACAACTCCGATGCTGCCTTTTGAAGCCGGCGATGAATACTGCGAACACCTCCGCGACCTCATTCCGGAAAACGCCAACCAGCCTTACGACATGCGCGAAGTCATCGAAGGCATCGTGGACGAAAGCTCCTTTTTTGAAGTCCACAGCGATTTTGCAGAAAACATTGTGGTGGGATTTGCCCGGCTCGGCGGCCGCAGCATTGGCATCGTGGGGAACCAGCCGATGAGTCTGGCCGGTGTTTTGGACGTGAACAGTTCCCGCAAAGGGGCGCGTTTTGTGCGGTTTTGCGATTGTTTTAATATTCCGCTGCTCGTTTTGGTGGATGTACCCGGCTTTTTGCCAGGAACGGATCAGGAATGGAACGGCATCATCACCAACGGCGCGAAGTTGTTGTATGCGTTCAGCGAAGCCACAGTGCCCCGCGTCACGCTGATCACCCGCAAAGCTTACGGCGGCGCTTACGACGTGATGAATTCCAAACACATCGGCGCCGACATGAACTTTGCCTGGCCGACCGCTCAAATTGCGGTGATGGGCGCAAAAGGCGCTTCAGAAATCATTTTCAAAAAAGAAATCCACGAAGCTGCCGACCCTGCGGCCATGCTGGTGGAAAAAGAACAGGAATACCAGGAAAAATTCGCGCACCCTTACCGCGCTGCCCAACGCGGCTTTATAGACGAGGTCATTGATCCGAAAGATACGCGCCGCAAGCTGATCAAGTCTTTTGCGATGTTGGAAAACAAGGTGGCGCATCGGCCGAGGAAGAAGCATGGGAATATACCATTGTGATTTGAAGATTTGATGATTTGAAAATTTGAAGATTAGCGTGACGCCCACCAATCTTCAAATTTGAAGATTTGATGATTTGAAAATTTGAAGATTAGCGTGACACCCACCAATCTTCAAATTTGAAGATTTGATGATTTGAAAATTTGAAGATTAGCGTGACACCCACCAATCTTCAAATTTGAAAATTTGATGATTTGAAAATTTGAAGATTAGCGTGACGCCCACCAATCTTCAAATTTGAAAATTTGATGATTAGTGTGACGCCCCAATCTTCAAATCATCAAATTTTCAAATCTTCAAATCCTTTTCGTGCTTCCTATTATTTTGGACAACACTTTAATAACCGGCTCTATATCAATCAACAATTCATCTGGCTTGGGATAGTTCTTTGAGCGTTTACACAGTAATAGCCAATAGAGCGTCTCGTCTGCTTCTTTTGCGGCTACCTTTAGTTTGTGTATAAAATCAGCTTTACTTTCCGCATTTTGGGCTTCACGTACATGAGCGCCAATAGCTGTTCCGCTTCGGAATAATTGATTGGCTAAGTTGAATTTCCTAAGGGATTCAAGTTCTTCCGTAAATTCAATAATTTTCAAAGCAAACTCAAAAGTGAGGTCCACTATCAAATTGGGTTTGTCATTTCTCATGGCATTGAAATTTTAACAAAAATTGTTTTATAAATACAAAAATAAAACAATAAATTATTAAATCCAAATAGCCGTCTAATAATTTGAAAATTTGATGATTTGAAAATTTGAAGATGAGCGTGACGCCCCAATCTTCAAATCTTCAAATTTTCAAATCTTCAAATTTTCACCCTTTCCACTTGATATTACACCCCCCACTCGGATACTGCACCTCACTCACCTCTCGCCCTTCCAATACCGCATC
>JALHRK010000788.1 GCA_022841505.1 Saprospiraceae bacterium | reverse complement strand
CGCAGGTCGAGGTTGTCTTTGGTCAATTTGTCAATGGACTTGGTGAGTTTTGCTTTGCTGTTTTTCAGGATCATATCCGCGATAAACCCAATGGGAAGATTCACCCCAACCACCCGCATTTTAGGCTTTTCGAGCCATTCGTAGCCCTCGATGTCGGTGCGCGTTTCCACGGTCCAGTCGTTGCGGATCTCGAAAGCGGTTTTAAAGTTCAGCGCGATGGCACCGGTGGCTTCCACAGTGGTTAATCCAAGGTCGTATTTGATCCAGAGGTTGAGCGGCGTGCGGTAATTGATCTGCTGGCCGGTCACCGAAAGTTTGATGTCCGAGCGCTTTTCCGCTTTCACCATCATGTCGTCACCATCGTTCATGTCTTTGTCCTCGTAAAGCACCCCGGTTAACTGCTTGTTGAGCGACTGTTCCAGTTCCTGCATGTTGATGCGAACGGGGATGTTGATCAGCGATTTTTTTTCCTCAAAACGGGTGTCATAACGCTCTTCGGGAGGCATAATTTTTGCAGTTTTGCAACTTGTAGCGAACAAAATAAGCACCAAAAAAAACACGGCCCGGTATGCGGGAACAACGTTGGGCAAAAAAACGCCGCCCCATATCGAGTTTTGACAAAGATTGATCATGAGTTTGTGCAATTTGGCTGCGAAGATAGGGCTTTTGAATGCCCTTTACAATTTTTCAAATTGCAGGCAACCTTCTTTGTCTTTTCCTGTCCTTGCAACAAAAGCAAAACATATTGCCATGAAGCACCTTACTATGTTGCTTATCGCCGTTTCTGCGGTACTGGCCACCAACCCGGCTAACACACAACAGTATTATGTATGGAAATCCTCTTCCGACAAAGCCTTTCTGGGCGTCAATTCCGACCAGGTTTCCGAATCCAAAGCCAAACTGCTTGGCGCCAACAATTACTACGGCAACTATGTCACCAAAGTCATCAAAGGGTATGCGGCTGAAAAAGCCGGCATTCAATCTTTTGATTACATCTATGGCATCGGCGACCTGAGGGCCTCCGAAGACCTGGATTTGAGTGGCATGCTGTCCAAATTTAAAGCTGGCGACAAAACAATGGTTCACCTCTTTCGCAAAGGCAAAGCCCTGTCCGTAGAAGTGACGTTTGAAAAGCGCCGCGAATATGAAACGGAGACCGAGTGGAATTGGGAAGAAAAAGCCTTTCTCGGCGTCAGCAGCCTTGAGGAAGACGAAGAAGAAGCGACTGCCGGCGTAAAAGTTGAAATTGTATCCAATTCAACGGCAGAAACCATCGGGTTAAAGGATGAGGACATCATCCACAGCATCAATGGTTACCGAATGATTGACTGGAGCGATATTTCCACGGCAATCAGTGCAATGAAACCCGGTGAAAAAATTGTCGTGGAATACGAACGCGCCGGAAAAAAAGATAAAGTGGAAGGCACGGTGCAATCGCAGGCCGAACGCATTAAAAAGGCTGAATTGCAAAAAGCTGCTGCTCCGGCAAGCTATGCTTTTCTGGGGATCCACTCCAACGAAATTGACGAAGAAAAAGCAGAAAAACTAGGCTTTGAAACACCACACGGCAGCTACATTTCCCTTGTGGTAAAAGGAACCGCAGCTGAAAAAGCAGGGCTGAAGCCTTTCGATTATGTCTATGGCGTTGATGATTATCGGGTGAGTGAATCGAAAAACCTGACCGATATTTTGAGGAAATACAAAGCCGATAGCAAAGCCACCGTACATTTCATCAGAAACGGCAAAAAAGAAAGCGTGGAAGTAACCTTCGGCAAGCGATCCGACGCGGAGGCTATCGAAAGTAAAGGCGACGATAAATGCAAATCGCCTTTCCTGGGAGTCAACCAAGCAGAAGGTTACGAAGGTGACGTTGAAGGCGTTGCCGTGGCGCCCATCAAAAAATCCACAGCAGAAGAACTGGGCTTGCAAC
>JALHRK010000787.1 GCA_022841505.1 Saprospiraceae bacterium | reverse complement strand
CACAGGAAACTAAGGCTAAGGCCAAAAAAGTACAGCCAACAATGCAGCAGAAAGGTTGATTTTTCATATTTGAGACAAGGAGATTGGTGAAGGAAGATAGTTGTGTCGATCTATTTATTCACTCGTCTGCTCTTTAGAGTTCGAGAGCAAGGCATGTTTTGACCCAAAAACGGGAGTCCCGCCGGGCGGGATGACCGATTTTGGGGCAGAACATAACGCAGCTATCGGGCTCTAAAGACAGACGCTATGTAGGTGCTTAAAGCGCCGTTATTTGTTTGGCAGCAGAGCCATATATCTTCCAGGCGCGGCCGTCTTTTTTCAAGGTATGGAGAACAACAACTTCATTGTTGATGAAATCGGGCCCGGAGGATTTAATTGTTCGTTGCACGACTTGCACCACAGCAACATCAGGCGTATACTGAAGCAATTCAATGCTCCGGATTTCATATTGCAAGTCGTAATGGCCGAAGATTTGCTGGATGAGTTCCCGGGTACCTGCAAAACCCGGGTTATCCGGGTGCAGGGTAGACATGGTCAATTCGATGTCTTCGACGATCATCCCGTGAACATTGGCATAAATCGCAGCTACGATGGCGGTAAGCTCGTGTTGGTTGTCAGGCTCCGGCTCGGTTTCGGGTTGTGTTGTTTCAATTTCATTGGCAAGCGCCAGCATAGCCTGCACGATCTGCTGGCGTTCCATGGCTAAATATTCATCCGATTTCATCTTACCCAACTCATCGTTGTGGTATTTTTTATACCGGCTCTGCAACAAAAGCAACGTATCCAAGGCGGGCAGTTTTTTCCCTTTTAAAAACTCGCGCAGCAAGTTGATGGCTTCCAGCAATTTGTCATTGGCAATATAATCGCGAAAAATATCTGCAATTGGCTGCATGGTCGGTGTTGGTTTGTTATCGTCAAAAATACTTCTTTATCGCATCAGGACCACATCACCGGAAATTATTTTCTGAACGCCATCGGTGAGAACCAACAAAGCTTGCCAGGTATATACGCCCGGATCGAGTTGGCGGCCTAGTTTGGAACCATCCCATCCGATGTTTTCATCATTCGGTACAAAGTTTTTTGCTTCAAACAGCATTCCGCCCCAGCGGTCAAAAACCTGAAACAAAGCAATTTCGCGCACTTGCGCCAGGTCGGCATAAATGGTGAAGCGGTCATTGATCTGATCATTGTTCGGCGAAAAAGCATTGGGGACAAAAGCCCGAACCCCCACTTCCACCAACACGGAAATGGACGCTTCGTCCCGGCAACCAAACCGGTCAATCAGGTAAATGGTGTACACCGCGCTTTCTCTGGCATCCAACTGCGGGGTCAGGCAATCGGAGCAGTCTAAATGCACATCAGGCGTCCATCGAATGCTCGATAACAGAGACGCGGGAATGTGCAACTCCGGATTCAGCGGGTAATATTGGCCGATCTGGGCATGCAATTCATCGGGCAAGGTGACCATGTCTTCGTCATAAGCCGCAGGCATCAAAAAATCTTCCTGGGCCATTTCACAACCCGCAGCATCCTGAATCAATAAATCGTATTCCGCACCAGCCACCAGGTCTTCAAATACCCCGGCATCTTCAAAAGCGCCGCCATTCACCGCATAAAGATAAGGTGGCGTTCCGCCGGAAGCATCCAGCAGCAATAACCCCTGTGATAAAGTAGCGCAGTCGGGAATCACCGGCCCAAGAGAATCCGGGGTTGGCACGACGATTTCTACGGTTTTTTCGCACCCTTCTGCGTCGAAAACATGTAAGGTATAGGCGCCAGCTGCCAGGCCCGACAAAGCAGTGGAGTCTTGAATGCCGTGGTTCCAGAAAATAGCATAAGGTGGCGTACCCTGGCTGATTTGTACAGAAATGCCGCCATTGGCATCGCCAAAACAATTCACCCCGTTCGCCAGGGTTTGAACGTCAATGCGC
>JALHRK010000786.1 GCA_022841505.1 Saprospiraceae bacterium | reverse complement strand
ACTTTTTTGCGAACACTCAGGGAAACAATTCATATCTTGTTCCGTAGGAACCTAAACCAACAACTGAACTAAAAATCCATGATCACCGGAGAACTAAAATCACAAATAGATAAAGTATGGGAAGCCTTTTGGACCGGCGGCCTATCCAACCCCATTACCGTAATTGAGCAAATGACTTATTTGCTGTTTATCCGCAGGTTAGACGAGCTGCAAACGCAAAAGGAATCGAAAGCCAATTTGCTGAAAAAGCCCATTGAAGACCCAATTTATACCACCGAAGAAAACGAATTGCGCTGGAGCCATTTTAAAAATATGGACCCGGAGGTCATGCACAAGTTGTTTACCAAAGACCAGGGCGTGTTTGACTTCCTGCGCAATGTGGGCAACCGAAGTGCCGCCTTCAGCAAGTTTATGAAAGGCGCTACCTTCATGATTCCTACGCCACGCTTATTGGCCCAGGTGGTGGAGATGATTTCCAATATAGACATGAGCGACCGCGATACCAAGGGCGATGTGTACGAGTACCTCCTGAGCAAAATAGCGAGTGCCGGACAAAACGGACAGTTCCGCACACCCCGGCACATTATCCGTATGATGGTGGACCTGGTGCAACCTACCCTGGAAGATGTGATTTGCGACCCCAGTTGCGGAACAGCAGGCTTCCTGACCGTGGCCGGCGAATACATCCGCGAGCATTTTGAAAAAGACTTATATACCGACAGCGTAAAAAAACACTTTCAGGAAAAGATGTTCATGGGCATGGAGTTCGACCCGACCATGATCCGCATTGGCGGGATGAACCTGATGCTGCACGGCATCGAAAACCCGCAGTTGATGGATGTAGATGCCCTGAGTGAAGCCAATACCAGCTTTGCAGAAAAAGCCACGTTGGTTTTGGCCAATCCACCGTTCAAAGGCAGCCTCGACCGCGAAGCGGTGGATGGCAAAATACTGGCGGTGGTGGACAGCAAAAAAACCGAACTGCTGTTTTTGGCCCTGATTTTAAAAGGCCTGAAACTCGGTGGCCGCTGTGCAGTGATTGTGCCCGATGGCGTCTTGTTTGGCAGCAGCAAAGCCCATTTGCAAATACGCAAAGAACTGATAGACCGCCAGAAACTACAAGCCGTCATCTCGATGCCCAGCGGGGTGTTTAAACCCTATGCCGGAGTCAGCACGGCCGTATTGGTCTTTACCAAAACCAACAGCGGCGGCACCGACAAGGTCTGGTTTTACGACATGCAGGCCGATGGCTTGAGCCTCGACGACAAACGCCAGCCCATAGAAGCCAACGACATCCCCGATATTGTAAACCGCTACCACAACCTTAAAGCAGAAAGCAGCCGCAGCCGCACCGACAAAAGCTTTATGGTTCCTGTCAATGAAATACAGGACAACAAATACGACCTCAGCATCAACCGTTACAAAGAAGTGGTGTACGAAGAAAAAACCTACGAAAAGCCCAGCGTGATTATTGCGCAAATAGAAGCTTTGGATGCCGAACGCGCGGAATTGTTGAACCAGTTAAAAGCGATGTTGGTATGAGTACAAGTATTTTAATCTATCAAACGGATGACGGTGTTACCAAAATAGAAACGCGTTTGGAAGCCGAAACGGTTTGGCTTACCATTGACCAAATGGCAGAACTGTTTCAAAAATCAAGATCAACCATCAACGAGCATATTTTACATATTTACGAGGAAAAAGAACTTGATATTGAACAGAGTATGAGAAAAATCGGAATTTCCGATTTTTCTACCAAACCAACCAATTTTTACAACCTGGATGTCATCATATCGGTTGGCTATCGGGTAAAAAGCCACCAGGGTACCAAATTTCGCCAATGGGCAACAGCAAGGTTGAGGGAGTACATTGTAAAAGGTTTTACCATGAACGATGAACTGCTGAAACAAGCTGGAGGAGGCAATTATTTTGAAGAAT
>JALHRK010000785.1 GCA_022841505.1 Saprospiraceae bacterium | reverse complement strand
ATATGCGCTGCAACAAAACCTATTACAACGATCCGACCTACGGCGGCAATTACAACACCAGCAGCAGTGGTCCGGTAGACTGGATCGCTACGGGCACCAGCGTTTACAGCACGTACCTCAATGGGGGCTATGCTACACTGACGGGAACTTCTATGGCCGCCCCACACGTGGCCGGTATCCTGCAAATCCGGAATGCCGCTCCTGTACAAAACGGAAGCGTGAGCAATGCCGGACAGACTTATAAAATTGCAGTCCGGTAAGTTGATTGCTTAAACCTGAATACAGTCTTGATATTAGGGCTGTCTCACAACAGCTGAGACAGCCCTTCTAATTTCACAGCTCTATTCTTTTTATTGCAATGGAAAGCCCTTGCTATCCGTTAGTACAAAAATTCCTGTTTTAAGCTGCTGAATCCGCACAAAACAGAGAAATTGTTGTTCTATACTTTTGCAAGCGAGGACTATGACAAATATCAAGCGACTACACTTACTGCTCTTTTTTGCAGGGCTTACCCATTTTTTGAATGCCCAGGTGGCAGCGCCCAACCTGGTTTGCGTGAGCAATGACACGTTGGTTTGGGAGGCGCCCGTCAACACCTGCGGCGCTTTTCAGGGCTACGAAATTTATGCAAGCCAAAACCCGGACGGGCCGTTCCAGTTGCTGGAAACCATTACCGACCCGAATCAGACCCTTTATTATCACGAATTTGTGAGCGGGATGCTTTGGTATTATTACCTAAAAAGCGATTTTGACTGCCCTGGACAGCCCGCCTTATCATCGGATACTTTAGACAACCGCATTCCCGAACCCGGGCCGATGGAATTGGTTACTGTCAGCGGAAACAATGTAGAAGTTTCCTGGAAGCCAAGCCCTTCTCCAGAAACCGTTGCGTATGTGGTTTCAAGAAATACAGCTTCGGGTACGACGATACTCGATACCATCTATAACGGAGCCCTGCTCTCTTTTACCGACCCATCGGCCAGTCCGGGCACAGGCGTTGAGACCTATTATGTCGTTGCAATAGATGCCTGTGGTAATGCAAGTTTGGTGACGCCGCCGCACAATACTATTTTCCTGACCACCATGCCCGGCAACGGTTGCGACGCGCGCATCACCCTGTCGTGGAATGCCTATCAGAATTGGACCGGCGGTGTGGATGCCTACGAAATCTGGGTAGGCGTCAACGGATCGGCGCCAGTCCGCATTGCTGAAGTCCCGGGGAATACAACAGGTTTTAATTACGAAGGCGTCAACGATCAGGATGACTATTGCTTTTTTGTGCGTGCCCGCCAAACGGGAACGGCGGTGGTTTCCAACTCCAACACGGCTTGTCAGACCCCAAGCGTGGTGCAGGCGGTCAGGAACCTGTTGATGGAAAATGCAAGCTATACCCCCGGAGGCAACGTGGAATGGCAATGGAGTTGGAATACGACTGCTGCCCTTGAATCTGCGGCTGTGCAACGCGCAACAATGCCGGAAGGCAATTTTGAGGATACAGACCTTTTTACGGTTCCCGCTTTATTGCTCCAGACCAACACCCTCATTTCCGCTGATCTGCCTGAAATGCCGGATTATTACCGCATCCGAACGGTGGATAGTTGTGGTCGGATTGCTTTTTCAAATACAGTGAGGCCGCCCCGGCTCAGGGGAATTGGTGCAGATGACGGCCTGAATAATTTGTTTTGGGCAAGGTATGCCAACGATTCTGCAACGGTGTTGTCTTATGAAGTTTACCGCTTATCGCCAACGGGAGAGACCTTTTTAGCCCTGCTCCCGGCCGGTGTTCATACCTACAGCGATGCCGCTGATTTTTCAGGGCCGGCCCCTGGGTTATATTGTTATTATGTAGTCGCGGTGGCAGAGTTGCGGTTGCCTGACGGAACCACCAAAATGGTGCGCTCCCGTTCCAATACCGCCTGTGTGGAGCAACTCCCGAAAATC
>JALHRK010000784.1 GCA_022841505.1 Saprospiraceae bacterium | reverse complement strand
TGGCGATGAAATTACCATGTATTACGGCGCTTCCGACGAAGTGATTTGCGGCGCGAAGTTTTCGATTGAACAGATTTTGAAAGGATTGCGATAATCTTGGGAATTTCGAAACCGTTCGGGAGGAATACGTGTCGGACACCTTCGGAGGTGTCCGACACGTATTCCTCCCGAACGGTTGGATTCCCGCCAACAACCAACGATGAGTACTAAACCTGTAAGCGAAATCAGTTTTTTTCAATCGCATCCGCTCAGCATGCGGGTGTTGTTGCTCACTAACCTCATTTACGGCCTCGTGATGCCCATCATTGAGCTGTTCGTTGGGGCATACATCATGCGGAATTCCTCCGATATCAGTTTGGTGGTGATCTTCCAGTTGGCCGTTTACACAGGCATCCCAACCACCTTCATGATCAATGGTTATCTGCTGAGGCGGGTTCCTATTTCGAGGCTCTATTCCCTGGGCATGCTGCTCAGCGGCGTCTCCATGACGGCCATGATGATGCTGAACGAACTCAACACCGCAGGCGTGTTTTTTGCTGGCCTGATTATGGGTTTGTCTTACGGCTTTTTCTGGGCCAACCGCGATTTTTTGGCATTGAACACCACGAACGACGGCAACCGGAATTACTACTACGGCATCGAAACCTTTTTTTACACCATGACGGGCATCCTTGTGCCGTTTTGTGCCGGCGCATTCATTGCGGCCACGCAAAAAAACGGCTGGTTTTCAGGCAATGTCAATTTCGCCTATTACATCCTTACCGGTTGCGTGTTTGCCCTGACGATTGTGGCTTCTGTGCTGGTGCATCGCGGCGGTTTTCAAAACCCCAAAAATGCGCCTTTCCTGTTTTTTAATTTTGATCGGCTTTGGAATAAAATGCTGGGGCTGGCGGCGCTCAAAGGCGTGGCACAGGGGTATATCGTGACAGCGCCTACCATGTTGATTCTGACCCTTGTAGGTAAAGAAGGCTCCCTGGGGCTGATTCAATCCATTGGCGCTTTGCTGTCGGCGATTCTGTTGTACATATTAGGTCGGGTGACCGGACCGAAGCACCGCTTATTGATTTACGGCATCGGGTGTTCGTTGTTCGTCCTTGGCGCTTTGTTCAACGCTGGAATGTATTCAGCTTTGGGCGTGATCCTGTTCATGACGTGCCTGCTTTTTGCCCGTCCGTTGCTCGATATCGCCTACTTCCCTGTTCAACTGAAAGTGATTGACGTGATGGCTGAAATTGAAAAGCGCAATGAATTTGCCTATATTTTCAACCATGAATTGGGGCTGTACCTCGGGCGTTTGTTTGGCTGCGGACTGTTCATCGGGCTGGCCTGGTATGTGAGTGAATATGCGGCTTTGCGGTATGCGCTTTTGGTGATTGCTGTGGTGCATTTGATGGGCTGGTTTGTGATGCGCAATATCTTGAATGACCCTAAGATGAGACAACTAAATGTTGAGAATCCTCTTTAATTATTTCCCGCAAAGGGCGCCAAGGATACGCTAAGTCCGCAAAGCGTGACGCCCTCCTTAGCGTCCTCTGCGATACCTTTGCGCCCTTCGCGGGAAATTTTAGACGTGCACAATTGTGACGAAGCATAACACTCACTAAAAATAGGCAAAATGAATAATTATAAAGTCCTCCTCCCGATCCTGATCCTGATTGGCGCAGGATGCAAGTCTGTTCAGCCTTTTGAGCCGCAGGCATCAGCGGTGGCGCAGTTTGTGGTGCCGCGCATAGAAGCCATGCCCAAACAGCCCAAGCCCTACGTTTTGAAGGACTGGAAGCGGACGGCGCTGGAGTTTGATGCCTACGTATTCGACCATACGGCCAAAGGTAATTTTTTGCCCTTCGTGTGGATAGACAACCAAAACCGGAATTTCAGCGAACCAACGTTCGGCATCTATACGGCCATCGGCGACGTGCGCCAGGGCCCTGCCGTGAACAACGGCGAAAA
>JALHRK010000783.1 GCA_022841505.1 Saprospiraceae bacterium | reverse complement strand
ACCCCATGTTCATGTGGTTCCTCCTCGCTTAAAAGTTCGAAGCACCCGGATTGGCATCATTGTAACGCTGGGTCACCGCGTGCCAGTCAACAACGCTGAAAAATGCCGAAACATAATCGGCGCGGCGGTTCTGATAATTGAGATAATAAGCGTGTTCCCAAACATCAAGGCCCAATATCGGCGTCCCCTTCGCTTCCACGACATCCATCAGCGGATTGTCCTGGTTAGCGGTAGACGTAATGAACAATTTGTCGCTGGCATCAACACACAACCAGGCCCATCCGGAGCCAAAACGCGTCATTGCAGCAGCGGAAAATTCTTTTTTAAAATTTTCAAAAGAGCCGAAATCCCGGGTAATTGCTTTATGGATGTTCATGCGGTCGGAAGGCTCTCCTTCGCTATTGGGCGACATGATGGCCCAAAAAAGATTGTGGTTGTAAAAACCGCCCCCGTTGTTGCGAACAGCAGCAGGGTATTTGGAAATGTTTGCCAGAATTTCTTCAATGGTCATTTTTTCCATTTCGGTGCCTTGAATGGCAGCATTCAGGTTAGTCGTGTATGCAGCGTGGTGTTTTGTGTGGTGGATCTCCATCGTACGCGCATCAATATGCGGTTCGAGGGCGTCGTATGCGTAAGAAAGTTCCGGAAGAGTAAAGGCCATAATTGTATTGCTTTTGGTTAAATAATGGTAACGCTGGTGAAAGCAGTTCGGGAAAAAGACCTTGCTGCAAAACTAGCATTATGGTTAATAACGCCGCCAAATATAATTGGTTTACCGGTGCCCAGGAAGAATGAGGAGTGAATGATTTATTAATTTTTCGTTTTACTTTTGGCGAATGAACCAGCAGCGCTTCAGCGCATATGTTTTTTTAAGCTGCGGTATACTTCTTTAAAATAAAACAAGAGATCATGCAATACAGACAAGAACGGGACAGCATGGGTGTGGTAGATGTACCTGCCGACAAGTATTGGGGCGCCCAAACAGAGCGCTCGCGCAACAACTTCAGGATTGGCCCGGAAGCCAGTATGCCCAAAGAAATCATCCATGCTTTTGGGTATTTGAAAAAAGCAGCGGCCTATGCCAACCACGAACTTGGGGTTTTGTCTGTCGAAAAACGCGACCTGATTGCCCGGGTATGTGATGAAATTCTGGAAGGACGCCTCGACGATCAGTTTCCGCTGGTGATCTGGCAAACCGGTTCGGGTACGCAAAGCAATATGAATGTGAACGAGGTCATTGCCTATCGGGCGCATGTGTTGTCGGGCGGCGCGCTCACGGATGAAAAAAAAGTGCTGCACCCCAACGACGACGTCAACAAGTCGCAGTCTTCCAATGACACCTTTCCCACCGCCATGCACATTGCAGCCTACAAGCAAACGGTGGAAGTAACCTTGGCGGGCATGCAAAAACTAAGGGATGTGTTGGCTGAAAAAGCAACCGCTTTTATGCGCATTGTGAAAACCGGCCGCACCCATTTTATGGACGCTACGCCCCTCACCCTGGGCCAGGAATTTTCGGGGTACGTGCAGCAAATTGACAACAGCATGCGGGCGGTGCGCAACGCACTGGAAGTTGTGCGCGAACTAGCGCTGGGTGGCACGGCGGTTGGCACCGGGCTGAATACGCCGGCGGGATACGACGTGCTGGTGGCCGAAAAAATTGCAGGGTTCTCAGGCTATCCCTTTATTACAGCGCCTAATAAATTTGAAGCCTTAGCTGCCCACGATGCGATGGTGGAACTGTCGGGCGCATTCAAACGCTCCGCGGTGTCGCTGATGAAAATTGCCAATGACATCCGCATGCTCAGCTCAGGCCCGCGTTGCGGAATCGGCGAAATCATCATTCCGGACAACGAGCCCGGTTCTTCCATCATGCCCGGCAAAGTGAATCCTACCCAACCCGAAGCCCTGACGATGGTGTGCGCCCAGGTTATCGGCAACGATGTGGCGGTC
>JALHRK010000782.1 GCA_022841505.1 Saprospiraceae bacterium | reverse complement strand
CTTCGCCAAACAACTCCGCGATGCGTGCAGCACCATCGTAATAAGCCGAATCGGCAAAAACGCTGATCGTATCGTTCTGCTGGATGATCACATTGCCTTTTGCAAATACGCGGATTTCCTGTTCAATTGTGGCCGAATCGCAGTACATAAAAACACTGTCCTGCTTCAGTTGCACATCGCCGATCAGCCGCTGGGTGTTCTGGCCTTTGGCTTGCTGGAGTTGCAGCAAATCCGACCAGAGTACTGTGATTTTGGAAGGCGGTTTGTTTTCTTTTTTGACGACAGGCGGGGTCTTCTGTGCCGTTAAGCAAAGGGGCGTCAGGAAGAGCAGCAAAATAATTTTGACCAGGTTTCTTAGCATTGAATGCGGGTTTGCGAAATGCAAAAGTAAAACTTCTTATACCGCCGAACTCCGTTCGGCTTCTTTTCGTAGGGGTTATGCGATGCAAAAGCAATGCTTCTTGTACCGCCGAACTCCGTTCGGCGGGCCTCTAAGCATTTGCACGATGCAAAAGTAATGCTTCGCCGGAAGATATGAGAGATTGCAGCCCGGCTTAACGCAGGATTAACTTGTGGCTGGTTTTAGAATTCGATAACTGCGTTATGTTCGGCCCAAAAAACGGTCACTTACGCGAGTAAGAGCTTGTTCTGCATTTAGCTGTCATGTAAAAGTCCAATAAGAGGACGCGATTCTGCTGAGCTTAAGTTGCGCATATTTTGGCGGAGCATCTGCCGGGAGTTCTGCTGGGATTTAGCCGATTAGTCTCTGAGTCTGATTTCTTCTTACTTTTTGAAAAGCCCAAAAAGTAAGCAAAAAGGCCTTGTCGCCATAATGCGCCCTGGTTTCAAACCTGAAAGTTGGAAGAACAAACTGTAAGAGCCTTTATCTGGATTTAGGTTGGCTTCTCGGCTCGCCGCTGATTTTTGCCTGGTTTTCACGCATAAGACACAGTCGTATCTGGCTGCTGATCCTTAATCAACCGCCTCAAAGGTACCTGAAAGGCAAAAATAGGCGCCCTCGCCCGCAACCCAGCCCACCGCGAGCCGATCCGCCTTTCGGGGCGCTGTATGGCGACTCCATGCGACAAGATTATAGTTCCAATGAAGTGCTTACAAGCTCGTGTCACCTGCTCATGCGGGATACTTGTCACGAACTAGTCCCCCAAGGGCGTATTTTCAATTTTAGGATTTCCAATTCGAATGATTTTGCCGACTAAATTATCGCCCAGCGACTGAATTTCGATGCCCTGCCATTGATCGCCGCAGGCATTGTGAAGGCGGGCGTCGTTTTCCAATACCAGCACCGCACCGGGTTCTAAAGTCAGTTTGGCAGCTTTGGGCAAAGATACCCGGCATTGAATCGTGAGGTGGCCGCCTCCGGCAATGGTGAGGTGGCCTTCCAGGTCTTTGGCGCCACGCCAGACCACGGTGTCGCGGATGACGATATGCCGGTCTTCGTGCAGCTCGCACCAGTTGGGTTGGAGGTATCTGCGTGCCGGGGCGTTTTCCTGCGACATGCGCTGGTGTATTTTTCCAATCTGGCAGGGCGACCAGGCGTGTTGTGCAAAATTGTAATCCATGATGTTGTTGGAGGTCAGCGTATCGCACCCTGGCCGGTCTGTTACGTTAAAACAGGCCTGCGAATGGACCGGAGTGTCGTCGCAACCGTCTTGTATCCAGGCGTGCCCGAGTCCGTAAACGTGGCAAACTTCGTGATTCAGCGCGCCCCGGCTGCTCCAGGCGGTCAGGTGCATGTTTTCAAATGGCCCCGCAAGTTTGACGGCATTGCCCAGCATGACGCCAACGATCCCGGCGGAATACGTTTTTGATGCAATGCTGTCGGGGTGGTGCGGCATGATGAACACATTCAGAACGGTATCCAACTGAACGCCGTATTTCTGGACAACGCGTTTGTTCCCCAGGTTCGCATTTTTGCCTTTGTGGACGTAATAG
>JALHRK010000781.1 GCA_022841505.1 Saprospiraceae bacterium | reverse complement strand
CTTCCGATCTTTTTTGCTTTCAGAATTCCCTCAGCCAAAGGCGAGCGGCAAATATTGCCCAGACATACCATCAGAATTTTCATTCGTCGTTTGTTTTTCGACAGCAAGCTATGCATGGATTCTGAATTTCTGTGCATCTGAGAAAAAAAAACATACCTACGTATTGCAACGTACGATTTTTGTCGTACCTTTGCTTTATGAACGAGTTGAACGACCATCCGGAAAAAAAAGCAGAACCTACCAAAGCTGAGTTAGACATCCTGCAGGTGCTTTGGGAAGACGGCCCATCCACGGTGCGCGCTGTGAATGAAAAGCTGAATGCGCAAAAAAAAGCGGTGCAATACACCTCTACGCTGAAGCAAATGCAGCTCATGGTGGAAAAAGGCATGCTCCTGCGCGACGAAAGCAGCATGAAACACGTGTACAGCGCCGCCATTGACGAACAGCCAACCAAAGGTGCTTTGCTGGATCGCTTTGTGGACACGATGTACAAAGGCTCCCCGTCCAGCCTGATGATGCAGTTGCTGGGCAATAAAAAAACGTCAAAATCAGAATTGGACGCCATCCGGAATCTGCTGGACCAGATGGATTCAGATCAAGCATAAAAATCGCAACGTATGCGCCTTTTTTCAAATCACCCGCTGTTTTCAGACGAGAGCGTCCGGGCATTTTGCTGGACGCTCCTACACTCCCTCTGGCAAGGCTTATTGCTGGCTTTGCTGGCTGCACTTGTCCTGTTTTTTACAAAAAAAACAACCGCTGCGGTGCGGTACCGCCTGCTCGGTTTTTTACTCGCCGTGTTTATCGGCGGGGTAGGTCTCACCTTTACCCTTCAATGGCGCCACGAACTGGATCAAGCCAGCCAGGAGAACCCGGTTATTTTAATAGATGGCAAAAACCTGTCGGAATTATCCGATGCCACGGCTGCTGAACAACCATTTTTTGGTGCAGTAACACGGGATTATGTAGACGAAGGGATTGCGTTTTTTAATGCGCATGCTTCCACCATTTGCCTGCTCTGGGCGCTTATTTTTATGCTGAAATGCCTGAAAATGGGGCTCGATCTTTACCTGATCCGCCGCCTGCGCTACCGTGGCGCCGTGGCTTCGTCGCCGGAATGGCAGCACCGCATTCGGGAATTGGCAAACAAACTAAACCTGCGCAGCCCGGTCAGTTTGCTGGAATCGGGGTTTGTGCAGGCGCCCTCGGTGATTGGCATTTTGAAGCCGGTTATCTTATTTCCAATCGGCATGCTGGCGCAATTACCGGTTGAACAGGTGGAGGCCATTTTGCTGCACGAATTGGCCCATATTCGTCGCCAGGATTTTTTGGTGAACCTGCTCCAGCATTTTGCAGAAACCATCTTCTTTTTTAACCCGGCTGTGCTGTGGGTTTCTACCCTGCTGCGCGAAGAGCGCGAACATTGCTGCGATGAATTGGCCGTAGCCGCCATGAACCACAAATCGGGTTACCTGAATGCCTTGCTGTATTTTCAGGAACTCAACTTGTCCGGCGCAAGTTATGCCGCCGCTTTTCCGGGAACGCACCGCGGACAATTACTCAACCGAGTGCAGCGCATCCTGGGCCTTGGCAACACTAAAACTTTAAATAACATGGAAAAAATCACCTTGATTGCCTGCGTATTTATGGCAGGACTGTTCTGGCTGCTGCCGGTTGACGACGTGCAAGCCCAGACTAAAACACCGGAAAAACAACGTATTTCGTCGGTCAACATCACCGGCGATGGCACGACTACGGAACCACAGGAAATGACCATCCAGGAAGCGAGTGGAAAAACTTACGTCGTCAAGCGGGTGAACGGAAAAGTGAAAGAAATGTCTATTGACGGCCAAAAAGTACCCGAAAGCGAGTTTGGCAACTACGCCGAAATGGTCAACAAAATTGATGCAGAGATCAAAGCGGACATGGAACAGGCTGAGCGGGATCGGGAACAGGCCAAAT
>JALHRK010000780.1 GCA_022841505.1 Saprospiraceae bacterium | reverse complement strand
ATATTTATCTACCTCTACCAGCTCATCGTCATCCATCAGGTTGACATCAGCGAACCCGTTTTGGCGACTCAGGAAAAGATTGCCCGGTTGAAATCCTCTACGCTTTGGGTGACCCGGCTGCTGTTGCTCCAGCTCCCGGTCTGGACGACATTCTATTTGAGCGGAGGGATGTTCAAAAACGGCAACATTTGGATGTACCTGATTCAATTCCTGGTAACTGGATCGTTTACTTACCTTGCGATTTGGCTGTTTTTAAACATCAAATTTGAGAACCGGGATAAAAAGTGGTTTCGGTTGATTTTTGATGGGAATGAATGGAATCCGGTGATGAAGTCCATAGAACTTTTGGGGGAGATTGAGGCTTGGAAGAATGAAAAGATGTAACGTACCTGTGTGACGTAATCGCACTCCGTGAAACTCCTTTTAACTCCGCGAAACTCCGAGTCATCTAATTTCGCTGAGTTTCGCGGAGTAAACACGGAGTTTCGCGGAGTTAGGCATAAAAACTTCGTAATAAAAAATCAATAGAATAACCGAAGTGAAGAGCAAGGCTCAATTCCCCCTTACCACGGATGCCTCAAATCCTTCCCCTCATACTCCTGCTCCCTCACAAAAAAATAACTATCCTTTTGCCTGCGCAATTTCAGGTTATCGCCCGAAAACCGCCGGTACAACCAAGCAATCGGCGTCAGAAATAAAAAGAACACAGCGCCCAGCAACAACCGGCTGCTCACCCAACCCAGCGCGCGGGTCAGGGTTTGCCAAAGCCAGTCTACGCCCCGCGCCACGGCTTTCACCAGCAATCCGGCCAATGCCAGAACTAATGCGATGTTCAGAAAAATGCGCAGTTCGGTAAACCAATAGGCCAACACCAGCGCCGTGACGATGGCCAGCAGCGCTTCATAAGGCGTATTGTTTTTGTTTGTTTTGGATGCAGTCGTCATGTCCGGTTATTTGAGCAAACCCGTCAGGAAAGGCGTTAATTGTTTGGCCGTAAAATCGTGGCCGTCTTTGTCGAAATGGTATTCCCAATCCATAAAAATGCGCAGCGGCGAAGCGGTCGTGTCGGCGCGCAGGCTTTGGTTCAGGTTCAGGAAAGGGATGTTGATGCGCGTGGTCAATTCAACCATCCGCGTTTCCACAGCAGTGGGGGATAGGTCGGCCACTTTGGTGTAGCTCTCGTCGAATTCGTAGCGGGTGGGGATTTTCGCCAGCGCGATTTTGCCGCCCCAGCCGTTCAGGTCGTTTTGCATTTCCTTCAGCAGGCGTTCATACAGGACGTAGCTGGAATCCAAGGCCGGAAAAGAAGCGCTCAGGTACAGCGGCATGTCCCAATCGGTGCTGTCGCGAAAGCCGTAGTTGACCGGGTAAAAATTGAACACGCGCAGGAAATCGCCGTATTGGGTTTCGAAATGCTTTTTTTGCAGGTATTGATAGAGGGAGGACCGCGAAGCCCAGGTCCAGCCACGCAGCTCATCTTTTGGAAGCGTCGGTTCTTTGATCACCAGGGAACCGTCGGCGCCCAACCGTACCAGGCCTTTGTTCCACATTTCGCGCAGGTCGTTGGGACTGAACACCAACACCAGCAAATCGGGCTTCAGCGCTTTGCCTTCGTCGCGCCAGTAGAGGTACTGCTGGTCGGCGCCCCAGGCCGGGCAGGAGGCGTTCAGGACTTCCACTTTTTGGCCGGCGGCGTTTAACTGATTCGCCAGTTGGGTGGTAAATATTTCGTCGTCGGGGTAATCCAACCCTGCGGTGTAGCTGTCGCCCAACACCAGAATGCGTTTGACGCCGTCTGGTTTTTCCGTTTTAAAATCCGGCCCCCGAAACCCTTGTTTGTTAAAGCGCAACACGAAAGGTTCGCGGCCTTCTTTGCCCCACGCATAAGGTTTTTGCGCCACCAACCCGGGGGTCAGGCGGTAAAACAACACCGGGTCGTAGCTGAATCCGGCGCGCCCGTAATCC
>JALHRK010000779.1 GCA_022841505.1 Saprospiraceae bacterium | reverse complement strand
TGCGTGTTGAATTTCTGCACAACGGCCTGGCGCACAGTCTCCCGCGCCATGTACATTGTGATGAAGCCGGGCGTAAAGAAAGAGCCGTCTTTGTACCCGTTCAATTTTTCAAAAATCAGCCCAAGCACGCTGGCATTGATGAGTGCCTTGTTTTCCTCCTGGATGTCCTCGCTGCCTTCACTGGCAAAGTCGTAGGCATCCAAAAAATCGAAGAGGTATTCGAGTATGGTGAGGTCTTCGGTGCGGCGTTTACCCAGCGTATTTTTCAGCACGGTATTCGCGATCGGGCGAATCCGGAAGCGGTCTTTGAGGTTGCTGATGAACAGGGTCTCGGCCTCCACCTCGCTGAGTTCAAAAAGGCTGCTGTTCAGGTAGGGAATGCTGCGGAATTTTTCCTGAACGTAACCAGCTCGTTCTTCGGGCAGTTTTGCCAACACCTCGAAGAAGAGTTCGTTGAGGTCATCAAAGTCTTTGAGCAGGACGGTGTTCAAAAAGCGATGATCCGTAGCCGGTTTTGCACCTGCTTCGCTGTGGTATTTGACCAACTGCGCTTCCAGCAGTTTGAGAAACAGGATGCGGTTCATCCAGGTAATGCAAAGTTCGAGGGCAATGCCGAAGATTTGTTCTTCCTTGTTGCTGCCGTAGTCGCTTGGTTTGCGCACACGCCGCCAGCGCTCGGTATTTTCCAGCGTGGCAATGGTGTTTTCGAGCAAAGAGCCGGGTTGCCGACGCTCCGGAGCGCAGCGCTGGATAATTTTTTTGCCGCCTTCCTTTACTTCTTCCAGTCCGATGAGGTAAAGCAATTCGTTGTAGAAGCCTTTGTCGAGCGAGTTGCTGTCGTTAGCAAAAGGCTGCTTGAGCAGGTGCGCGGGAGAGAAAATTTTAAACAGCGAAATGAGCTTGCGGTCATCGTTGAGATCGGTATTGCGAAGCGGCTTTTCAAAATCCCGGATGTTGAAATATGCGGCACTCAACTCGGCGTCCAACGCTTCCAAAAATGGCCGGGCGATTTCTTTGTAAAAAAAATCGGTCGTGCTTTGCGCTTTTCGGCCATTTTTCCAGTCTTCGTAAGCTTTTTGCAGGGTTTTGTTTTGATAAAACTGGCGATCAAAAGTAGCGGCATCAAAAATATACCAATCGTAGATGTTGGTGATGACGAGGTATTTTACATCTGTATTGTTGTGCTCAATGCGTTCCTGGAGGTAATAAAGCACCATTTCGTGCATGGCCCTGGCATTGCCGTTGGCCGGGCTGATCATTTCATGGGCATTCTTCGGGCGTTTGACCTCAAAAAGTACGGCAGCTTTGCCCGTAGCCGCTTTGCCTTCATGGATGACGAGGTCTGTACGCCCTTTCGTATTCACAAGATGCAGGTCTTTGTACCAGGTATCGTTCAGAAAATCCCGCAAATGGTTTTTTGCATTTTCTTCGCTTTCTTCGTGGTCTATGCGATCGAGCAGGCGCGATAGGTTGGCCTTGAATTGCTCAATTTCAGCACGATTAGGTTTTACCTTTTGGTAAGCCTTATTCAGCGTTTTCTTAAATGGGACGAGCGTCAGATTCATTGCGGGTTAGTGCTTTTCATGAAAACCACCGCCAAAATAATACAAAGGAGGGATATTACAACAAATTACCGCAATGAGCACTACGCTTTTTGCGCTGGAGGAAAGTATCGCTGAACTCCGATTCAGCGAATCCGGCCAATCGGGAACCCAGTTTTTGAAAAAAAGATCAGGTTTTCTATTCCACGCCGAACAGAGTTCAGCGGTACGGCGAGGGGGCAATTGGTGCACGCCTCATTCGCCGGCCTGCTCATACTCTTCCAGCCATTCTGCCAATTTTTGTTGAAGCAATTGTTTATCAGGTAAGTAAAGGCTGTATTCAGAAGCGTAGATGTTGGCGTTTTCTGGGAGCGTGAGTTCAACAAGCGCCTGGTTTCGCTTTTTGCAAAGCAAAATTCCTATAGTTGGCTTTTC
>JALHRK010000778.1 GCA_022841505.1 Saprospiraceae bacterium | reverse complement strand
TCATAATGCCGGCTCAGCAAGGTGCTGAACGACCCAATGGTGCGCAGCGGTTCGCGCAAGTCGTGGGATGCTACATGGGCAAATTGCTGGAGTTCGCCGTTGGCCAATTGCAGGAGTTGGTTTTGACCGTCAATGTAGGCGTTCTTTTCCTTCAGTACCGCATTGTTGCGTCTCTGAAAGCGGTATTGCCGCCACACTTGCCAGCTGGCCAGCAATAAGAAAAAGGCGATGATGGCAATAATGCTGGTTCTCAGGCGGCTTATTTCCTGCTCTTTGGTCAGCAGTGCAATTTCCCGTTCTTTTTTGAGCAATTCGTAACTTTCCTTTTTTTCGCCCAACTCGCGCACAATCGCTTCGGAAAGAATAGAATCTTTCAGGTCTGCAGAACGGCGCAGCGACTGGATGGCCTCCGAAGGGCTCCCCGCTTTTTCATACGCTTCGCCCAGGATGGTCAATAATTCGGCTTCCCGGTTTTTGCTGTGGCTGGCTTTTGCCAGTTCCAGCCCGCTATTCAGGTGTTCGATGGCCTGGTTGTAGTCCTTTTTTTGAAGGTACAGCAATCCTAAGTATTTATAGCTGGCCACCAACCCCCAGACATCATCGAGCTCCACCTTCAGTTTCAGCGAGGCGTTGAGGTAGTCTAAAGCTTTGTCGTACAATTTCATCTTGATGTAGACCGTACCGACATTGTGCAGCGCGTAAGCTTCCGGAGCCTTCTGACCCATTTTGCGGGCAATTTCAAGCGATTGCAGGTTGTAGTTGAGGGCGGCTTCCAGATCGCCAAGTTCTTCATAAGCCGAACCCAGCGCGCCAAGACAGGAATAAAGATCTTTGGTTTCATTGAGCGATTGGCTGATGGCCATAGACTGTTTGTAATAGCCCAGCGCTTCTTCGGGATTTTTTTGATAAAAGAACAGGGTGCCCAGTTCATAATAAGCTTCCGCCATGCCTGAAGAATCTCTGATCTCCTCGTACTGGCGCAGGCAGTCCAACCCAAAATTATATGCCTTTTTGAAGTCGCCCATTGCCTGGTAAGTGGCGGAAATATTGCCGCTGATTTTGGCCATATCTTTGAGCGAATTCCGGGATTTTGCCCATTTCAGGTAGATGAGGTAGTTTTCTAAGGCCCGTTGGTAATAGGCCAGTTTTTGGTAGTTGCGGCCAATCAGGCGAATATAGCGGTAATAAGTGGTGTCTGGGGGACTGAGGTATTCGATACCTTCCAGGAGGATGCCCAGCGATTTGTTGTAGACTTCATCCTTATATAATTCATTGGCCCGGTTGAATGCTTCGTTGGCGTCGAAGCGCTGCATGTTGTGGGGAGTACTCAACGAATCGGTTTGTGCAAAAATGGAGGGCAATATGCCAATCAGGAAACAAAGGGTAATCCATAGTTTTTCCGGTGGAAACCAATCCCTTTGTAGCGGTTTCAATAAAATTAAATAATCCTGCTTTACGGATGAGTTGTCGTTCATATTTTACAAACATACAAATTTCGCTCCAATTTATGTTTCACCCCAAAAAAAACGGCCACCGCAAAAAATGATGCAGTGGCCGTTAGTTCAGGAAATAAATCCCTTTTAAATTTTCTTCTTCTCTTAGAAGTCGTCGTCGTCGTCCGGCCATGGTGGCGGATCACCTTCGTTTCCTCCTTTAATCAACAATAATTGGTGTGCATCCAGCACGTCCTCACCTTGAAAATTTTTTAAGCGTGTCATAAAGAAAAATTTTTATAAAAGAATCGGTTTTGAAAAAGCGTGTAACGTGTGCTTGTTCAAGGTATTTGCTTGGATGCGGATGTAAAAGAACTTTACAGTCTCATGACTGTTGAAATGATAACGCATATTTGTTTAAAAAAATACACGATCATGGCGCTTTTTTTTGTTTTTTTTCAAATTTTAATTTTTTATACTCCAATTCTTGAAATGCCGGAACTTAACCTTGCCAATGGGCATAATCTCGAAATTAACATCGTCA
>JALHRK010000777.1 GCA_022841505.1 Saprospiraceae bacterium | reverse complement strand
GGATAAAACAACAAGGAAGCATTGTTGTCAATGCTTCCTTGCGATGTCTTACTTACGAATGCCTAATTTTTCAATCAAAGCACGATATTTGCCAAGGTCTTTTTTCGATAAATAGTTGAGCAGTTGCTTCCGCTGACCAACCAACGCCAGCAAAGCGCGCCGGCAAGAGTGGTCTTTGTGGTTTTTGAGCAAGTGCTCTGACAATTTTTCGATCCTGTAGGTAATGAGCGCAATCTGCGCCTCGGTCGAACCTGTGTTCGTTGCAGAGCCACCGTGTTCGGTGATGATGCTCGCAATTTTTTCTTTCGTTAAATAAATCGCCATTGTTGTGTTTTAAACCGTTAGTGATCACTGAAATCAGTTACAGCGGGCGCAAAGATATGGTTTTATGCGGGGAATGCAAGGGCGTGGGGGAATATTTTATTCGGTGGACGGTGGACGGACGGTAACCGATTAAATGGGATTGACGATAGAAACCAGAAACCAGGCTACAAGAAGAAGCGGATTTTTTCCGCCTCGCGCCTGGATCAGTTTTTTCAGGGAAGCTCTTATTTTTTCTGCCTGATCCTCCAATTGATTAAGCGTATCCTTGTCAATGTATCCAATGCGATGGGCAAGGTTGAGTTGCGTAATGATTTCAGCAGCAGAACCTTTTGCAATATTGAAAAAATGTACTGCTTCCCGGTTTGTTCCCCGTTCATCGCCTTCTGCGATATTGGAAGGCACTGAGATACAGGCTCTGGTGATTTGGTTGGTCAACCCAAAATCTTTTGAAAAAGCAGGCAGCTTGGTAATGGCATAGATTTTTTCGGCTAATTCCATCCCATCATTCCGCACACGTAAGTCTTTAAATTTTCCCATTTTCTCTAAATTTAAAGATGAAAAAATTCTTACAATGCAAATTTTTACCGCCAATTGCCCCCCGTCTACCGTCAACCGTCAACCGTCTGCCGTCTACCGTCAACCGTTCCCCTTAAACTTCCGGAAAGCTTCCGTCAAGCGCGGCACCACCTCAAACAGGTCGCCTTCCACGCCGTAGTCGGCAGCTTTGAAGAAGGGCGCTTCTTTGTCTTTGTTGATGACCACAATCGTTTTCGAGCTGTTCACGCCCGCTAAGTGCTGGATGGCGCCGGAAATACCGATCGCAATGTACAGGTTCGGGCGGATGGCGATGCCCGTTTGTCCGACGTGTTCGTGGTGTGGGCGCCAATCAGCATCGGCAACGGGGCGGGAGCAGGCCGTTGTAGCGCCAATCACTTCGGCTAATGCTTCCACGATGCCCCAGTTTTCCGGGCCTTTCATGCCGCGGCCCGCCGAAACGACGAGTTCCGCTTCCGGCAGCGGCACAATGCCTTCCGCGCGCTCCACCGATTTTACTTTTATACGGCCAGCCGGTACGCTGACCGACAGCGCTTCCACCGGCGCATCCTGGCCTGTCGCCTGCGGTTGCAGGGCATTGCCCATCAGCGAGATGATTTTAATGTCCGATTTCAGTTCGTATTCCGCAATGGCCTTGCCGGAAAATACCGCCCGCTTAACGCGGAAACCGCCGTCCACTGTGGGTAAGGTATTCACACCCGCTACGGAAGCGGCATTCAACCGTGCAGCGAGGCGTCCCAACAACGATTTACCGGTGGAAGAGTGGGGCAGTACCAACACTTTAGCACCCGTTTGCTCCACGGCCGCGCTGATAACTGCGGCATAAACCTGGCTGTCGAAGTTCTCCAGCGCAGCATCTGCCACGTGGTAAACTTTCGATGCACCGTATTTGCCCAGCGCGCCTGCGTCAGAAACGTTGCCCAAAACCAGTGCCGCGCACGAGCTGCCCATGGCCTGGGCTACTTTATATCCGTAAGTCACTGCCTCAAAAGCAGCTTTTTTGAATTGTCCTTTTTGATGTTCAATAAATATGAGGATCATGTGATTTGAGTATTTGAAGATTTGAAGATTTGAGTATTTGAGTATTTGAGTATTTGACGGAAAGGATC
>JALHRK010000776.1 GCA_022841505.1 Saprospiraceae bacterium | reverse complement strand
CCGTCTGGCATGCAGTAAGCCTGTTCTATTTTTTGAATTGGGCCGAATTGTCATCCTATTTTTAACATTTAAACTTTAAACGGTATGAAATCCATGCTTCTTGGAAAGGGCTTGATTCCCTTATGTGCATTTGCTTTGTTGTTGTTTACGCAATGCGACAAAGACGACAACGATAACGACGACAATGTACGATTGGAAATTACCGACGCGCCGATTGACGACGCCAATGTTCAGGGCGTTTTCGTGACGGTTGCGAATGTCAAAATTGACGGCGAGCCTATGACGGGTTTCAGTGGCCGGCAAACGATTGACCTGCTTGCCTATCAGCAAGGCGATGTTAAAAGCCTTGGAACCGGCAAACTGGCAGCGGGCGCCCACAGCAATGTGACCCTGGTGCTGGATTACGACGCGGATGCCAATGGGAATAGCCCGGGCTCTTATGTGTTGACTACCGACGGCGTCAAACATGCCTTAAAATCTTCGGCGAATACGACTTCCGAGGTCACAACGACGGCAAACTTTACAACGACGGAAAACGATCGCACCGACCTCGTTCTGGATTTCGATCTCCGGAAAGCGATCGCGTACAGCAACGGTTCAGGCGCCAGCGATTACCAATTTAACAGCAATACGGAATTGAATGCTGCGATCAGGGTGGTCACCAAAGACAAAACCGGGACGGTTTCCGGGACGGTCACGGATCAGCTGTCCACTTCTGAGAAATTCGTCGTGTACGCCTATAAAAAAGGAACGTTTAATGCAGCTACCGAAAAACAGGGACCGGTTCAGTTTAAAAATGCTGTCACCAGCGCCGAAGTGGACGCCCAGGGCAATTATACGCTGGCCTTTCTGGAAGAAGGTACCTACGAGCTGCACTTCATTGGGTATGAAGATGCGAATGACGATGGTAAATTCGAGCTGGAAGGTTCGCTGCTGCTGAACTTGCTCGGCTCCTTAGACCTGAACAATATTTCGGTTGCATCAAAAGCAACTGTGGATATTGATGTGACGGTCACGGGGATTTTGCCGCTGTAGGTTATATTTCTTGCGACGGCGTGGCGGTTTTCACACCACGGCTTTATTTTTTCGCACAACGGCACAACGGTCACAACGTGGGATTTACGCGTTGTAGTCGTTGTGTCGTTTGGCGAAAAAGACTTATTCCAGGGTACCCATTAATCGAATCTCATACATACCTGAATATCCAGCTTTTTCAAATTTAAAAAATTTGGCCTTTACTGGAGGAAACGTAAATTTTTGATATGGGGCATCAGTCAATAAACCATTGAATGGTTTGAATACGCCAAGAGAAATAAAATTTCCAGTTGGTGATTCATTTCCATAAAACAACTCAATTTGATGTGCTTGGTCAGTACCTGGTATATAAGTTTCAAACTGGTCAAACTTTGCTGTTTTTCCGTCTTTGAAGGAATAAACACCAAAATCCTTACCACCACCAGTAAAAGAGTATTTTAGATCTCCATCAGTCAATCTAATTACTTGATCTGTGTCAGCTGCCCGCATCTTCCCGCCATTTTCCGGCGCCAGGAGATTGATCCGCTTACCTTCCAATTCTTTATCTGATTTTTGAAAATCAATATTGGGGTTGATTCCCTTTGCCTTGCTCAGATTTTCCTGCGCTTTATCTGTTTTCCCCAATTGCTCGTAGGCATACGCGATGTTTTGATAAATGGTAGAAGCGGGGGTTGACTCCGCCACTTTTTCCAAATACTGAATGGAAGTGGCGTAGTCTTTTTCCTTCATCGCTTTTAGCCCTTTTTCCAGCAAGGCTTCAATTTCCGGTCGGTCTTTTTCTAATTTTGCACTTAGGTTTTTATTCAGATCCGCCAAAACCCCCAATTCTTTTTGAATATCGGATAGCGAAGCAATGGATTGGCCTTGCCCTTTATTCAATTGCGAATAGACAAAATACCCACCTCCAATGACGACAACCAGCGCGATGAGCAGGATGCCAAACTGCCGGATGCCCAGGG
>JALHRK010000775.1 GCA_022841505.1 Saprospiraceae bacterium | reverse complement strand
CAGAATATTGAAATTACAAAAGTATGTCTTGATTCCATGCGCCTCAGCTGGACGGATGTACACGACACGCTTTCGTACGATGTATACCTGCTGGGCGACAAGTATATGGAAGTAGTGGGGTCGTCCGAGACAAACAGCCTTGTTTTTCCAATCCAGGACGCACAGCTGGAGAAATGGGTTTCCGTGCGCAGTAAAACAGACGCCGGGCTGGCCGGACGCCGGGCTATTGCCGTGCAATGGCCGGGAGGACTCAAAAACTGTCCGCAACCCAATGATATATCTATTAACGAAGCCCTCTCTTTAGGTGGTGACACAATCATCAGTTGTGCTACTACAAACCGCGCTTTGACCATTCGGATAGAAAATCAGGGAATCAATACCATTTCAGGCGCTGTATTAAATTATCAGTTTGATAATCAGGGGATTGAATCTGAGTCATTGCCCGATATTGCAGCAGGCGCCACGCTGGATTATACTTTTCAAAATGAACTGGTATTATCCGGCAACCAATCTGCCAATCTTCAAATCTGGGCGAGTTACCTGTCAGACGATTACACTTATAACGATACCATCACTGTCCCGGTATTGTATATTACACAGGCCGTTGGAACCTATTTTTCCGAAGATTTTGAGGCTTCTTCGGCACTTCCTGATGGCTGGCTCATAGAAAATCCGGACGTCCTGGAAGAAGGTTTTACCTGGACTTTAAGAACAACCGGTATCACGGGGGCAAACGGCGCACCCGGACGGGCGCTTTATCTGAATTGTTTCGACTATACCAATAGGGGCGTAGAAGACTATATTTACCTGGTTCCACTTGATTTGAGCAATATACCCAATCCGGGGATTACTTTCGATCTGGCACACGCTGCATACAATGCCACCTACATCGAACAATTGCGGCTGGAGGTTTTTCCAGACTGCGACCCGGCGGGAACTCCCGTGGTCGTGTGGCAAAAAAGCGATCCTGCGCTGGCTACTGTTCAAAATTCCACTGCCAGATTTGTTCCAGACAACGCGCAGGACTGGCGTACAGAATATGTTGATTTACAGCAGTTTGCCGGGCAGTCAGTCATTGTGCGTTTTGCAGCAGTCAACGATTATGGCAACAGTATTTTTGTAGATAATATCAACCTGATCGAATATAATTTTGAAACACCGGATGCTGCGTTTTCCGTTACCACTGACAGTATCTGTCGAAATGATACACTGTATTTTGAGGCATTTTCGCCGCTGTCCGGGGTAAATTATGCCTGGAATTTCGGTTCGGGCGCTGCCCCGATTTCCGCTACCGGCGCCGGTCCTCATGCCGTGCGTTACCTGCTTTCCGGCAATAAAACACCACGACTGATTGCCGGAAATGTGCTCGGCGCGGATACTGCCTTTTCTCAGGTGTATGTCAGACCGCTCCCGACTGCTAATTTTACGTTCCAATCAACTGACCTGAATGTCATTTTCAGCAATACCAGTCAAAATGCCACTACTTATCTCTGGGATTTTGGAGACGGCCAAACGAGCACGGACACAAACCCGACGCATGTCTACGCAGCGCCCGGCAACTATACTGTAAAACTCTCTTCTACGAATGACTGTAGAACGGTGGAAAGGATCATTACCGTCGTACTTACCTCCGGATTATCGGATTTGTCTGAAAAAATAGCCGTGCGCATCCTTCCCAATCCAACACCGGGTGATTTTCGGGTGGAATTGGATAGCCGGATCAGCGGGCCTGTTCAACTGACACTGCTCGATGCGCGGGGCAGGCTGGTAAAAACTATACAAACTGTTGTGAAACAATCCGTTACAGTGGTTTCATTTGAAAACAATTCCCTTGCTGCAGGTGTTTATCAATTGAATATTCTGACCGACAGCGGCTTCCAGACGTTTAGTGTGGTGGTGCAATGATTTTATAGGAATGAGTTATGAGTTATGAGTTATGAGTTATTGGAGTTTCAGGCTGGAATGGGGAAATGAAGATTGCATTATTTCCCCATTCCAGCCTGAAACTCCAATA
>JALHRK010000774.1 GCA_022841505.1 Saprospiraceae bacterium | reverse complement strand
GGTCGCGTTTAAATCCAATGTCATAGCAACCGCTTCTAGGGTAGCAAGCGGCGCAAAATTGGTTGAAGCCGTTCTCCATAACGTTGGTTTGGTGTAACGACTGACCATTACATAATCCAAACCAAAAGGCCCCCCGTAGGTGTTGAGCCTTACTGCGATGGTGCATAACGCGGGGAGGTCTCCGGGTATTTGCGCGGCTGGAATATCGATATAATTCTGGTAGACGTATTGAGGCGGGGCAACTTGCCAAGTTGTATTAAAATGTACCGTCCCGTTTATGAGATGGTTGTTTGCTCCGGGGGTTATATCCAGTCCCGGAACACCCGCCCCGTTAATGTAGTTAGTCCAGTATCCGGCAGGTTGACCGGGGATGATAGGCCACCAGTCATGGCGACGGACGATTGAAATAGTGACCGTTTGTGGAAAACCGTTTCCCCATGCCATATCTAGTGTATAAATCATTGCATACTGTACAAGTTCTGCCCCGCCGATTCCGGTCACTCCCTCTATCGACCACTCTAGATAAACCGGGTCGAGGTTGCCCTTACGATCCCAAAACTCCTCCGCCTTGCGTTTCATGTAGTGCAGGTCGCCTTCCAACCTTACCCGGTCTAACATATTGCCGGGGGTAGCTGTTAGCGTGATGGATTCTGTAACCCGTGAGTACGGAGTTTCAATCAATGCGTCCCCGGCTTCACCTAACGAGATGTAGTTACCCCCATTTGACATTGAACCTATACGGGGGACAAAAGAGCCGATCTCGCCATTAAGGTTTAGGCCGCCCTCCGCCAGCAACTCCACAACAGCCTTGACACTCTCATTACTTACCGAACCGCCCGGTAAAGGGGGAATCCCGTGAATGATTCGCAGACGCTTATGGTTCTGGATTGATTGCTTTGTGAGTGTCATTTAGTACCCCCTGAAATATTGGTCTGTCCCGGCATTGCTGGCTTGTACAGCGGCTTCAGTCTGATTATAGTTGGTTGTGTTGATATTTACATTTGTTCCGCCCCCCGCGCCGCCCTCCCCTACTGAGTTGGGTATACTGGAGAGAGAAGCGGTTAAGGCCGCCGCTTTTGCTGCGAGTAGGTCTATTTTAATTCCCCACTCGACTAAGGTGCTATTGCTTGCTGCCGAGGCTTTTTCTAAGTCCTGTGCAAAGAGTAAGGCATACCGCCCCGCTAAAGGTAGGGAGGTTGAAGCGGCCTCCGCTACGCTTTCCAAGTCTGGCACAATTGAACGCCCGGAAACCGCGTTAGCAGTAGCGGCGCTTAGGTCGCTCATAGCTTGCCCCGCGTCACCTGCGTTTTGTGACAGTGCATCCGCCATAACCTGACTGGAATCCGCAACGGCTGATAGGTCGGTGGCTATCCCGGTCACTGATGTGGATACGCCCCCGCTTGCTTCCGTGAAGTCCTCAAATGAGTCTTTTACTTCCCCTAACTTAGTCCGGTAGTCATCGACCTTATCCGATAAACTTTCATCCCCCAATAATTCTGCGATAGCGTCTGCGGTTGCCGTGTCTCCGCTATTCAATGCCTCATTGAATGCGTCGGTAAATACTTGCGCGTTAGCCGTTGCTGCCGTCTGAAGTGCCTCGTCGTCTGGCAAGAATTGCGCCGCCTCTAGCGCCCCCTCAACATTATCTTCAGCCAGTGCGGTGTTAAACTCCCCGCGTAGCTGGTCGGCGTAAAATCTGGCTTCTGCTACCAGCGCAGGATCGCCTAATTGTTCCGCTATCCCCAATGCTTCAGTCAGGTTGCCATCATTCATAGCATCAGTAAAATCATCGCGCAATCTGGCTGCAGCCTCCTCTATTGCGGGTTGGCTTGCTGATGTGTCTATCAGGGGGTTTAGCTGTATATCTACGGCCTGCCCGGTTTGTTCGAGAACCGTCCTTAATGCGGCTAACCTCACTTCAAAAGAGGCCGCCGACTCATTAAGCCCTTGCTGTAAAGTTTCCGCCCCGGTTTGTACCCCCGCAAAAAACGTTGTGATGGTCGCACTTTGTAGACC
>JALHRK010000773.1 GCA_022841505.1 Saprospiraceae bacterium | reverse complement strand
TTTTCGCGGTTGAAAAACTTGTTGAAGAAGCTCATGTATAGACGTTAGATGTTAGACTTTAGATATTAGACTTTGGCAGCCCTAAGAAAGGGAAAAAGTGTTAAAGGCGGGCAAAGTTACGTTGAAAAATAAAAAATGCATGGCGTTTACCAAACAAAGGCTTCTGAACAAACACAACAAATGGAGATCAGGTTGAACAACCCGATCACTTTATAATATCCTTCAAATCTATCTTTTGCAACGAAAGGTGGTGTCAAATAAATAATCCATTCCTACTTAATCCAACATGGCCAACAATTCTTCAATAGGTTCCTTTATATCCAATTCAGCCGCCATCGCGTCGAATGTTTCCCGGTTAAAACCTTTATAGGCTTGTTCGATTTTCATTGCCTCAATTGAAATTGAGTCACGAAGCTGCTTGCTGTCATTTCATGTATCTGTTTGACTACAAATATATTAGAAACGAAACAAAAATGCCAGTTCTCGTTTAGTTTTGTCTGGGGTCTGATTTTTAGAGTTCGAGAGCAAGGCATGCGAAGGCCCAAAAAATGGGAGTTTACTCGCGTAAATGACCGTTTTTTGGGCCAAGCATAACGCAGCTATCGGACTATAAAAACAGACCCAACAAAACCAAAAGCGGCTTCCCCTGAAAACCAGAAGAAGCCGCTTTGAACGACTGATCAACAGCCTGAATTACTTCACATTATCGAAGAATTCCTTCACTTTATCTTTGTGAACGATCTGTTCTTTGTAAGAGTATTTGCCCGTTTTCGGATCTTTAACGCTTTTTACCACTTTGACGTGGTCTTTGCCTGAGCCGACGTTGGCCGCACGTTGTGCTACCCTTGCGTTTTTGGATACTTTTGCCATCGCTTGATTGTTTTATCAGTGGATCAAGAAAATTGTTGTCAACCAGGCCAATCGGCCATCATCCCATCGTGGAATTACTTAATTTCGCGATGTACGGTCTTCCTTTTCAGGATCGGGTTGTATTTCAACAACTCGATGCGATCCGGCGTGTTTTTACGGTTCTTTTGCGTGTTGTAGCGCGAAGTGCCGGGGATGCCGAGTTTCTTGTGCTCCGTGCATTCCAGGATGATCTGGATGCGGTTGCCTTTGCTTTTCTTTGCCATTGCTTATTAAATTTCAGGAATTAGCAACCCGGCTCAGACTGTAGCTTAACGCCAGTCTTTACGCCTTTGCTTTCCAATTTTTTCAGATAGGCGTACAGCCCTAATTTATTGATCGTGCGCAACGCGCTCGTGCACAACTTCAATGTTACCCACTGGCCCGTCTCCGGAATGAAGAAGCGCTTCGTTTGGATATTTGGCAAAAAGCGGCGGCGCGTTTTGCGATTGGAGTGCGACACACTGTTTCCTGAAATGGGTCGCTTTCCTGTTAATTGACAAACCTTAGACATCGTTCTCTTCTTTTAAACCGTTGAACCTCAGTGACTCCGAGAGGACTCGAACCTCTAACCTTCTGATCCGTAGTCAGATGCTCTATCCATTAAGCTACGGAGCCAATTTCGCGTTACAGAACTGCTTTTCTGCAAATGCGGACGCAAAAATAAATCGTTTGACTGGATAAAAAAAGATTTCCTGAAAAAAAGTTCCAAAGAATATTCGGTCGCCTTTGTTTGCGGGTGTTTCAGGGTCTTAAATCCATTTTTTTCTTTTGAAATAATGGATCATAAACACGACAATGACCAGCATGAGCCCCCAAAGCTCGAAGTAGCCCCATCTCCAGTACAGCTCGGGCATGTTTTTGAAATTCATCCCATACACCCCAACCAGGAAAGTCAGCGGAATGAATATCGTTGAAATGATGGTCAGCACCTGCATCACGTTGTTCATGCGCAGGCTGATTTCGGCTAAGTACAATTCCTGAAGCCCGGTGATGATGTCGCGGTAAGTATCCACCATATCAATCAACTGGATGATGTGGTCGTAGAGGTCGCGCACAAACACGTTGGTTTTTTCATCTAAATGCTGTTCGTCGCAGCGGCTAAACTGGCTAACA
>JALHRK010000772.1 GCA_022841505.1 Saprospiraceae bacterium | reverse complement strand
CGTACTATGTCTATAAGCAATTGACCCCTGGGCAGGTACCGGAGCGGCCTTTTGCTTACAAAGACGGGGAGTTTCTAAGCATCTGGTTCGGCTCGCTCAACCGCGACCCGAATGAAGGATTTGACCAGTCGCTTACCCAAAGCATCGTGGGGTTGTATCCGGCCGGCGGGCAGTACGATTCCAATACTGGCGGAGTTGCTAATGCCAATATGGGCTTGAAAGGCGCTTCTGCGCAGCGGTTGCTGACGTATACGGCGAGCTTGTTTATGAGAGCTGAACTCGCCCTGACGAAAGGTACGGGAGAAAATGCCCGCAGCTTATTTGAAAGCGGGATGACGGCTGCTTTTGCCAAAGTCAACGAGATTGCTTCTGCTGCAGGCGCGCCACAACTTGCCGCCAGCGCAAGAGACGCTTACATGAACAGCGTATTGGCCCTGTATGATGCAGGCGACGACGCTAAAAAACTCGAGTTGATTCTGACGCAAAAATGGATTGCCGAATTCGGCTACGGTGTGGAAAGCTACAACGACATCCGCCGTACCGGGTTCCCGAAAATCTTCCTGCCGGAAGAAGACACGAATCCGTTCACCTCGCAAACCCGTTTGTATCCGGTCTCGCTGCCTTACAATACAAACGATTTGCAGATCAACCCCAATGCGCCTGAACAACGCAACAGCGGGATGGATCGGGTGTTCTGGGACGTGAATTGATTTGAAGATTTGAAAATTTGAGGATTTGAAAATTGGGGATTCAGGGATGGAGCGGGTTTGTCTTTCTACCTTCTACTCTCTACCCTATACTCACTAAAAAAAACGAAGCAATGAATCATAAACATAAATTGCGTTATGCCTTTATCCTGGCAATGACCCTGCTATTGGGGGCTTGCGTTGACGAAGACAAAGACCGGTTCCCGGAATTTTTGGATGGCGTCAACATGCGCGTAATGGTTGACCCGGATAATTCTTTTCTCAACTTTCAGGATTTGTCCAATTCAAAGTTTGTTTTCGATATTTATTCGAGCAACAAAGACTTGAACAAAGTGGAATTTTTGCTGACGTACGTTACCATAGATTCTACTTATGCGGAGTTCCCGGCCATTACGCTCGGTCAAAGCGACTTTGCAACCGGTACCATCCACAAGGAGTTCACCGCAGCCGAAATGGCAGGTTTTGTTGGAAAAACCGCAGCGCAACTTCAGGGCGGCGATTTGTTCAACTTCCGTACCCGGGTGACGCTCAACGACGGCAGGGTTTACCCCTTTGTTGTGTTGGAGGATGTTGAAGTAGGCGGCACGGTTCGCGATTTCAACAATATTGACGGAGGGATCACCAACAACCCGGCTTTTGCGAGCTTTACCTCGCGTTTTGCAACGTTTGTTGGCTGCCCGTCCAACTTAGCTGGCACCTATACCACGGTTACTACAGGCACGTCCACCGATGGTTGCTGCCCTGATCCGGTCACCGTCAACAGCACGGTCACCTTCACGCGTACCGGTCCGACGACCTACCGGGTAAGCAACTTTTCGGCAGGTTTGTATGACGCCTGGTATTGCATGCCCTACGACCTTTGCAACGGCAACACATTCAACGGCTTAGGTTCCACCATGCTCGATGTGTGCGGCAACGTAACCTGGACAGCCGGCTACTGGACCAGCCGGGGCACCGGCTCCATTGACGGCAGCGGCAAAATTACCGTGAACTGGGAGAATGAGTTTGGGGATACAGGAACGACGGTGTTTACGAAGTAAGTCAGAGACTACACTTTTTGAGTGCATAATTAATGCTAAGGGCGCTTCCGGGAGGGGCGCCCTTGGTTTTTTTATTTTGGGTCCAGCAAAAACATCACCGCTCCCCCACCAAAATATACTGATAATCCAGCGCCGTATCATTAGCGAGCACGTTTTTATACCCGGCTTCGTACAGCGCTTCTTCTACTATGTGGATGGGTACGCGGATGTCGTTGGGCGGGCCCACCGGCGTGCGTTTTTTCTTGAAGTCTACAATGAGGATTTTACCGCCCGGCGTGAGGGCG
>JALHRK010000771.1 GCA_022841505.1 Saprospiraceae bacterium | reverse complement strand
CCGGATCTACAATGGCAGCAGCACGCTGACCGATTTGCGCACCAATTTCAGCAACGCGATTAACATCAGCGCACCCGAATTGAAATTGTTGTTGTATGCGGGATTGAATGAAAAAATCAAGGATCGGATTGCCGTGTAGGGGCGACCCTCGCGGTCGTCCAATACAAGAGGCGGAGCCTCTTCAATAGTAGACACGAGGCCGGAGCCTCGCGCCAGCAAAAATAACGGCGTTTGAACTGAAAATCGTCGGGGCTGAAAATTTTCAGCCCCAACAATTTTCAGCCCCAACGTATTCCTGAGTAAACTCGTCTCGTTCTGTTCTCTTTAAGAACTTTACTTACAAATTAACCACGCGGCGGGAAAATGCCCTGAAGCGCGATGCACATGTTGAGCGTTAAGTAAGGTTGCATGTTGTTGTGCGGTTGACTGCTGCCAGTTGGTGCTACTGCAGAAAAATTCATTTGCACCAACGGAACCGAACCCGGGTTGGATTTGTAAATATTCGCACGGGCCGGAAACGCGCCTCCCGGATTAGATTGCAAACCACTGTCATTCACGCCGTTTAATGCGTGTGAATGCGCGGGGATTTCACTTTGCAATAAGGTGATGCTTTCCTCGCCGGCGGCTTCGCCAATATCCCGGTAGCTAAGTCCCGGGCCTTGTCCGTAGAACATGGGCGAACGCCCCTGAAGGTCGGGCAGGGCAAAAGTAGACCTGCCATCGCCACCGTAAGTAGTGCCCAACAAAGAAAACAAAGCTGTATTCTGAGAAATAGCCATCAACTTGCCATTGCAAAAGGCCCAGCCTTTTGGGGCAAAGTTGAAGCCGAATATTCTGATTTCTGCTACAAATGGATCCATAGCGCTAATTAAGGTTTAGGATGGTGAAGGATAAATGCCAAACAGCGAAATGATAAAGCTGACGCACAGAAAAGGTGCCATGTTGTCGTGTGGCTGCGAATTGCCGGTCTGAGTAATAGCTGTCGGACTCAGCGGCGCCAGCCCTATAGATGCATCGTTCGTATACCCGTCTACCGAAGTATTCCTGCCCAGATATGAGCCACTTGGGCTGGTTCCGCCGCTGCTTGTATTATTAGCTCCAAAAGCATGCGTGTGCTGGGGAATCTGATTGGTAGTGAGGGTAACCGTTTCTGTTCCCATCGTTTCTCCCAGCACAGCCCCGGCGCCAAAGTGCAGGGGGATGCGGCCCCGCAAATCGGGCACTGCAAAAGTAGATTCCCCATCGCCGCCATAGGTGGTGCCGATCAAATTAAACAAGGTATCATATTCAGCAATCGGCAGGAGCGACCCATCGCAAAACTGCCAGCCTAAAGGGGCGAAATTGCCTGCAAACATGCGGACTTCGCCTATATAAGGTTGTGCCATAACAATAAGAGGATTTTAGGTTTGACTTGGGAATATTCCCTGTAGCGCAATGCAAAAATTCAAGACCAGCGAGGGTTGCATGTTGTTGTGGGCCTGACTACCACCCACCGGAGACAGGACCTGAGGGTTCATGGTAGTGTCCATCGTGCCCGAGTAGAACTCAGAGGGTGTGGTAGCGGCTAATAGCGTGCCCGTTGGAGCAAGCGTGTCCTGTACAGCGCTCGTGGCATTAGCGAAATGAATGTGTTGCGGCAGTTGAGGGATAGTCAGTGTGACAGACTGTGAGCCCCCGCGCTGGCCCAGCGCATAACCGTTTCCAAAGTGAATCGGCGTTTGCCCCTGAAGGTTAGGTAGGGCAAAATTGACTTGCCCGTTGCCTCCGTAGGTTGTGCCCAGCAAGGAAAACAGTGCCTGATTCTGATTGATCGGCAGCAGTTGTCCGTTGCACAACGCCCAATATTTTGGCGCGAAGTTGAAACTGAAAATTCGGACTTCCGCAATAAATGGTTCAGCCATAATGCTTCCAGAGTTTAGGTGAAAAAATAAATTTTAATACAATTAAATTTTTGTGCTCGCAGCATCATGCATCGAAGGCCGGTTTGTGGCTAAAACGATTGCAAATACTGAGACGTATATTTTGACGACCATA
>JALHRK010000770.1 GCA_022841505.1 Saprospiraceae bacterium | reverse complement strand
CCTTGCGGCAAAAAGAGGTTTTCCCTTACCCGCAGGAAGAGGCCAAAGCCATTTTTGAAATACTTGAAAAAGACGAGCCGCCTGTGGAGGAGCGGCGATACCGCTACAATAGCACCCAACGCAATGAATTAAAAATAAAGCTTTTACAAGAAATGAACCTCCAAAAACCCTACCTTGACCCCGAGTTGAACCTGCCCCATCTTGCCCGTTTAATGGGCTTGACCGTGCATGAAATGTCGGAGCTCATCAATATGGGCTTCGGCGAAAATTTTGCCCAATTCGTCAACCGCTACCGGGTGGAGGAAGGCAAGCGGCTGTTGCTTTCCGACGATCACGCCCACCTGAGCATGGTGGGCATAGCTTTTGAGACGGGGTTCAACTCAAAAACGGCATTTAATACGACGTTTAAGAAGATGACGGGTCTGTCACCGACGGAGTTTCGGGAAAAAGGAAGGAATTCAAAAGGTAACGCTTCATCAAATCGTTAATACCCGACACCGTCGAAACCGACTGCAATTTTCAACCCTCAATCGCCTTTCCCTCCACATTCAAATGGCTGGTTAAATAATAAAGCCGCTGCATCCCACCAAGATCACCCCCGACCATGACCTTCGTCTTTCCTGTAACGTGAAAAATTCCAATACTTTTGGGGTAGAAAGACCTTAAAACATTGGGGATTTAAATTGGTTACCATGAAAATCTTCCTCCTTCTCGCCCACCCCGACAACAACAGCCTCAACACTGCCCTCGCCGACAGCTACGAGCAAGCCGCCCGTAAAAAAGGACACGAAGTGCGCCGCCAAAACCTCGGCGAAATGCGCTTTGACCCCATCCTTTGGCAGGGCTACAAAACCGTGCAGGAACTCGAACCCGACCTCAAACAAGCACAAGAAAATATCTTATGGTGCGAACATTGGGTCATTTTTTACCCAATTTGGTGGGGTTCGGTACCCGCCTTGTTTAAAGGCTTCCTCGACCGGACGCTCTATGCTGGTTTTGCTTACGAATATCACCAAACCAACCCGCTTTGGGATAAACTGCTGAAAGGCCGCTCGGCGCACATTTTCACGACCTGCGATGCGCCCTGGTGGTGGATTTATTTCGCCTATCGAAACAGCGATTTGAACATGGTGAAGCGGGCAGTGCTCCAGTTTTGCGGCATATCCCCCGTGAAAGTCACCCGCTTTTTCCGGGTACGCTGGACGGACGAAAAAGAGCGGCAGGGCTGGATTCAAAAAGTCAGTAAATTGGTCATTGTGTAAAAATAGATTTTAAGTATGGAAAAACTCGACCTGGTTAAATTCTACAAAAAATACTACTCCGCTAAAACTGCCCCAGAAATCGTGGACATCGAAACCGCCCGCTACGTCTCCATTTTGGGCAAGGGCGACCCCTCCGGTGAGGCTTTTTCAGCGGATATTCAGCTACTCTACCCGGTTGCTTACAGCGTAAAAGCCCTTTGCAAAGCGGCCGGCCACGACTTTGGTGTGCCGAAACTCGAAGGACTTTGGTGGTTCGATGAGCAACAATTCGGCGCCCCAAGCATGGCCGAAGCCCCGCAAAAAGTGCCCCGAAGCGCATGGGAATACCGCCTGCTCCTCCGGATGCCCAATTTCGTGGACGAAAAAATGGTGGCTTCGGCGGTCGCTTCGGTGGTCTCGAAAAAGAAAATGCCCGACGCCAGGCGGGTGCAATTCTTTGAAATGACGGAGGGAACATGCGTACAAATGCTGCACGTCGGCCCCTTCTCCGATGAGTCTGTTTCACTTCAAAAAATGCTCGATTTCATGCAGGGGCAAGGCATGGTGAAAAATGGCCTGCACCACGAAATTTATTTATCCGATTTTAGGAAAACCGCCCCGGAGGATTTGAAAACGATCTTGAGGGAGCCGTTTAAAATTACGCCGAGTTTCGCAGAGTAAACACCGAGTTTCGCGGAGTTTTTACGCCTAACTCAGCGAAACTCCGCGCCAACTCTGTGGAACTCCGTGTCATTTTATTTTCAATATCTTGCCACCGCTGAAACCAGCAGCAAC
>JALHRK010000769.1 GCA_022841505.1 Saprospiraceae bacterium | reverse complement strand
TCAAAGAGTTGAGGGAATTTTTGGTAGGTGACCACCACTGCCTGTTCTATCGAAAACAAGCAAGGTTGTAAATATTCAGGTGGAAAACTTGACATAACAGTTCGCCCTTAATGTTGAGAAATTAGTTGCGGCGCTAAGTTAAAAGAAACTATTAACTTCGCTTAGCGCTTAGAGCTTGTTCGGGATTTCATGACGGAGCGAGAGCGAGGAAATTTTGTTTTAGACAAGGCGGGTTTTGCAGACGTAGCCAGCAGCTACGGCGAAAAAATCCAACGCAGTATAAAATAAAATTTGCCGCTCGCAGCCCGTTGATGAATTCCCGAACAAGCTCTTAAAAAGCCCGCCACCAATGAAACTAATCTGGTTTTGTGTCATCCTCATTTTTGGATTTTTTTGCTGGCTGATGCTGCGCATTACCTTGCAGTATCTTCCCATTGACACGGACGTGGCCTTTTTGCGCATCAAGCAGGAATACATCGGGATGGGGCATTACCGGGTGGCGTTTTTTGCGCACGTTTTTTCTGCCATCTTGACCCTGATCGCCGGATTTACGCAGTTTTCAACGCCGTTGCGGCGGCAGTATCCCAACTTGCACCGGTATTCGGGTTGGGTGTATGCGGTCAATGTGCTGTTCGTGGCCGGGCCGTCGGGACTGGTCATCGGTATTTATGCCAATGGCGGCTGGAGTTCGCAACTGGCGTTTTGCTTGCTGGCGGTCTTGTGGATGATTTTTACCGGATTGGCCATTTGGAACATTCGCAGGGGCGACATTCCGGCGCATCGGCGGTGGATGATTCGAAGTTTTGCCCTAACTTTATCTGCGATTACGCTGCGCGCCTGGAAATTTGCAATCGTCGCTGCGTTTGAACCCCGCCCGATGGAGGTGTATCGTTTGGTGGCGTGGTTAGGGTGGGTACTGAACCTCGTGGTGGCAGAATGTTGGATCAGGATTATAAAAAAATATTGATTATGAAAACCTGCCTTTTCTTCGGCTTTGTGTTGCTTCTTGCTGCATGCAGTCAACAACAACCTGCTCAAAATCAGGATGCTGCGACCGTGCCCGAACCCGATTCCATCCAGGAGCAGCCAGCCCCGCCGCCGCTGCCTTCCGTGGGCATGTTTACGGGTGAATTCCTCGCAGTTGATTATGATGAAAAAAAGGACATCAGCTACAGCAACAAAATTACCATAGCCATCGAGTCGCTCGAAAACGGAGTGGTGAAAGGCTACAGCATTGTGGCGGGCAATAGCCGTCCGTTCGAAGGGACTTATAAGGAAGAGGAAGAGGTGCTCCTCGTGACGGCACGCGAACCGGGCGACGACAAATACGACGGGGTTTTTACGTTCAAAATGCACCACAACAGCAAAACCATACCAGGTACGTGGGAAGCCTACAACCGCAAACTCGGGGTCAGCAAGCGCGAATTCAATCTGGAAAAACGCGTGTTTAAATACGATCCAAACCTGGAAATGCCGGAAGAAGGTATCGCTGGCCTCGATTTGTACAACACCTTCCGCGAAAGCGAAGGTGATCCGGGTTCAGCCGAATTCCTGACCGAAGACGCCATCAAATTCAACGCGTCCAAAACCCTGCTCCGCAAAGAAGACGTGGAAAACATGCACAAAGGTGATCTGGAGGTGATCCGCAACGCCATCTACGCCCGCCACGGCTATTCCTTCAAAAATCGCCGGATGCGCTACCTGTTCGACCGGAATGTAGACTGGTACATGCCCATCAGCACGAACATCTCGCAGCAATTTACCGCGCTGGAGCGCAAAAACATTGATTTGCTGAAACGGTATGAGCAGCACGCGGCGAGTTATTATGATTCGTTTGGTCGGTGATTAGGGGTTTAACACCATAACCATGCTTCAACTATCACACAAAAAAATTGCCGCGTTTCTTATTTTATTTTATCTTTACAACTAAGATATTTAGAAACAAAGATAAATACTCATGCCTAAAACGCTGAACGACCAGCAAATTCAACACTTCAGAGCCAGCAGCAGGCGATATTCCGATGCCTCCATTTTGATGCAC
>JALHRK010000768.1 GCA_022841505.1 Saprospiraceae bacterium | reverse complement strand
TCATAAATAAAGTTACTTACATGCCTCATTATACCACCAGAGCCATATACAGGTATATGACCACTTTCAAGGTGCTTATGGCTTTTTCCATATTTGATCTCTAAAACCTCGTTTAACTTCCCCCATCTCCACCCCTCCGGCAACTCCTCCTCTCCACTCGCATACTTCCCAAACCACTCCCCCCACACCGCCTGCGCTATCCCTTCCAGCGTCTCGTTCATCCGGCGGTTGAGTTCGATTTTGTCGTCCAGGGCGGTGAGGATGGCGGCGATGCGGCGCTGGGTGTAAATATCTGGTAACGTTATTTTTAAAGATTCAATTAAAGGAATTCTAAGGTTACTGACCGTTGAACCTGTACCCTCGCTTGCCATGATTTGGTGTTGTACAAAGGAAGACTGAAACGAATAGAGAAGAAAATAAGGATCTACTTTATGTTGAATTGGTTTTATCAAAACCACCCTTTGCCCAAGGCAACATTTCAGGTTTTCAGGAACCATGCAGATTTCGCCCATCGGCGCCTCTCTTGTAAGAACCAAATCTCCAAATTCCAATTTCGCTCTTCGGATACGTTCTAAGTACGTCTTTTCATCTGTAAAACTACTTTTATCAAAATTCAATCTTCCATTTCTAACATTCCAACTACGAATAACAAAAACACCGCTATCTGTCCAGTTTGGAGTCGAATGTGGACAATCAAATATCTTTGAAATTTGATTTAGTTCAACTGTCTCCCACTTCTCATCCCTCATACCCACCTCCTTCTCCCGCATCTTCGGCCGGTTGATTGCGTTCCGTTAGCAGGCGGCGTTCGCGGTTCATTTCTGTGGCAAGTTCCTCCTCGGTAGGCAGCACGAGGCGGTATTTGGAGGCGAAGAGTTGTTCGCTACCGTGTAGCACGGAGTAGCGCACCACGGTTTCGTCTTTGCTTTCGCAGAGGATGATACCCACCGTGGGGTTGTCGTCGGGCTGGCGTTTGAGGTCGTCAAACATGCGGACGTACATATCCATCTGGCCTACGTCCTGATGGGTTAGTTTGCCGGTCTTGAGATCGAGCAGCACGAAGCACTTCAGCAGGTAGTTGTAAAACACCAGGTCGATGTAAAAATGGCTGGTTTCCGTGCTGATACGAAATTGCCGGCCCACGAACGAAAAACCTTTGCCGAGTTCGAGCAGGAATTGTTGCAGGTTGGCTATGAGGGCGGTTTCGAGCGTTTTTTCTGCATGCCAAACCGCTTCAGGCAGGTTCAGGAATTCCAGTACGTAGGGGTCTTTTATGAAATCAGAGGGGCTTTGAGTTTCTGCGATGGTGACGGCCATTTGGTTTGGTACGCTCAGCAGACGCTCGTAGTAGTGCGATGTAATGTTGCGTTCAAGTTGGCGAACACTCCACATTTGTAGGGCAGATTCTTTCAGGTAATACAAACGTGCATGTGCGTTTTCCAACCTCATAATCAACCTGTTATGGCTCCATGTCAATTTGTTACACAGTGTGTAGCAAATCTCCTGGTCAGGGAAAGTCAGGTAAAATTGTCTAAAATTTCTGAGGTTGGGCGACGAAAACCCCCGCCCGAAATCGGTAGATAACGCTATGGAAAGTTGTTTCAGGAGCTGTTCGCCATAGCCTGCCCTTGCGTTCCCATGTTGTTCTTCCTCCACGATACGTCTACCTATGTGCCAGTAGGCCTCCACCATGACGGAATTGACGGCAGCATAGGCTTTCTGCCTTGCCTGGTCCAGCATGTTGCGGATATCCCGGATAAACGCCGGATCTAGTGTGTTTTTATCAGAATCCATACCCTACCTCCTTTAATTTTTCCCGTATCAACATTTCCAGCCGTGCGCTTTCCGCGAATTGCCCTGCCAGCGTACCCGTCAGTTCCCGCATTTTTTCCTCAAACGGAATACCATCATCTTCCAAATCCTCCGCGCCCACATAGCGCCCGGGGGTAAGCACGTAATTGTTGGTGCGCACTTCGTCCAGTGTGGCGGCGTGGCAGAAGCCTTTAATAGGTTCGAATGGTTGGCCCGCCTTCGCCGAGGCTCCGGCGGGTAAAGCGGT
>JALHRK010000767.1 GCA_022841505.1 Saprospiraceae bacterium | reverse complement strand
GGCTACCTGGTTATTTGGTTGGATGAAGACCAGAATCAGCCGGGTCTGCACGCCAATTTCAAATTGTCAAAAGACGGAGAAGCCATCTATTTCAGCAATACTGATGGTTCGATGATAGACCAGATCGAATTTGGCGCGCAAATTACCGATGTTACCACGGGCCGCTGCCCAAACGGAACCGGTCCTTTTGCTGCGATGAATGCGGCGACGCCGAATGCCGTCAATTCCTGTTCTACCGCAGCCGGGGAGGTCGTCGGCACTGGGTTCCAACTCAAAGCTTTTCCGAATCCTGTGCAGGCCGGGCAAAATTTTGTGGTGGAAATAACGGCGCAGGAAAGCCAGCAGGCACAAGTTTCGCTTTTCAATGCGCTGGGCGTACAGCTTCATAAAAAGCCCGTTTCGCTGGCTCAGGGAACCCAACAATTTTCGATGCCTTCAGGAGATTTGGCGCCAGGGTTTTATTGGATCCAGGTGGAGACGGAAAGCGAGCGAAAGGGGATGAAGCTGGTGGTGGGAAAATGATTGCCGCACGCTGAATTCCCATTTGGTCAATTCTTTCAACAGCCTTACCTTTCCAATCATAATCAACAGCGCTTCATGTACAGGCAACTACTCTTCGGATCTTTCGTCATCGCCGTCGTTTTTTGGGGCGGTTCGGTTCATCAAAAACCGGTGATCTTTTTTCACAGCGACAGCGAACGCGCCGAACTGCGCGCTATGCAGGAGTTGCTGCTCATAGATTCAACCGTCATTTTCCCAACTGCAGTGGCTTGCAGCGGTTGCCACGGCTTCGACAACAACGGCTACGCCATGGTTGACGGCGATGGCAACGACGTGAACATCCACGACGACTGGCGCGCCACCATGATGGCCAACAGTGCCAAAGACCCGTTCTGGCGGGCGAAGGTGAGCCACGAAATCCTGCTCTACCCGGCGCATAGCCTGGACATTCAAACCAAATGTACCTCCTGCCACGCGCCGAACGGGCACTACACGGCCCTGTTTCGCGGACAACAACACTACACGATGGCCGATATGCTGGCCGATAGCATTGGCCTGGACGGCGTCACGTGCAGCACCTGCCACAAAATCAGTTCGGAGAACCTGGCGGCTACCTTTTCCGGCGAAATTACTTTTGACACCAACCGGGTCGTGTACGGACCTTACAGCCAGCCGTTTAATCCGCCTATGCAGGATTTTGTAGGGTTCAATCCAGTGTTCGGAGAGCACATCGGCGACGCGGGCATTTGCGCACCCTGCCATACCCTGGTGACGCACCCGTTCGATTACCAAGGCGAACTGACCGGCACTTCGTTTGTGGAGCAGGCCACTTACCATGAGTGGCTCAACTCCAATTACGCCACTCAAAATATTACCTGCCAGGAATGCCACATGCCGCGCCTGAAGGAACCGATTGTCATCTCTTCCAACTACCTTTTCTTAGACGGACGCAGCCCTTTTGGCTTGCACGAGCTGGTAGGCGCCAATACGGCCATGCTGAAACTGATGAAAAACAACCGCCAGGCGCTTGACATTGACGCAGAAGCGGAACAGTTCGATGAAACGATCGAAAAGACATTCCAGATGTTGCAGCAAAAATCGCTGAACCTGAACCTGACCCTCGAATCACTTGATAACGATTCGATTACTTTTGCGTTGAAACTGACCAACAAGGCCGGACATAAGTTCCCGTCAGGCTATCCCAGCCGGCGTGCGTTTGTGAGCTTTGTGCTGTTGTCGGAACAGGGAGATACGCTGTTCCAGTCCGGTATGTTGCAACCCGACCTGGAGGTTGCCGGCAACAATCCGCAGTTTGAGCCGCACCACAACATCATCAACGACCCTGGGCAGGCCCAGATCTACGAAATGGTGACTGGCGACGTAAATGGCCAGTTTACGACGGTTCTGGAGCGCGCCTACGCCTCCCTGAAAGACAACCGCCTGCCGCCCGCGGGCTTCCGCACCACGCATCCTTCCTACGATTCCATGATGATCGTCGGCCATGCGCTGGACGATCCCGATTTTAATAAAAATGCCGTCGGCGCTCAAGGCTCCGGCGCCGAT
>JALHRK010000766.1 GCA_022841505.1 Saprospiraceae bacterium | reverse complement strand
ATCGCATATCTTCTCCACTTTAAGCGATACCTGCGATGAAATACATTTATTGAAAGACGGTGAATTCCTAAGAAAAGCAGAAAAACAGGAGTTTAGCAGCCTGGAGGCAGAAATGAAAAAACTAACGATTGGCAATAGCATTGAAAAATTGGGATTAAAATAGTTTACAAACTCCCCCCCCTTTCCGCAAACGCCTTCGCAAAATACGTAATAATCACATCCGCCCCAGCCCTGCGAATACTCAGCAACGTCTCCGGCATGGCCCGTTCAAAGTCCAACCACCCATTTTTGCTGGCGGCCAGCAACATCGCACACTCCCCGCTGACGTGGTACGCGGCAATAGGCAAATCAAACTGATTTTTGAGCAATGAAATCACATCCAGGTAGTGCAGTGCCGGCTTCACCATCAGGAAATCCGCGCCTTCTGCGGTGTCCAAACTCGCCTCGATCAGCGCTTCGCGTTGATTGGCCGGGTTCATCTGGTACGTTTTTTTATCTTTTGGAATGCCTTCTTCGTCGCGGGGCGCACTGTCGAGCGCATCGCGGAAGGGGCCGTAAAAGGCGCTCGCGTATTTGGCAGTATAAGCCATAATGCCCGTATCCGTAAACCCGGCGCCGTCCAACGCCACCCGAATCGCTTCCACCCGGCCATCCATCATATCGGAAGGGCCGATCAGGTCGAAACCTGCCTCTGCCTGAGCCACCGCCATTTTGGCCAGGATGGGTAAAGTTTCATCGTTCACAATTTTTCCGCCCTTTACTAAGCCATCGTGCCCGTCGGAGCTGTAAGGGTCCATCGCCACATCGCTGATGAGGCAGCACTCGGGGAAAAGGCGCTTGATTTCGCGCGCCGTTTGCAAATAAAAATTGCCGGGATGGGCGCTGTAGGTAGCCGTTTTGTCTTTGTTCGCATCGGCGATTGCCGGGAACATAATGAAACTGCGCAGACCGAGCTTCATGCAGGCCTCGATTTCTTCAAGCGCCAGATCGGGCGAAAAACGGTACGTCCCGGGTAAAGAGGTGACTTCTGTGCGGACATTCGTGCCCGGCACCAAAAAAATGGGCTGCACCAAATGCCCGGTATTCAGGTGTGTTTCCTGAACGAGGCCCCTTACGGCGGCAGAAACGCGGTTGCGTCTTGGTCTGTTGAGCATAGACAAAATATTTTATTGCAGCGCGAAGGTAGTCAAACGCTGTCTGACCTGTCTGTAAATTAAGCCATTAAGCTTCAGGATTGACGCATTTTTGACAATGCCCCCATGCGTTTGCTCTTACAAAAAGTGAAATGGTGAAAACCTGATCGGGGTATCTTTCCGTAGGTAGTGATGTTCCGGCAACAATAACCGGACGATCAATCAGCTTTCTCTAATGTTAAAACTTAAATTGTGATGACAGTTAAAAAAATGCTCTGTCTGGCGTTGTTTGCAGCGCCCCTGATGTTGGCGGCGCAAAGTCCCGTCAGCGGATTTATGCAGGGAAAAGGCCGCGGCAGCGTGGTGGTTTCTTATTCCTCTGAAAAGTACGATGAAGTATTTCTCGTACCTGAAAAAATTGACGGTGTTCCCGTTTTTAATGAAGTGCAAACCACCAGCTTATCCTTGTATGGCACTTACGGCCTGACCGACAAACTCGACATCGTACTCAATGCGCCTTACATCCGCTCGAAAGGCGCTGCAACGGATGCTACGTTAGCCGATCTGGGTTTTGAAAATGAACGCAAAGGTTTGCAGGACATTGGATTGCACCTGAAGTACAATGTTGCGGACATTGATTTTGGAGGCTCCAGCTTGCGTTTCCTCGGAACGTTGGGCGTGCAGACGCCAATTGGCGATTACCGGGTAGACGAAGGCTTGCAATCCATTGTCGCGATCGGCAACCGGGCGACCAAAGTGAATGCCCTTGCTGCGGCGCATTTCCAGACAGAATCCGGCTTGTTTGCTACGGCGCAGGGCGGTTATAGCCTGCGCGGCGACGATGTGCCCGATGCACTGCTGAGCGAATTCAAAGTGGGTTATGCAGGCAGCGGTTTTTATGTGGACGGCTACGTTGCCGGCCAGCTTTCCAA
>JALHRK010000765.1 GCA_022841505.1 Saprospiraceae bacterium | reverse complement strand
AACGATCAACCAACAACGATCAACTTTGAATATGCGGGGAAGGGAGAACAGAACGAACAACGATCAACCAACAACGATCAACTTTGAATATGTGGGGAAGGGAGAACAGAACGAAAAACGATCAACCAACAACGATCAACTTTGAAGATGCGGGGACGCGAGAACAGAACGAACAACGAACAACGAACAACGATCAACCAACAACAACAACGACCAACATTCATTCACTATAAAAACATTTCACTCATGAGAGATCAGTACTATCATCCGCCACAGGAACGCGGCAGCAACCGGTTATTTAGCGCATTGGGATTGATATTTGCCGGCATACTGGCCATCGGCTTACTCAGCAAAGCAGGCGTCAAAATCAACCTGCCGGGAGAAGACAGCGGTTCCGCTTCCGGCCTGATGAGCGCTTCTATGGACGATTCGGGCGCCTCCGAAAACGGCGGGGTTGTTGTGCTTCCGCCTAAAGGCGAAAAAGGCACAGAATACGACTCCGATTTTGTGCCAAAAACGCCGCGCGACAAGCCTTCCCGCAGTTCGGGACGGGCGAGCAGCGGCGGGGATGTCAACGCCGAAGCCTGGATTGAACGCTTTTCGGAAACAGCCGTGCAGCAAGCTGTCAGCAAAGGCATTCCGGCCGGCATCGCGCTGGCAGTTGGCTTAATGGAAATACAATCGGGCAAATCCATCAACAACTGGAACGATTTTATGAACCGCGTCATCAAGCCATTGGTCAAGCTGAAAGAGCAATCGGCTTCGGGCGACCTGCGCTCCTATTTCAAATATTCTGCGAACAGCGACCGGTGGGCGCAGGGCTTGGACGAGGCCGACCTCTACAAAGCGACGGCCCTCAAAAAAACGCTGTCGAGTTACGACCTGAGCGCCTACGACCACCAGGTGAAAGCGCGCTTAGCCCAGGAGGAAGAAATCGAACGGCAGGCCGAATACGTCTCAAGCGAAGTGACCACCTCCATTCGCAAAAAATCCCGCAGCGCTGCCGTTGAGGATGAAGAAACGGAGGCGCCCCGCGCCAGCAACCGCTACGATGAAATCGTGGGTTCGGAAGTGGCCAAAGAAGTCGCTCGAAAAAAGTTGAAAAGCGGCCGCTACCTCAAGGAGGAAGACCTGACCCGCTTAGTGGAAGAAACAGATCAGGAAACGGCCAAAGCCCTGAAAAGCAAACTTGCCTTCCCTGGCCGGAAAGTAAACCCAAACCACCCGGATGCCGCAAAAAGACTGGACATCACCGATCCGAAAAATACGCAGGCCCGCGAGGAGTTGTACCAGCGGAAGTTGAAGGAGCAACGGGAGAAGAGTTGAGAGATTCTTGCCCTGAGCCCAGAAGGGCAAGTATTTATTATTGATAATTGATAAATAAATGATTGATGATTGATGATGGAAGGAACAAACATCGAGTGACAGCTTGCCATGGATTTCCGACACGATGCTTAGCAGGCATTCCACATCATCAATCATCAATCATGTAATCGTCAATCATCAATATAAAATAAAAAGATACGATTAAGCATCATTTTATTGAACCGATCACCCCTGCGTTCTCCGGGACAAGTTTGGCAAGACCTTGGCGCTCTAAATAAGTAATTCAAAAGACAAATTCTGATATCCCCCCATGCAAATCCCCTGAAAAGTAGCTATAAAACTATCTTAGAGGTCAAATCATATATCCCGATACAAAGATGAGACATCCCAACCGATCCTTTTTTGCATTTTGCATTTGCCTGTTTTCCGGCATTCCGGCCCTCCATGCTCAATTAGACACCATCCACTACATCCCGCCGATGCACTCCAGAGATACTGATGATGTAGACCAGTTTTTGTATTTGTCTACGCCGGAAACCATTCCTTTTCCTGTGACGGTGAGCTTCCGGCACTTTAATCCGGCAACCTCCAACTGGGCCTACATGGATTCCATCGTGACCGTTTCCAACAGCAATCCGGCAACAATTGGGGTTGGTTTCACGACCAATTCTACGGTCCTTGCCCTGGTATCGGAGTTGAATCAGCCCCTCGCGGAACGGGGCATCATTGCCAAAGGCCAAAAA
>JALHRK010000764.1 GCA_022841505.1 Saprospiraceae bacterium | reverse complement strand
GTAACCTTAGTCGTTTCCGGCGGCACGCCACCTTATCAATACAATTGGCAAAACACCGGATTTACCAACAACAATTTCCTGAACAACATCATGCAGGGCGACTACGCGGTTACCGTTCGGGACCAAAACAACTGCACGGTTTCTTTGATTTTACCCGTTCGGGAACTGGAATTGGTTTTGGATCCTGCTGTACAGGCCATCACGCGCCCCTCCTGTTTCGGATTTTCCGACGGTTCCATCGTAGTGGCTATTGACAACGGTTTGGGGCCATTTCAATACGACTGGAACGATGGCAACGGTTTTGTGAATGAAAATTCATTGCTCAACATCAGCGCCGGAACCTACACTGTAGAAGTGCGCGACGCCAACCTGTGCGCCGGATTTTTTGAATTTACGCTGGAAGACTACCCACCGCTGGCGCTGGCATTCGATACGCGCAATGTCAGTTGCAACGGCGAAAGCGACGGTCGGGTGACCGCGCTGGTTTCCGGTGGTACGGGGCTTTACAGCTATGCATGGAGCAACAACCAGACCGGTAGTGAAATTGAACCCGTTCCGGCAGGCGCCTATTCCGTCACCGTGACCGACAGCAACGGCTGCATCATCAGTGGCGACACCCTGCTCACCGAACCGCCGGAATTGGTCTTGACCCTTGGAGAAGTGGTCAACAACGTTTGCTTCGGCGAATCTGAAGGCAGCATTGCCGTATCGGCTACCGGCGGAAATCCGCTTTATGAATACAGCATTAATGGCAGCGGGTTTCAATTGGAACCTTTGTTTGAAAACCTGTCTGCAGGCCAATACACCATCAAGGTCATGGATGCCCTGGGCTGCACAGATACCATCCAAACAGAAGTGACGGAACCCATCGAATTGATCGTGGATGCCGGGCCGAATCAGTTCATTGACCTTGGTTTTTCCACACAGATCAACGCGGTCGCCAATTACAACCCGGTGACGTATGCCTGGACGCCGGCGGATTCCCTTTCCTGCACCGATTGCCCGAATCCCCAGGTTAGCCCGGTAAATACCACCACTTATACCATCACCGTAGTGAATGAGGATGGCTGTGTGGGCTTCGACAACATCACCATTTTTGTGGTAAAAAACCGCCCCGTGTACATCCCGAACGGCTTTTCCCCTAACGATGATGGCATTAACGACGGTTTCACTTTGTTTACTGGTCCGGCTGCCCAGGAAATTCGGTCGCTCAAGATTTTTAACCGCTGGGGCGGATTGGTCTATATTGGAAAGAATTTTCCGCCCAATGAGCCTTCGATGGGGTGGGATGGCACGTTCAAAGGCCAGCTTGTGAATCCTGGCGTTTTTGTTTATCTGGCAGAAGTGGCGTTTATAGATGGGGAGGTGGTAGAGTATAAAGGGGATGTGACGGTGGTGCGGTAGGAGGAAACGACCAATTAATCACAAAAGTGGAGTGAGGTATCAATTTGTAACATGGCCATTTCAAAAAACGCTGCTGGTTATCTGCTTCGTTCTTTCCAATTGGTTTTGGGTTAGCGCCCAACAGCAATACGCCCTGCGTCTGCTCTCCCTCGACCAGTCCCCGGAATTTCTGGCGGAGCGCATCCAGTACAAACCGGTGTACCCCGACACCGTAAGCCTGAAAACGGCGCTGAAAGAAGTGATTTCACAATTGCAAAGCCAGGCTTTTCTGGAAGCTTCCGTGGATACCCTGCTTCGGCAGGACAGCATTTTTACGGCATTTTTGCACGTGGGCGCGCCATACCGTTGGGCGCTGCTGCGCAATGGCAATGTGGAAGAAGCCTTGTTGTCGCAAGTCGGATTTCGGGAGCGCTTGTACCGCAACAAACCTTTTTCCGTCCGCCAGATCGCCAAATTGCAGGAATCGCTGCTGCGCCAGGTGGAAGACAATGGGTTCCCGTTTGCACAAATCCGTTTGGACAGCATCCGCATCCGGGAAGGACAGGTGCAGGCACAGGTGATGCTGGAACGCGGGCGGTTTGTTCCCGTCAAACAAATCAAAGTGAGTGGAAATGTGCGGATTTCCAAAGCCTATTTAGAGAACTACCTCGGGCTAAAAACGGGCACGCC
>JALHRK010000763.1 GCA_022841505.1 Saprospiraceae bacterium | reverse complement strand
ATTCGCATTGCCCGGGAACTATGGGAAGCGACGGGCGATGCAGCTTATTTGTACGCCGCCTGGGCCAATGCCGAACAAGCCAAATCGGCTTTGTTGCTGGAAGCCGTGCAGCGCAACCGTTTCGCCGCGTTGATCGCAGCGGGTGACACCCTGCTTTCCGCTGCGCGCACCCTGCGACAAGGCATCGCTGCGTTTGAAAGGTTCCTGTTGGAAGCGCCGGATTCGCCCATGTATGCCGAATGGACGCTGCAGCGGGATGAGCTTTTCCAGCAATTGACCACCGTGGAAGCGCAATTGCACCAGCGGTACCCAACCCGGGCTAAACTCCTCACCAATACCGAAAGCATTTCAGGGGCATCCATCCAGGCTTTGCGCGACACCCTGCCCGACCATACCCTGATTGAATATTTTGTGGGCGATCAGCACCTTGAGGTATTTGGGCAGTCGCCCGATGGAAAAGCAAGCTGGCAAAGGGTTCAGGTTCTGGATTCATTGGCTGCAAAAACGCAGCAGTTTTTGTCGTTGCTGCAATCGAGGACCGCGATGGAACAGGCTGGCGCTTTTCGCGAATTGGCCTGTGCAATTTACCGCGATGGGCTGCTTCCGGTCCTCAACGAGTTGAGTGCCAAATCCGGAAACCTTCTCATCATTCCCGATGCCTGGTTGGCTTTTTTGCCTTTTGAGGCGTTGTTTTACGAACCTTCGCCGCAGACCTCCTGGGAACGCGCGCCTTTTTTGCTGCGTCGCTTCAGCGTTCAATACGCCTTTTCTTTAGCCGTTCTGGAAAGCCAGCGCAGTTTGCAATCCAATGCCGGAAAACACCTGTTGCAGTTGGCGCCGCGGTTTTCAGCAGGTCAGCGGGGCTTGCCGCCCTTGCTGCAAAGCGCCGGGGAAGCGCCGGTAGCAAAAACTTGCAGGAGCCGGCTGTATGAAGATGAACAGGCCAATTTTGAAACCCTGGAACGGGAAGGCGCAGCGTATCGGGTTGTGCACCTTTCCACCCACGCAGGGGTAGATACCGGCGGGTTGCTGCCCCGGGTTGAGTTGGCTGACCGCCCGGTTTTGCTGCCGGATATTTATGCGCTGCAATTGCAGGCGGATTTAGTGGTGCTGAGCGCCTGCCAAACCGGGTTGGGTCAATTCCGGAAAGGGGAGGGGGTGATGAGTTTGTCGCGGGCGTTCACCTACGCCGGCGCCAAAGGCTTAATTTCCAGCCTTTGGAGCATCAACGAAGCGGCAACCGCAAACCTGCTCCAGCGCCTTTACAAGCATCTTCAGCAGGGCGATTCGAAGGCGTCGGCGCTTCGACAATCCAAACTGGGGTATTTGGACGATCCGACCATCCCGGCTTTTCAGAAATCGCCGTATTACTGGGCCGGGCTGGTTTACCTCGGGGATGAAGGGAGCGTCATTTTTAAATCTTGTTGGGGTTTTAGCTGGCTGATCTGGCCGATCCTGTTGGTACTTTTGGCAATTGCCTGGACAAAGCGCTACCGGCATTAGGTCCCTACAGGACCGATCCGAAAAAAATCATATTTTTGTAGCCGTACGTAAGTATAGTCCAATGAACAAAAAGCAAATTATTGTTTTACCTCTAAATACGCATAAACTCAATCGCATGAAAAAAATTCTATCCCTTTGCAGCACCCTCTTATTGATGGCATCATTGGCGCAAACCCTGTCGGCGCAACAATTGATCAGCAGCGGCTTAGTGGGCACGCGCTCTAAGGCGCAGTTGCAGGCCTTGTTCGGGTTTTTTATCCAGAACGGCATCAAAATGTACAAAATCACTTATGTAACGCCGGATATTTTCGGGCAACCCGACACGGCTTCCGGCTTGTTGGTTGTGCCTGTCCGCAGCTTACCCAGCAGCTACCCGCTTTTGTGTTATCAGCATGGCACAGTAGGATCCAAAACGGATGTCCCTTCTAACCTGCAGGGCGGCTGGGAACTGGCGGCTGTTTTTGGCGGCATGGGCTACGTAACCGCAGCGCCCGATTTCCTGGGGCTGGGGGAAGCCCGGGGTTTTCACCCTTATGTACACGCTGAAACGGAAGCTTCCGCAGCCGTGGACA
>JALHRK010000762.1 GCA_022841505.1 Saprospiraceae bacterium | reverse complement strand
AAGCCGTCGGCGTAGCCGATGCTGATGGTGGCAATGCGTTTATCCTGATCGGCCCTTCCCCGCCTTCCGTATCCGATTGTTGTGCCGGTGACCGCCTGTTTGATTTGAGAAATGGTCGCCTTCAGGCTCAGCACGGGTTTCAGCCGCTTGCTGAAAGCGCCAGTCGCGCCTATCCCGTACAACCCGATGCCCAGCCGCACCATGTCCATTTGCGCCTGGGGGAAGCGTTCGATGCCCCCGGAATTGAGGATGTGGCGGAGCGGCCGGTAGCCGATGCCTTCCGAAATGCGGTCATACTGAAACTCGAATTGCTCGATTTGCGAACGCGTAAATTCATCGTGATCCGGCGCCTCGCTTGCCGCAAGGTGGGAAAATAGGCTCCGGACGTTTAAATGCGGATAGGCAGCCAGCAATTCCAGCAGCGCTTCCAGATCTTCCGCCTCAAAACCCAACCGCCGCATGCCAGTATCTAATTTCAGGTGGATGGCCACTGCCCGGCCAGCGTCGGCGCTGAACTGCGCAAACTGCCCGAGTTGGGCTAAACTGTATATTTCCGGTTCAAGATTATAGCGCAACAGGTTATCGAAGGCCGCTTCTTCCGGATTCAGTACCAGGATGGGCAAGAGGATTCCGCCGCGCCGCAATTCCGCGCCTTCGTCGGCGTAAGCCACCGCTAAGTAATCTACTTTGTGAAACTCCAGCAGTCGCGCGGTTTCCAGACTGCCGCTGCCATACGCCGCCGCTTTCACCATCGCCATGATTTTGGTTCCGGGGCGCAATTTCCCCCGGTAAAGGCGGAGGTTGTAAGCCAGCGCGCTGAGGTTGACTTCCAGCACGGTGCGGTGCATTTTTTGCGACAAGCGCCGCGCAATTTTTTCAAACGCATAAGGCCGCGCCCCTTTCAACAGGATGACTTCGTTCTGAAAATCGAACTGGTGGCACACGCGCAAAAATTCGGCGGTGGTTTCGTAAAAATGCAGGCTGACCGAAGGCGGGAGCAGATTTTTTAAAGCGTGTACGGCATGCCCGATGCCGATGAGGCGATTGACGCCTTTTTCGCGGATGAGCAGGGCCACATCGGCGTAGAGGTCGGCTTCTTCCCGACCGCTTTGCAAAATATCAGACAGGATTAATGTGCGGCGTGCGCCCCCGCGCTGCTGCTCCATAAAATTGAGTGCGATGGACAGTGAGGTAAAATCCGAGTTGTAGCTGTCGTTGATCAGGGTGCAGCCGTTGATGCCTTCCCGCAGTTCCAAACGCATGGCCACCGGTTCCAGACTCGCCATGCGTTGTTCGATGATCTCTTGCGGCACTTCCAAAAACAACAGCATCGCCCAGCAATGGATGGCATTTTCGATGGACGCTGCATCGCTGAACGGGATGGTTACGGCGATTTTTTGTCCCTGAAAAAGCGCTTCGATGTGGGCGTGGCCCGCAGCGTTTTGACGGATGTCGGTGACCCGAAGGTTGGCGTCGTCTGTGCGCGACCAGGAAAAAACGGGCTTGTTCAGTGCGCGGATGGCCGCATCTACGCTTGGATTGTCTTTGCAATACACAATGACGTCAGCAAACTCAAACAGCAGCAACTTTTCCTGCAATTTCTCCATAAGGTCGGAAAATCCCTCCGCGTGGGCTTCGCCGATATTGGTGAAAATGCCCGCTGTGCATCGGATGATTTGTGCTGTTCGCGCCATTTCGCCCGTTTGGGAAATGCCCGCTTCAAAAATCCCGATGGTGTGCCGGGGCTGCAATTGCCAGACGGATAAAGGCACGCCAACCTGGGAGTTGTAGCTGCGCGGACTGCGGGCAATGCGTTGGTCGTCGCGCAACAACTGGAACAGCCATTCTTTGACAATGGTTTTTCCGTTGCTGCCCGTGATGCCGATGACCGGGATATCAAACTGCTGCCGGTGGTGCGCCGCCAATTGCTGCAAAGCCGCCAGCACATCCGGTACCTTTATGATATTGGCCTCTGACAAGGCTTCATACCCTGCTGTTTTTTCGACAATAAAACTCCGGACGCCCGCTTCGTACAATTTTTCCAGAAAGGCGTGGCCGTCCTGACTAACGCCCGGCA
>JALHRK010000761.1 GCA_022841505.1 Saprospiraceae bacterium | reverse complement strand
ATTTTGTCACACCTGGAGACGCAGAAACGGCACACGCAAAGTTTAAAATCACTATTCAAATAGGCACTTATTATTTGTCGCGGGTGGTGACGTTGGTGGACTTGCTCTATATTGTGGAAGGCGATATGTTTTGGACCACCAGTCCATCGAGCTATGAAATTATTGTCCCGATGACCGGCGACGGGGTTGCCTACACAAATATTGTTGAATTTATTACGCCGCTGATCCCTGATTCAGGTGATTTCATCTTAGATTTTTCGCTGTTTGAAGTAGTCAACAATGCCAATACTGATTTGCCAATCACGGCATTGGTCCCAACGACATCACTTACGGGCGTCTATTCCGAAATGCTTTTCGATGGAACAATCGAAGGGCAATATAATGTATCTGAATTTCTGGCAACCAATAACGCTGCCGGCAACTCTGATGAGGCTGAAATTGAGACGCTAATCGGAGAAGGTCCAACGGGTTCAACATTTGGAGCCGTGGACATTTACGACGGTGCAAGCTGGAGCGTGTCCGGGGGCGGTTGGCGTTATGGTGGTTCAGGTACTTATCTGCCATTATCCCAACTGATGGCACAGGAAGTGATGTACCGGCACAAAAACCCAGCGGAAAGACTAAGCGGTGATTTTCAAGGGAAGTACAATATATGGCAGGCGGTACAATACACCGTTTCAGCCGTGACAAAAATGTACGGTTTTGTAGGTGGTACATTTGTCGCCGGAGACTCCCGTTGGACCCTGGACCTGGTTGTTTTGTTCCGTTCCGCTTCCGGGGTGACAGTTCCGACGCAGGAAAACCAAACCGAAGTTGGAAGCGACAGCGATGCACCTCCGGAAATTCAGCCGGGCGGGGGCATTGCGCCGTCTAATTCCGGGGTTACATACACACCACAGGGCAACTCCGGAGCGGGTATTGAAAGCGGGATTGCTTCGGGTTTCTCGCAGGGGTTGGTCCCTGCCAGAACGGATATGCTGATTCAGGATGGCGACACGGTGAATGATTTGCCGATAGCGGGGGCGCCAGCAGATTCATCTTACTCGGCAGGTGATGAGATAATTGTAATTGATCCAAATACCGGGCTTTCCCAGGAGTTTACAGTTGACGACATTGCATTTGCGGGAGACACGACAATTGGGGTTATCAACGGAACGGCGGGGCAGCGGCTTAATGTGAGTTCGTACATATTACACACGCCGGAGTTTTTATTGGCCAATTACGGGTTTGTTCGGCGACATTTTGAGAAATTTAAACTGTTTGATTATAACACGTCTATTGTTACAACGGACCCGCTTGGGGAGTTTTGGCGAATTTCTGATAAGACCGGGTTCGCTGGGCGCCATATTCAAGGGGTATTGATTGAGGTAGGGCAAATTGGAACGGCAACAGCCCTTTACACACTTGATGTCAAAAAAAACGGATCAGTACATTTGTCGTATAACTTTACGAGCCTTACAACTATATCATGGCAATGGGAAGACATAGACGCAAGCGCACCCCTTGCGGATGCCGATGTATTTACATTCAAGGTTACACGCACTGACGCAACGGGAGCCACAAACGCCAAAGGGTTGCACATTACGCTAATGATAATTTAATTCCACGAATATGAAAAATATACTAATTTTTTGCTTTCTGCTTTTCACCGTTTCGGCATTCGCACAATACCCAGCGACGCCAACCACAAAGCAGGAATTAGGGCGGCAGACTACTGGAGACGGGTTAATTTTCCGGGGATCAGGCGCACCAAATTACACGCCGGTCAATAATCGCAACGCCTGGATTTATTACGACACCACAAACAACAGGCTGTTTAAATCGCGTCTGGGAGCTTGGTCGCTGATGATTCAGGACACCAGCGCGTTTAATGAGATTCAGATGCCGTACATTGTAAATGACACGCTTTATCTGACCAATAACGTCACAGGGGAACCATTGACCGCATACGTAAACCGGGTTTGGCCTATTGCGGCGCTATCTGATACGACAACGATCACAGGCGAAAATCAGGGAGATGTTGCGTTTGTGACAGGAGGCACGGCGGTAGCGTTTCGGGGTTCGGCTTATTGGAATCC
>JALHRK010000760.1 GCA_022841505.1 Saprospiraceae bacterium | reverse complement strand
TACATAAAAGTCCGAACCAGGATTTAAAAGAATAAAAAAGGATTTACAGGATTTCAAAAGGCGCCGACCCGAGCCGCTGAAATTCTGTAAATCCTTTTTATATCCTTTAAATCCTGTTCAAAGGGTTACTTCGTCCTGGCAAGGCGGAAGCCCAAGCAGCCGTTGCGATACCCGGGCGCGACGTCGACGCGATACGCTACCCGGCATTCCTGCGGGAGGTTGCCCCACGACCCGCCGCGAAACACGCGGTGGGAGCCATTAGCAGGCCCGGTCGGATTGGCTTGGTTTCCCGAAGTGTAAGCGCCGTACCAATCGCTGCACCATTCCCATACATTGCCGCTCATATCGTGCAGGCCCAGGGCGTTGGGGCTGTTCAGGCTACCCGCCGGGACAGTTTTTTCGCGGTATTCACCTTCGATGGAATAGGATTTTTTGTAAGAAGCGCTTGCATCAAAATTAATTTCTTTCGAATCGGCGATATTCTTCCCGTTGCCAAAGAGGACGGCTTTACCGCCGCCCCGGGCAGCGTATTCCCACTCGGCTTCGGTGGGCAGGCGGTAGTTGCGCCCGGGGTATTTGGCGTTGAGTTTTTGCAGGAATTCCTGTACATCGTCCCAACTGACCTGCTCTACGGGGCAGTTATCGCAGTTTTGAAAAAGCGATGGATTGCTACCCATGATCTCCTGCCAGAGTTTTTGGGTTACCTCGTATTTCCCGAGGTAAAAATCGCTTACCGTGACCCTGTGCGTCGGCTTTTCACTATTATAACAGTCTTGTTGCTCGCTGGTGCATCCCATGTCAAAGGCGCCGCCGCGAATGAAGATCAAGCCGTCGTTGGCGACGGCAGGCGATGCAGGTGATGCCGCCGCGGTGCTGCTTTTCTCTGCGGCTTCGGCCCTGTGCCGTCCATTCGGGTAGTCTGCCAGGTATTTCTGATATCCTTCCGGCGTATTTTTTTCCTCCGCCACCTGCCACGCCAAATCATCGCGCCGGATCGCCAGGTCCTGTTCGATGGCCCGGATATTCGTCTGCGCCTGTTCCCGGAACTCGCCGTTTTGAAAGCGCCTGGCATAATCCTGGTATGCTGCGATGGTGTTGGCCGCTTTGGCGGTTCTCCAGGCTTGCAGGTCTTTTTCCATTTCATCATTAGCAGCGGCATCTGCTGCCGATTTTGCCGGGTCGATCGCCACCGGCGCTACCGAAACAAACAGAAACGAACCTTTCTGGTCGTCGCCGAATTCTGTCAGCCGGGGCTTGGGTGCGGCGAAGCGCAGGTAGCCCGCCAGGCCTTCCGAAGTCAGGATACCGTCCTGCCGGGGGCCGTTGCGCAGGCCTTCCAGGAATTTCCGGGCAAAATTGGAGCGCTCGGGCACCTTGTCTTCCGAGCCGTCGGAGGTAAAAACGATGCGGCTTTTATCCGATTCGTTGGTCAGTAGCAGTTTGTCGCCTTCGCTGAGTTCGCCGGGGCGCGTGAAGTTGTCTGCGCCCATTTTCCGGTTGTACCAGTCCGGGTCGAAGGTGACGGAATAACAGGCGTCGATGGCCAGCAGGATGTGCCGGCAGTCGATTCTGTTGATAAATGGCCGCCAAATCTCATAAGCAAAGGCGGTGGAATACAGTTTTTTCACATTTCCGTCTGTGGGAACAAAATAGCCGTTGTTGTCTTCCGCGATGCCGTGCCCGGTAAAATAGATCAGCAACTGGCCGGTGCTGGGGTAGCGTCCCTGCGGGTTTTTGGCATAAAAAGACTGGTATTCGCGGAGTTTGGCGCTGATCTGATCCAGCGTTGGGTTTTTCACGATTTCGGTCTGGAAACCGTAGCGCTCGCGCAGTTCTTTGGCGATGGCTTCGGCATTTTCGATAGGTTTGCTAAGGTCGTCGAAGCCTGACCCGGTCGCGTAATCGTTGACGGCAAAGAAAAGGGCGTAGTCCTTGCCGGGGCGCAGGGATGCATCCGGGGCGCTGCTGCTGAGTGCGAAGGCGGCAAAGAGCAAGAGGTAGAGGCTTGCTTGTTTCATAGGGAGTGGCAGGAATGGTTATCTGTTATCCGTTATTGGTTATCAGGCTCGATACTCCGGTAAGTAGTT
>JALHRK010000759.1 GCA_022841505.1 Saprospiraceae bacterium | reverse complement strand
TGTGTCGTATTGGGTTGGCTGCGCAAGAAGGAAAATTCCAGGCGCTGCTAATAAAATCAGGAGTAAGAAGGTTCTTTTCATTTTTTAGAAATTGGTGTGTTATAGATGTGACAAATTTTTAAAATTTGTCACATCTGGCCTTCAAGCAAGAATTTCCTCATCATATCTCAATCAACTTCCACTTCCCCCTCCTGAAAACCCAAATACACAAAACCGCCGCCATCGTTTCACTAATAGCAATCGCCCAGCACACCCCGGCAAGTTCCCAGCCCATGGTGATGGCCAAAAAATAACCCAGCGGAATTTCCATTGCCCAAAAACAGATCAGGTTGATGATGGTGGGCGTGCGGGTGTCGCCTGCGCCGTTCAGCGACTGGCTGATGACCATGCCATAAGCAAAGAAGATGTACCCTGCGCAAATGATCCGCAGGCTCAGCACGCCGGCTTCCACCACAGCGGGCGTATCGTCGAAAATGCGGATGAGGTAACTCGCGCTAAAAAAGTAAATCACCGATACCGTTGCTAAAAAAAGCATGTTGTAAAAAGCGGCGCGCCACACCGATATTTCTGCGCGGTCGGGTTGTTTTGCGCCGAGGTTTTGTCCCACCAGCGTTGCTGCCGCATTGGCAATGCCCCAGGAAGGCAGGATGGTGAAGACCAGCAAGCGGATGGAAATCGTATACCCGGCCACCGCGTCGTCGCCAAAACGGGCAATGATGCGCATGAGGAAAATCCAGCTGGCCGATGCGATCAGAAATTGCAGGGCGCCGGTGTAGGCGATTTTCAGCAGTTTCACCGTCGTTTTCCAGTGAAAATGCAAATGTTCTTTAGTCAGATGGATAATACTGGTGCCTTTCCAGAGGATGTTCAACTGGTAAACCACCCCGACGCCGCGCCCAACGGCCGTGGCAATGGCCGCGCCTTCGATGCCAAAAGCCGGAATGGGGCCGAGCCCAAAAATGAGGATCGGGTCCAGTATGATGTTGATGCCGTTGGCCAACCACAACGAACGCATGGCAATGGCGGCATCACCCGCGCCCCTAAAAACCCCGTTCAGCAAAAACAGGAGCATGATGGCGATGTTGCTGCCAAAAGCAATGCGGGTGTAGCCCACGCAATTGCGCACCATATCGTCGTCGCCACCCAGCCAGCGCAGCACATTTTCGGCATACACCAAGCCAAATATCCCGATAATGATCGAAATCGCCGTTGCGATATAAATGGACTGCATGGCGGCCACTGCCGCTTTTCCGGGTTTGCCCTCCCCGATGCGCCGCGCCACCATCGCCGATGCCGCTGTACTGAGTCCGATGGCCAAAGAATAAATGATCGTGATAACGGACTCGGTCATCCCCACTGCCGCTACAGCCTGTACGCTGATTTTGGCGACAAAAAAAGCATCCACTACCGCAAACAGAGATTCCATCGCCATTTCCAGGATCATGGGAATGGACAACAAAACGATGGCACGGTTGATGCTGCCGGAGACAAAGTCTTTTTCTTTGCCATCCAAAGCTTCTACGAAAATCTTGTATATTTTTTGCATGTTCAGTTTCGGGTGAAAGTCTTCTAAAAAATGGCGGCTTATCCTTGAGGATGTGCGCAGAATTTTGTTTTTTTACATGACCTTTCAAGGTGGTATTCAGGGCGGAAAGTTCGCAATAAACCCCGATGCCACGAAAAATAGTTTCCCATGAAGTAATTTTTTCGCACCTGGCCCTGACTTCCGGGCAGGCTGGGGCTGTCTATTTTTTTAAACCCGATTTCGTATGAATAAACTTTTTCAACTCTCCTCCCTCGCACTTTTTCTGAGTGTTGCTGCAAAAGCCCAAACGCCAACGGTACAAGACTGCCTCGGCGCCATTCCGGTTTGCCAGCCTGTTTATATGGAAAATACCTCGCCTACCGGGGATGGAAACTATGATAACGAGATCAATCCGAACATCAGTTGCACCACAGAGCTGAATTCCATCTGGTACGTTTTTACCGTCAACCAAAATGGCAACCTCGGGTTTCTGATTACCCCCAACAACATTACCGACGATTATGATTGGGCAGTTTATGACATCACCAATGCCACTTGTGCCGACATTCGAACC
>JALHRK010000758.1 GCA_022841505.1 Saprospiraceae bacterium | reverse complement strand
AATTTTTTCAGCCGGTTAATGGGTACCTTTTTTGCCCCTACAACACATCGGGGTGTACATTTTATTTTCAACATCTAAACTTTCACACAATGAACCCATCAATCATTCCGACAGTAAAAACCCTGATCAACCGCATCCCGTCTTTGAACTGGTGCTTTTTACTTTTTGGAGCCCTTTTCTTTGCGACAAGCGCCAGTGCGCAATTGTTTGAAACAACCTTAGGCATCGCCGCAACGCAGGAAGAAGCCCAGGACAGCAAGCCCATTAACGGCGGCAAATACATCGTATTGGCCAACACCCAAAGCTTTGGCCCGGCCAACATGATTTCCCTTACCCGATTGAACGCAACAGGTGGGCAGGAAATGACGGTTACTCTGAACGACCAGAACGCTCCCAACGTACCTTATTTCGGCACGGCCATCGAGCTGGATATCAATGCCGCCAGCGTCCACACCGGCTATTTCATTTCCGGTTACCGGAAAAATGGAAATGCACATCAGATCATCCTGATCCGTACTGACCTGAACGGCAACATGACCTGGTTGAAGGTGTTGCCTCCGGCCATTTCTCACGATGAGCGCAGCGTTTCGGTCGAGCGCCAGTCCAATGGCGACGTGACCGTTGTCGGCAACGCCAGAAATACATCCAATGGCGTCAACTCCTTTGTAGTTGCGCGTTTCAGCAGCGCAGGCGCCCAGATTTACAGCTTCCGCTACAACGCAGGCACTTCCGGCTCTCCGGGAACAGGTTTTGAAGCATTGGAGGCTTGCAACGGATTCCGGGCAAACATCCCCGTCGTTGCCGTAACCGGCAGAACGAACAACCATACGTTTCTATCCGTCATTAACGCCGCCAACGGCACCGAACTCTGGAGACGCGTGTACAATTCCGGCATGCAACAGGACCAGGGAACAGATGTGGTCTATAAAGCAGCCAACGGCGCAGCAGAACCCGCAGCTTTTATGATCGTTGGTTTCGCAGGCGCACAACATACTTCTATGTGGGTGGTTCGCGCAGATCCTGCAACCGGCATCAGCAACAGCAAAATCTATACGCCCGGACCTGGTGTTAGCGCGATCGTTTTCGCCGCTACTGCCGTCACCCTCGACGCCACCGGAACCAAAGCAGCCATTGCAGGCAGGTTCACCACGCAGCCTATGCCGGCAGGTTTCACGAATGCTGCTTTTGCGATGGTGCTGCCATTTTATGGCACCGAATTGCCCGACTGGACCCGGTATTATGAAGGTTCCGACCCCGCAGGTGTCGGCAAGGAAAGCATATCCAGAATCACCAGTGGCGGCTACCTGATTGGCTGCAGCGCAAAACTGAGTGGCGCTCCGGCATCGGACATCCACGCCATTCGGGTGAATTTCAACGGAGAAACCGGGTCGCAGGGTTGCGAGACCGAAAAATTGACGCCGGCAAAAACGACCGTAGGAACATCGCAGGTAACCAGTTTTGCCAAAACCGCAGCCGCCTGGACGAATTATATTGTGACCAGAAAAGTCTTTACCTACAAGCAGGAAAGCTGCTCGATGGGGCTGACTTCGGGGAATTAAGAAGTTAAAGTATGCAAAGGACAAGGGGCAAATTCGCAATTTCCAACTCATCTATAATGACTTTGAAATGCGAATTTGCCCCTTTGCTTTTTGCCAATTTGCTGCTTGCCTATTTGCCCTTTCCCTTTTCTATTGGAAAATCTTATTTTTTTTCGAAATTGCCCCCGCTTGCTGTTTAGAGCAGTAAGACATCCGAACAAACACCCCTAATGCACTGTGGACGCCCTGAAAGTACTTTTCTGCTGCTGCTTGCCCTTATTTGCAACTGCACAAGTTGACTTACCAGTTACTTTTTTGCCTTTCGGCGAAAAAAAAGCGGGCGTAGAACCGGAAGTACTCATTCTGAAAGACCATGGTCAAGCCATTACCCAATACCAGGCCTGGGACACCCTGATGAAAGGTGGTTTTCAAAACATGGTTGATTTTGAAAAACCGGGTAAGTTTGAATTCGGGCAATACCGCTACTGGATGGCCTTTGTATTGGAAAACCACTCGGAAAATCCGATCGAATTATTGGTTCTATCCCCAGGCCGGGATACCTT
>JALHRK010000757.1 GCA_022841505.1 Saprospiraceae bacterium | reverse complement strand
GTCTGCTCTTTAGCGTTCGAGAGCAAGGGGGTTAAAAGATGGCATTCAATCCCAGACCCAGCCAATTCCCCCGCCGGATGGCCCCTACCCCACTTTGCGAAAAATACTGATTCACCATTGCGCCATCGCCGGCCGCCCCGGAGTTTCCCTCCCGGAAAGTATAGTGGAGCATGAACTTAAGCCGTTTTTGATCTAAGTAATAGTTGACGCCAACTTCGTAAGTCGTTTCAGCGCCGGAGGAGTTTTTCAGCGCGGCTGCATCGGCTTGTCCCGCAGCATCGTAGGCCCCTTCAAAGCGCATCACCATCGCCATAGGCTCCAGCACAAAGCGCCCGGCAGGGATATTTACCCCGGCCCGGATATGTCCGGCGCTGGTTTTGGAAGTATAGTTGCGAACTTCCTGTTCGGGCGATTCTGCGCGCCCTGAACGCGACATCCACATCCATTCGCCATCAAGGTTGAGCGGGCCGTAATTGAGCAAAAATCCCGGACCGAAGGTACTTGCCGATTCAAATTGTTCACTTTTGCCCTGCATGGCTGCATTAAAATCCAGCGACAACCCTTTCCGTTGGTTGAAATAATTGATGTCGTAGCTGATGCCGTATTGCGTCAATTCCGGATCGCCAAGAGTCAAAACAGCCCTGCCTGTCATTAAAGGCGAAAAGTTTTTGCCGGAAGACGATCCGTTTAAGGCAGTGGTTGCTGGTGTAAACAGGCCCACATTGTAATTAAACCCAAGGTTGTCTTTGTTGATCAACCCGCCGATGTTGATGCCGGCAGCACGCCCCAGGCCCGTTCCCACCAAATGGTTGCGCACGTAGCTCTGCGACATGGATTTTTCAAAAGAATTGACCGCCCATCCGGATGTGATGCTTTCCCGCTGGATCTGCGGGCGAAACCACCCTGCCACTACGTTCAACGCCTCGCTCCGGGGCAGCGCTTTCCATTGAAAAAACGCATCCCAAATGCCCACAGAAGGGTCTGCTTTGTTGGTCAGGCCAATGCCGCTGGAGAGCACGTCCCGTCCAATCTGATCGTAAAACAGCATCACTGTGTACTGCAAACGCGGATAGGGTTCGCCGCTGAAAACCAGCCGGGCGCGGCGAAGGGAAACGTTGAACCGGTCGTCTACCCGTTCATAAGCGCCGGTTGTGGTATTGTAAATTTCAAAATCCGTGGAATAGATACTCCAGAGCTGTACCATGCTTTTTACCGACAATTTAAAGGCCTCTTTTTTCTGGAGCCAGCGCGGTTTCCATAGCTTCGGAGCAGTTTGAACGGAGGTGTCAGGTTCGGGCTTAAACGCTTTTGGAGCAGGCGACGGACTGTTTGTCAGCACGGACTGCGCCAGTATTCCGGCACCCGGTAACTGCATCAGTATCCATGCCGCCAGGATAAGCAATCGTTTAAAAACCAAATTAATGCCGCTCATCATGCTCCTGTTTTTTTAGTGTCTGAAAATCGCAGGGCTCCCGGGGCCCAATGCCAACTTCTGGCGTCAGCACCTTCACTTTTCTTTGGCATTTGTTTGTAAAGCGTAAGCCTTAAATTCTTTCGCGTTTACGTCTTCCGTAAAAGCATCCACCGCCTGCTGATTGCTTAAAAAGAAATGGTCTTCGCCGATAAATTCCGTCAGATGCGACCGGGTAAACGCATCGCGTACCGGACCAATGACGCCGGTAAAAAACACGTCTCTCCCGCCCGCCCTGAATGCGGTAATCCAGTCTTTGATGGCGTTCAGCGCGCTGCTGTCTACATGGTTGATGCTGTCTGCATTGATGATGAACAATTGGAGTGCAGCGCCTTTTTCAGCGGCAATCGCATCCAGTTTGTCTTTGACGAAAGCAAGGTTGGCAAAATATACAGGCCCGTCTAAACGCACAATGGCAATGTCGGGGCGCTGTTTCAGGTTGTCGAAGCGGGCAATATTCCGATAAAAATCAGAGTTGGGAACCCGCCCCAAAATCGCAATATGCGGCCGGGTGGAACGGTAAATCACCATTACAAGCGACAACACAACGCCTACCCCGATGCCGGTTTCAATTCCCAGCGTGAGGGTCGCCGCAAAAGTGGCGATTAGCATCCAGAAATCGCTTCGATCCTGGCGCCAAAG
>JALHRK010000756.1 GCA_022841505.1 Saprospiraceae bacterium | reverse complement strand
TTGCTACACGCCTCGCTGCCTAAGCGTGAGGAGAACTTTCCATCTCCCAAGTTTGCCGATTGGTAACAAATACGCATATTTGCAATCAAGAGGCGCGATGACCATTCCGGGCACACACAATGCACTCAACGCCAACCGCCGCAAAGCCAACGCAGGCGGCGGTATGCGTGAGTGCCACCGTCAGATTGTGAAAAAAATCCCTATCCATGGTTGCGGGTCTGCCAAATCCAGCTATCTTTGATGCATCACCGCCGCCCGGCACCACCAATGAAACAAAATGAGTCATCGCACCGGACAAAATCGCCTTCAATTCGGTCTTTTCGCCACCCCTTTGGATGAGATGATCGCCCCCGACAATATGGTACGGGTAATCGACGCGTTTGTAGATGCTATTGACCTGGCTAAATTAGGTTTCATCCATGTCAAGGCCCGACAAAGAGGAGCGCCACCCTATCACCCGGGCTTGTTGCTCAAAATTTACATCTATGGCTATCTGAATCGTGTGCGATCGTCGCGACGCCTGGAAACAGAATGTAGCCGGAACATTGAACTCTTCTGGCTCACCGCTTGTCAAACACCCTCTTATCATACCATTAGTGATTTTCGTTCCATCAAACCACACCGCAAGGCACTGAAAGCGACTTTCCGTTTGTTCAACCAAGTCCTGGACGGCGCCGGGCTATTTGGAAAAGAACTGGTTGCCATCGACGGCACCAAAATAAGGGCACAAAACAGCAGGAAAAACAATATTTCGGAAGAAAAAATACTGAAACGGCTGGAATATCATGAAAGCCGGTTTATGGAATACTTGGACGAACTGGATCGCTCGGACGAGGCGATCCGGCGCGGTGAAGAACCGGCAATAAGTCCCGATGTCATCAACAAAGCCCTGGACGAGATACAACAACGGGCAGAAAAACTGAATGCATTATTGGGTTTGCTGGAAAAAGCACAGGAAGAAGACCCTGCCATCCGACAAATCTCGCTCACAGACCCCGATGCACGCTCTTTGCCTATGAACAACATGGGCCACACCGACATCTCCTATAATATCCAAAGTGCAGTGGATGCAAAACACTGTTTAGTACCATATTTTTCCGTAGAGAACATATCCGATGTACACCTGCTCAGTCAAACCGCCGTAGCGGCTAAAGAGGAACTACAGGTGGAAACCCTGGAGGTTTTGGCCGACAAAGGATACCACTACAGCGCCGAACTCCAAAAATGCTCGGATACAAATATCACCACTTATGTGGCTTACCCCGACCAGGACTACAAAACCAAGGAAGAAGGTTTTAGAAAAGAGGACTTTGAATACGATGCAAAGCAGGATATTTATATCTGTCCGGTCGGAGAGGAACTCACCAGCAATGGAACGGTGTACGACAAACACGGCAAAAACGGGCAGTTACAAAGCCGTTTCCGGGTATACCGATTGCCATACGCCAAATGTCAGCAGTGCGAATTTGCCGACTTCTGCCTCACCCCTGCTTCCCACAAAGTGCGCCATGGCCGGCATATCGACCGCAATATTCACGAAGCGGCGATGGTCGCAAACCGACTTCGCGTATTGACCAACCGTGACAAGTACAAACGACGACAAGCCACCGTAGAACACCCTTATGGCACTATTAAGCGAAGTTGGGGTTTCTACTACACCCTGCTGAAAAGCAAAGAAAAGGTGAGTGGCGAATACAGTTTGGTATTCCTGGCCTACAACCTGCGCAGAGCCGTGTCCATACTTGGCGTAAAAGACTTGTTGGAACGGGTAAAAACCGCTTTTTTCGATATTTTGGCCTCGTGGCGCACCGTGGAGCGTCACAACCTGATATTGGCTCCGCAAAATTTTGTCGTACTGTGGCGCAGCAGGGCGGCTGAGGGCTGGAGAGACGCTGCCTGAGATTCGGAAGGGCGATTTTTTTCACAATCTGCGTTCCACACAGCAATAAAAACATAAATATTTGCCCCTTACCTCATTACTTACAACTGTTCCAGCACATCCCGGTATCCCCTGCCGACGGGAATAGACACGCCATTCAGTTCAACCGTTTCGGTTGTGTACGACTCGATCCTGTTGATGGAAACGATAAAAGACCGGTGGATTCGTTTAAAAA
>JALHRK010000755.1 GCA_022841505.1 Saprospiraceae bacterium | reverse complement strand
GACTTCTTCGTTGGTGACAGTTTTGACGACGTTGGGGCCGGTGACGAACATGTAGGAGGATTGCTCCACCATGATCGTAAAATCGGTCATGGCCGGGGAATATACCGCGCCGCCCGCACAAGGGCCCATGATGGCCGAAATTTGCGGCACCACGCCGGACGCCTGCACGTTGCGGTAAAAAATGTCCGCGTAGCCGCCCAGTGAATTTACCCCTTCCTGGATGCGCGCCCCGCCGGAATCGTTCAACCCGATGAGCGGCGCGCCGTTGCGCATGGAAAGGTCCATGATTTTGCAGATTTTTTCGGCATGGGTTTCGGAAAGCGAACCGCCAAAAACCGTAAAATCCTGGGCAAACACATAAACCAGCCGGCCATTGACAGTACCATAACCGGTTACCACGCCATCGCCGGGCACCTGCTGCTTTTCCATGCCAAAATCGTTGCTCCGGTGCGTCACCAGCATCCCGATTTCTTCAAACGAGCCTTCGTCCAATAAAAAATGGATGCGCTCGCGGGCCGTGAGTTTGCCTTTTTCGTGCTGCGCAACAATGCGTGTCTTGCCGCCGCCCAATTGGGCTTCAGCTATTTTGTCCTGGAGTTGTTTTAATTTATTGTCCATGTTTTGAGCGTTGTTTGTTGTTCGTTGTTCGTTCCGTTCTCGCGTCCTCGAAACGAAGTTGTTCGTTGAGCGTTGTTTGTTGTTCGTTCTGTTCTCGCGTCCTGTTCTGGTTATTGGTTATCCGTTACTGGTTATTGGTCTGTTCTTGCATATTCAAATCCTCAAATTTTAAAATCACAATGGGATATTTCCATTTGATTTGAAAATTTGAAGATTAACGTGACGCCCAATCTCCAAATCATCAAATTTTCAAATCTTCAAATCAATCATCCTTTCTTCCTTAACAAAAAACCCTTCCCCACAGAATGCGCCGCCTTGCCAAACAGCGTGCGATCTACCGCCAAAATGCCGTCAGTGACAACCGCCAGCGCCGGCTCCTTCATCGAAGGGCGCAGGGTCAGGCGTTTGGTTTGGTCTTCCTGCAAATTGGTGGCGTTTGCTTTAAAAATCCGCTGGATCAGGCCCGTCCAGTACATTTCCAGCAGGCCAACCAAATAGCCGCTGAGGTTGGTTTCTTCCACAATTTCCAAACCGTAAGCAGCCGCCCATTCCCGGAATTTCGCCGGGGAAATCAGGTATTCGTGCCCGAACGCATACGCGCCCTGCGATATTTTTTTGCTGGAAAACCAGCTCAGGATGCGGTTGATTGGGTCGTAGGTAAATGGAAAATCGAGCGAAGGAAAGGTTATCAGCGCCAATCCGCCGGGCTTGAGCACGCGCCGCACTTCCGAAACCATGCGTTCGGGATGCCCCACGTGTTCGATCACTTCCATGGAAAGCAGCAAATCGAAGGTATTGTCCGGGAACGTCAGGTTCAGCGCATTTTCCACGCGGTATTCCACATTGGGCACTTCGTGGTTCAGCGCTTTTGCATAGTTCACATCCTGCTCGTTGATGTCGCACGACACCAATTCGCGGCAATGTTTTGCAATCATGGCGTCGTAATCGCCCTCACCGGCGCCCAGGTTGAGCGCTTTCCCCGGCAACGGCCCGGCATCCAGCCGGTTCAAATGCCGCCGGATAAACTGAAACCGGTTTCGGTAAGTGGGGAAAAGGAGTTTATAGTTCATTTCTTGATTTGTGTTTTGTTTCAGAGAGACGTCTATAATTGTTGTTCGTTGTCGGTTGTTCGTTGATCGTTGGGGTTTTTGGAAACGAAAATGTTTTTTGTCGATAATGGTTGTTCGTTGTCCGTTGTTTGTTGATCGTTGGGGGTTGTGAAAACGAATATGTTTTTTGTCAATATCGTTAATCGTTGAAAACTAATATTCACTTATTGTCCTGGACAATTGTCAGTTTTTCGGCTCAAAACGAACAACATCTTAACCCCCAAACATCCTCAATCCGAAAGCTAACGAACAACGAACAACCGACAACGAACAACATATTGACTCAAAACATCATCCATCCAAAAGCTAACGAACAACGAACAACGCTCAACGAACAACAAATTTCAAAACTGCGCCGCCGCCTGCCGGTACTGCGCCGCCGTCTGCGCATCGCCCTGT
>JALHRK010000754.1 GCA_022841505.1 Saprospiraceae bacterium | reverse complement strand
ACAGGCATTCAGGGATAATAAAGTTGAAGCCCGTTGGTTTGCCCGCATTTTTGATGCGGTTATGAAAAAGGAAAAAGGGGTGCAACGCTACGGAACGGCTTATTTCGCAAATCCTGAAGATCGCTTGGAATATTCAATTGGTCCGCTTGAAGACGAAGCGAATGTAGATAGTTTAAGGGCCGAAATTGGAATGCCGCCATTGACATTAAAGGAATTCAGAATTGTGGAAAAGCCGGATGAGGATAACTGAAAATTACATGCAGTGCCACGTTTACTAAACTTTAAAAGTTTGGTAAACGTCAAATTGGTAAACAGTTTGCTAAACTTTAAAAGTTTGGTAAACGTCAAGTTTGACAAACAATCCATGACAATGAAAACCATAATGAACCATCACTCTTTTAACAGGCTAAATTTCACCCTACTTGTCTTTTTGACAAGCATAACTCCCTTCAAAAGCACCTGCCAGGAGGCCAATAACTTAGTGCCCAATCCATCTTTTTCTGAATACAAAAAACCGATGGAGTTGATTCCCGAATTTGCGAATGAACATTTTACAAAAAATGTAGCACATTGGTATTCCGCGGCAGATCCTTCAATGCCGCCGCATTTTGTCACCCCTTTTTTAAAATCAGACCTTGGCCAAAAACCTTTGTTTGTCCATGGGGATAGCATTTTTGCGGGATTGTTATTAGGCATAGGAGGTGGAATTGGAGGATCCAATATCGGGGTAGAACTGAAGCAGGTGCTTTCATTTCAAAAAAAATATTTGGTAAAAATGCGCATTGCAGTGCCCCACATTAGTAGAAAAACCCGCAACCCAAAAATGCTGCCGGATAATTTCGGAATTTTATTTTCTCGCGAAAAATTAGTGACCACGCAACAACAGCCCTTGATGATGCGCAAGCCGCAAATTGACTTCAGAGGCACGGCATTACAGCCTTTTAGGTGGATTGAACTGGAACAGGTTTTTCAACCGGAAGAAGAAGGTTTGAAGTTTTTGACTTTGGGCGTTTTTTGCCCCAATCCAGTTTCTATGTCGTTCAACAACTTCTACCGCTATTTTATTGACCGTGTTTGCGTTGTGGAAACAGAATTAGACGTTACGCCATTAATGCCTGTTGCAGCAATCCCGGAATTCAAACCAACCCCTGTTTATTTTAGCACCGGTAAAACCAAAATAACCGGGTATAAAGCGGCTTTGGATAGTTTGGTTAATTACCTGCAATTGGAAGATCCTGAAATACAGGTCCAATTAACCGGTTATGCCGATGCCATCGGAACAAAAAACTCCAATATTGACCTTTCCCGCAAAAGGACTATGGCTGTTTTTGAATATTTAATAAAAAACGGAATTGATTCAAATCGCATCCAAGTTAAGTGGGAAGGCGAAATAAATCAATCGGAGCGCCAGTTGGCCAAAAACCGCCGGGTGGATATTGCACTGCTTGAGCCGTCAGCGGCCTTGCCTGCCAACGAAACGCCTCCATCAATTCCCGCTGACTGGCAGTCGGTTTATCGCTTTTCTGCTGAATTGGAAAAATTAAAGAACGCTCCTTTTAATGAGATCGCATTTACCTGCATTGGCGAATACGACCGCGCCGCAGCAAAATCCGGAAACTCCGAACCTGAGCCGGTCGCTCCTGAAGATCAGGCATTTTTAAAGCATGGAATCCAGGCCGATGCGGTGAGTTACCTTTTTAAAAGAGCCGAACAGGAAAAAATTATCCTGATCAATGAAGCCCATAATCGCCCCAAACACCGGGCTTTTGTCGCGTTATTATTGGATAGTTTATACCAGAAAGGGTATCGTTATTTAGGGCTGGAAATGCTATTTCCCGCTGATACGCTCATTAATTCACGAGGTTACCCCATATTATCCAGTGGCTTATATTCCCAGGAACCCGTCGCCGGGGAATTGATCAGGATGGCCCTGGAAACCGGGTATGAGGTCTTTGGCTATGATGCCAACGCGCAGGAAATGGAAGCCGCTCGGGAAAAGTGGGCTGAAAAGGACGAATCATTTGCGCAACTATCCGATTTTGAGCAGGAAATGAATGCAAGGGACCGGGTGCAGGCGAATAAAATCGCTGAAAAAATGAAAGGCGATAAAAATGGCAAATATTTGATTCTGGCGGGATTTGGCCATATTCGGG
>JALHRK010000753.1 GCA_022841505.1 Saprospiraceae bacterium | reverse complement strand
CAACACGGAGCCAGTTGGGTTTGTCGCATCAAAAATTTGGCTGCCTACCGTCAGGGTCTGTCCGGTACACAAGGTTTGATTGAGCGTTGCTGTAATCGCATTTTGGAAAGTCAGAGAAACGGTGACGGTCGAATCGCATCCCGAAGCCGCCGCATTAGGAAGCAACACGGAGCCAGTTGGGTTTGTCGCATCAAAAATTTGGCTGCCTACCGTCAGGGTCTGTCCGGTACATAAGGTTTGGTTAAGCTGACTCTCGCTCGCCGGGAAAAAGGACAAAAACACCTGAACGATCGAATCGCAGCCCGAAGCCGCTGCATTTGGAAACAATACTGTTCCAGCTGGGTTGGCAAAATCGAAAGTTTGATTGCCGACTGTCAGCGCTTGGCCGTTGCACAAGGTTGGGTTGAGCTGACTGGCGCTCACCGGGAAAAATGATAAGGACACCTGGACGGTCGAATCACAACCCGAAGCCGCCGCATTCGGGAATAGGACGGTGCCAGAGGGGTTGGCAGCATCGAAGGTCTGCGTACCTATTGTCAGGGTTTGCCCATTGCAAAGCGTTTGATTGAGCAGGCTGCTGCTTACTGCAAAAAAGGACAAAGACACCTGTACAAGGGAGTCGCACCCATTAACCGAAGCTCCTGTCAAGGTTGCCGTGCCATTGGGATTAGCTTCGTTAAAAGTTTGATTACCAACAATCAATTCCTCGCCTGGGCAAAGCGTAGGTGACAGAACAGCCATAGGGGCAACAATTTGAAAGGCTCCCAAAGGCAGATTGAGGGGTTGTTGGCAGTTGGCATCTGAGATTTCCATCGCCGTAAGGGTGTAAGCGCCCGTACCCAGGGCATATACGGAAGGGCAAATGGTTATGGTTGCCCCGGAATTTGCAATTTGCAAGGTGTCCAGTGCGCTGCCCTGAGGCCCTTCGATTTCAAAAATGAGACTGAACGGCCCCTCGCCCGTAAGTGCAGGCGCCGCTTCCAGACAATCGTCAGGGCAGAGTGTTCCGCTGAATTGAGTCGTGAACGAAGGCGGCGCCGACGCATTAATGGTGATAATGGTGCTGCCTGGAAGCGCACAGGCTCCGGAAGGCGTAAAAGTAAGGGCAATGTCGCCCGACAAACCTTCAGGATCCAATTGGTTGAAGCTTACACCCGGGCCACTCCAAATACCTGTGCCAAAGCCAGGAGGCGTCAGCGCAGACAGGTCGAATGGCCCACTGTTTTGACACAAAGTGGCTGTAGCCAAAATGGGCGCCTCGGTAACTGTAACGGTCAGGGTAGTTGTCGCAGGTGCAGTACAAGCTCCTGATGGCGTAAAAGTGAGGGCAATGGGGCCACTCAGCCCGGTGGGGATAAATTGTCCTCCGGAAACACCCTGCCCGGACCAAAGCCCGGCTACAACCCCAGAACTCAGGAGGGTGGCCAAATTCAGCGGTGCGTCGCTGCTGCATACGCTAGCTGTTCCCAGGGTTGGCGTAGCAGGCGCCGAAACAGAAATGGTAGTCGTGGCGGATGCAGTACACGGGTTACTTGGTGTAAATGTGAGGGTATTGACTCCAGCCAGCCCTTGAGGATTAAAACTATTACCGGTTCCGCTAATTCCCGGGCCGCTCCAGGCTCCGGTGGGAAAACTGGGATCCAGCAACTGACCAAGGTCATAGGAGCCGTCGCTTTCGCAAAGGGTTGCGCTCCCGAGCATTGGAACAGGGGGTATGGTCACTTCTATTACTGTACTCGAAGCCACTGCACAGTTGCTGCCCTGTGGGGTAAATACCAGTGTGATTGGCCCGAATAAGTTGGCCGGGTTAAAAAAACTGCCGCCCACGCCTGGACCGCTCCAAGTGCCAACGGGGAAGGCTGGATCCTGCAATATTGTCAGGTTGAGCGGCGGGTCGCCCGGGCAAATCTCGGTCGAACCCAAACTTGGCTGCACCACCGGGACGATCTGCACTGTTGTGGTTGCAGGCCCGACACAAGCTTGATTTGAGGCAAATGTCAGGGTAATGGTTCCGCTAAGATTAGCTGGATTCAAGAAAGTGCCAATCACGCCCGGTCCGCTCCAGACGCCGTTGGGGAAGGCAGGATCTTGCAATGCCGTCAGGTTGAGGGGAGAACCATTTGCGCAAAGCTCAGCCACACCCAGCACGGGAG
>JALHRK010000752.1 GCA_022841505.1 Saprospiraceae bacterium | reverse complement strand
ATTCGCTGGCGCCAAGTAGTTCCATGGCGCGGCGCAAACGCATTTTCCGGATAAAAAGAGAGATCGGCATGCCTGTTAAAGCGTTAATTTTCAGGTTCAGATTGGTATGACCCATGCCCATCTTGCGGCAAATATCCTGCGGAGTCAACTCAGGGTTGCTGAGTTCGGCGGTTACAACGGCGCGCAATTTTTGAAGAAAAGCGTCTTCAGCGGAATGGCCGATGGATGAAGCAGCCGTGGTTTCACCAATCGCTGTGGCTTTGTAGCGGGCTTGCAGCTTGTCCCGCAACTGGATAAGGTTGTCGAGGATCACCAAAAGCTCTTCCTGATGAAAAGGCTTTACCAAATAAGCATCCGCCCCCTGCCGCAAGCCGGTAATGCGGCTTTCCACATCGCCCCGGGCGGTCAGCAATACAATGGGGATATGACTGGTGCGCTGGTCCTTTTTCAGGGTATTGCACAATTCAAATCCATCCATTCCGGGCATCACAACGTCTGAAAGAATCATGTCGGGCACGCTTTCAAGGGCTTTTTCAAGCCCGGCCTGGCCATTGTAGGCAAATTCGAGCCGGTAATGTGGGGCTAAGCAAATTCGCAAATACTGAACAACGTCGGCGTTGTCTTCAATGATGAGAATAGAAGAACGCGCCACAGAGGCACCTTGCTTTCCGCTTCCTGGTTCATAGCTGCTTTGTCCTGCGGGCATTTCCGGCAAAGCTTCGTTGGTGATGGGCAACAGGATTGAAAAGGCGGCGCCCTCCCCTGCCTGGCTGCTGGCTTCAACCGATCCCCCCAATAAGCTGACCCATTCTTTGACCAGGGCTAAACCGATCCCAGTTCCCGCCGCATCCTGGGAGGGGGCCGAATAAAACCGGTCAAAAACAGCAACCAAATCTTCCTGTGCAATGCCCTGTCCTGTATCGCTCACTTTCAACAGCAGGCAAGTCCGGCTGCGAACACCGTCGCTTTCCGCTAACGGGGGCAATTTTTTGATTTCAACGGTTACTTTTCCGCCGGAAGGCGTATGCTTAAGCGCATTCGACAGCAGGTTGGACAAGATTTGCCGAAGACTTTCCGGCGCGTAATCCATCACTAATTCCGGTTCCCGGCTCTCCACTTTCAGCAAAACATTTTGCTGGTTGGCTAAGCTGCTGAAACTTTCTGCAATAAAGTGGAGAAAAGGAAGGATATCGCCTTGTATGAAATTGATTTTCAAGCTATTGTTTTCTGCTTTGGCGAGATCCAGCATTTGATTGACTAAATCCAGCAGGTGTTGCCCATTCCGCGCTACTAATTTTAGCTGCGTTTTCCAGGCCGGATCGCTGGTCATTGCTTTCCCTTGGGGCACGGGCTGGTTTTGCTCCAAGTGTTGAGCAATGCCCAGCATGACCGTCAACGGGGTTCTAAACTCGTGGGTAATATTGGTGTAAAGCCTGTTTTTGAACGCGTTGAGTTCTTTGAGGCGAATGGCTTCCCGTTGCTCTGTTTCAAATTGGCGTTGCAATTGGAGGCGTTTTTTTCGGAAACGATAGAACCCGATAAGGGCAGCGAGCGCAAGGCTGATCCAAATCAACAAGGCCCACCAGCGGTAGTACCAATGCAATAAGACTTCAATTGGAACAGTCAGTTCGCGCGGGCTCCAGTTGCCATGCCGGTCGGCGCCTTTGATGCGCAGGATATGTCTTCCGGTTGGCAGATAATTGATGATCAATTCCCCATTGGCGCCTAAATGGTTCCATTCTTTATCCAGCCCGTCTATCCGGTAAGCGTATTGGTTTTTGCCGGGATTTCTGAAATCGGCCAATGCAAATTTTAGCCGCAAAAACCGGTTGTTGGGATGGAGCAGCACAAGGGGTGAAACCAAATTTCCGTTTTGTGCGGTGCATTCAACGTGGCTGTTCGTGACGCGCGATTTTCCGTCGGGGTTAAAAAAAGTGAGTTCGGAAAGCAAAACCGGAGCGGGAGCGGCGGCTTTGAAAAGATCAGCAGGGTTGAAACGGTTGATGCCTTTGATGGTTCCAACGTACAAATCGTTCCTGTTTTCGTCGCTGAAAAAAGAAAACCGGTTGAATTCGTCGTGTGAAAACCCATCCTGCTGATAAAAATTCCGAAAGGTTTTTTCTTTCTGGTTAAAATAAGACAAACCGCCGTAA
>JALHRK010000751.1 GCA_022841505.1 Saprospiraceae bacterium | reverse complement strand
CTTTTGATAGTAAAGACTGGCAAACAAGACCTACGGAAGTGGGTTGGACCAAATCTGATGCCCGCGATGATGATACGGGTTTTCGGTTGGCGCGCTCGAAGTAGCGCCGAACCCCCGTTCGGCGGCGCAGCACTTAGGCGTTTTATCAACTCATATTACAACCCGGCACAGCATTTACGAAAGAAAGAAGTTTCGTAAACGCTGTACTGCTTAATTACGTCAAATGGATACATTTGTCGACGCAGGTGCTGCAACAAACCGAAAATGCGCATGAAAAAAACGATTCTATACCTTTGGCTTTTGTGCGTTACTGCCTTTACGAGCAGCAACAGCCCGTCTCCCGCCGCAGCCTTCCGCCCCGGTAAAGACCGAGCCGTCTTTTTCGCCGTCACCACTTACCAGAACGGCAAACTCAGCAACCTGCAAAATCCGGTCAAAAACGCCCGCGATATTGCCGCCATTTTGAAAAGTCGCTTCGGTTTCGACACGGAAATCCTGGAAAATCCCACGCAAGATCAGATTATCAAAAAACTCAACGATCTGACCCGGCTGTACGCCCGCAACGAAGACGGCAAACACCCTTCCGACGGACAGTTGTTCCTGTTTTTCAGCGGACACGGCATGTCGGAAGACGAAAACGGTTACTTCCTGCCCGCCGATGCTGATCCGGCCGCGCCCTGGCAAAAAGGTATCGCCTACGAAATCTGGCGACCCAAGATCAACAACATCAATTGCCGCCATATCCTGGTGGCGCTCGACGCCTGTTACAGCGTACGTTTCGACCCCGACTGGAAAAACAAACCCGATGGACAGTTCAGAAGACCCGGCGAAATGACGGACAGCCAGCGCGCATTAGCCAATTACGAAACCTACAAGGCGCGCGTGTTTTTCACTTCCGACAACAAGGAAGACCAGACGCCCGATCGCTCCAATTTTGCCAAAAAAATATTGGAAGGCCTGCGCTCCGCTAATGCGACTGATGGCTTTCTGACCAGCAAACAACTGTTCGTCAATTACGTGGAAGGCGCCACACCCACGCCCCGCGCGGGCACTTTCGGGGATGATGAGCCGAGTTCGGCTTTTCTGTTGTATGACCTGAGCGGAGCGCCCAAGCCTGCACCCGTTTCCGCTACTGTGAATACGGAAGCCGACGACCGCGCTTTTGAAAAAGCCCGCAGCCGAAATACCGTAGAAGCCTACCAGGATTATCTGGATGTTTTTCCGGAGGGTCGGCACAAAACAGATTGTATGGCAGCAATGGCCGTGCTGAAGCAAAACAAGCCGTCGGAAACTACCATCGATAATGACCTTTCTACCAACCTGCCCGCCGATGGTTTTGTATTCGTAAAAGGTGGAACTTTTACAATGGGCTGTACCAGCGAGCAAAAAGACTGTGGAGGAGACGAAAAACCCACTCACCAGGTTACGCTAAGCGATTTTTATATCAGCCCCTACGAAGTGACCCAACTACAATGGAAACAGGTGTTGGGAAATAACCCCTCCACGGCTTCTAAAGATTGTGATAAGTGTCCGGTGGAAACGGTCAGTTGGGACGACGTGCAGGAATTTCTCCAAAAACTCAATGCCCAAAACCCGGGGCGCAATTATCGGCTGCCCACCGAAGCGGAGTGGGAATACGCCGCCCGGGGCGGCAACCAAACGAAGGGTTATTTGTACTCCGGGAGTAACGATATTGGTATGGTAGCCTGGTACCCGGGAAATTCAGGGAATAAAACACAACCCGTAGGCCAAAGGAAAGCCAACGAACTGGGATTGTACGATATGAGCGGGAATGTGCGGGAATGGTGTAGCGATTGGCATGGAGGCTATTCAAAAACAGATCAAAATAATCCTATTGGTCCGCCAACTGGCGAGAATCGTGTAAATCGCGGCGGCTCATTTCTGGTCGGCGCACAGGTTTGCCGGGTATCAGTTCGCTACCTTGGCAAACCCAGCATTCGTACGAAAAACACAGGTTTTCGCCTTGCCAGGTCGAAGTAGCGCCTTTTGACACACCCCCTCACACGCCATAAAAAACTTCCTGTCGGGATTCCGGCAGGAAGTTTTTTTGTTACGTACCGGCCGTTTTATCTGCCGGATACCAAGGCACACAACATATGCCCGTTTTACCACGCATTCTAATGGCTTCGGCAT
>JALHRK010000750.1 GCA_022841505.1 Saprospiraceae bacterium | reverse complement strand
CCCTTTGGCCGCACACGATGAGGAAGTAGATTGTTTAACTGGTGCAATCCGAACGGCGTTTCCAAAAACACCACAGGCTACACCAAGAAAATCAGCATACAGATGACAAAAAAAGACAACGACATTTTAGCCCGTGACCTGGTTCTTGCGGCATTTATCGTAATGAAACGCCAATACGAAAGCCGGGATGCAGGCCGGGCGGGTAAGCTACAAATGTTCCTGAACATCCATGCCGGGACGCATGGCGATGTAAAAAACATTGTCGCTATCCTGAACAATCCAAAGTCCACCGTCAAGCTTTCAGACGATCAGAAGCGGATTTATCAGCGGGCGCTTGACATTGTGGAAAGTGTTTCGGAGGTTATACCGGGATGGTCTGCGCAGGTTGATACAAGTAATTTGACGCCTGAAAAAATTGAAGTACTGCAAGCGATTTGGACAAATACAGAACCGTCTGCACTTGCAAGCATTGACAATATCCTTGCAAAAGTTACAAACGAAAGCATGTTGTCACCCGAACAATTTGCCAATATTCCCCTTAGCGGCATAGTAGAAATGTCACCCGAACAAGCGCAAAAGATGGATGCAGTGCAAGCCGAAACACCCAAAGCCAAGCCCGGACGCAAGGCAAAGAACCCCATCGAAACCGCAGCGGCTAAGGCTAAAAAGAAGAAAGAGTCCGACCCATGCTGCTAATCACCCTCAAAAAAGGCAGCAAAAGTACACAGGTAGACTTCCCGGAATTTCCGCACGAAGTCTCACTATCTGCGTTCATTGATTACGAAAAAGCCTATTCAGCACTGACCGAATGGCGAACTGAAAACGAGAACGAAAACTTTGCGTCCTTTGCGTATCGGTCAGGCGAGTTAAAGCACGTTGTCGCCTGTATCAATGCCCTGATCGGGCAAGACATTTCAGATACCCCAATCGAAGGATTCCGGTTTACAGAAAAGGAAGGCGTTGCAGACGACGTAGAGGCGTCCCTGTTCACGGTTTTCAATCTCGCTGCGGTCTGTATGTCTAAGTATAAAGAAACAGTGTACACGGGCGATTATTGGTTCAACTACAAAGGCGAGCGCTATTACATCCCCGCAGCCTACGTCAACGAGATGACAAAGGAAGTGCGCTATGCGGATGTGACAGCAGCGCAGGCAATCGAAGCCCTGGAAGCATGGCGATTGTTTGAAACCGTGCAAAAGTCTGACACAGATGGAGGCTATTGGTTCAAAACGATCTTGAACATTATAGCATGTATGGCGAGAACAGAAGATGCCCCGGAATTTCCATCTGGGCAAACAGAAATAGACCGATATTTGTCGGATCGGATTCAGTATTTTAAGGATATTGATATGCAGGCGGGGTTAGATGTCTACAATTTTTTTTTCGGTATGTCAAATCATTACAGGCCAACGCCCATTACACCTTCTTCTTCAAAAAAATAAGGAGGGCGCCACCGAAAAGCAAAGAAGAAGCCGAGCACCGGCGGCAACGCAGCGCAGAAAATCGCGCAATGTTCAACCGGGTGGGGTATCGGTACATTTATAACAGGCTCATTGAGAGCGGTACATTTAATGGATACAGAGCGACGCCGGATGATTCGGTTCGGGCAATTCCTTTTGAACGGGCGTTGGCGGCGTTGTCACTTCAAAATGCAGTGGTGTGAGTAAATTCAGATTTTCATTCAACAATGAGCGTTGTTATTTTGTGCATAAAAACAACCTACTGCAATGCAAGGTTGTCGTAAGAATTTCCCGTGAATTTATTGGCGGCGAAATCGAATTGGAATACGAAGTTGTTTTGAATAACGAACGGACAAATACATTTACGGTCAACGAAAAGGACTTGTTTAGGTCAGAGGACGGGTGTATAAACGCATATTGCAGACGCGGCGGCGAATTGTCTAATCTGGACACATCTCACAGGTATGGAGATATACTGTTTAAATCAATCACAGTATGACAAAATCAGAGTTCTTTTATTACATGGGGCAAGGGGTAAAGTATTCCCCTACCGTCTACATCGCAGGCAAACCCCTTCGGCTGAATACCTTTGCGACTGCACGGGAACCGACTGACCTGTCTGCTGACAACCTGAATAAGAATGTCTTTGACCGTCCGGGCTTTTATTTCTATTCCCGAAAATGGGAGGCGCTAAACAAG
>JALHRK010000749.1 GCA_022841505.1 Saprospiraceae bacterium | reverse complement strand
ACGGGAACAAAGACAAACTCCCGTGGTCGCCGGGTCTGACGCTTGCCGACCTCGAAGGCATTTCAAACGTCACGCCAACAGTTGGAAAAATCAGTCCCGAAATCGTGGTCCCGGTCAGCATTATCCAGTCCGGGCGCTTAGAAAAATCGCGCTGCATCGGCGTCACCAACACCTTTTTTGAGCTGAACCAGTTGCGCGTGGAAAAAGGCGCCTTGTTCAGCAAAGGGCAAATTGATGCCGGAAGGCCGGTCTGCATCATTGGAAAAAACATCCAGACGCGGTTTTTTGGAACAGAAGAGGCGTTGGGCAAACAAATCAAGTGCGGTCAAAACTGGTTCACGGTCATCGGCGTCCTGGAAAAACGCGTTGCCAGCGAAGAAAGCCTGAAAAGCTTAGGTATTCGCGATTACAACGACGACGTTTACATCCCGGTGACTACTGTGCTGCTGCGTTTCAACAACCGTGCGCTGATCACAAAAAGCGACGTTGGGCGTGGCGGGGGCAATCAAAATGAAGAAGATAAAAACTACCACCAACTCGATCGCGCGATCGTACAGGTCACGCAGTCGCAAAATTTAAGAGCGACTGCCGATGTGATTGCCCGGATCCTGAAACGCCGCCATCACGATGTGGTGGATTATGAAATTGAAGTCCCCGAGTTGTTGCTCGAACAGGAGCAAAAAACACAGGAGACGTTTAACCTGGTGCTGGCCGTCATTGCCGGAATTTCCCTGCTCGTTGGCGGCATCGGCATTATGAACATCATGCTGGCTTCCGTGCTGGAGCGCATCAAAGAAATTGGCCTGCGCCGTTCACTGGGCGCCACCCGCCGCGACATCATTTTTCAATTTTTACTGGAAGCCGTCCTCATCAGCCTGTTCGGCGGCATGATCGGCGTAATACTTGGCATTGCCTCTGCGCGCCTGATTGCCTCTCAGGCAGATATTCCAACGGTGATTTCCGGTTGGTCCATCGTTTTGGCATTTGGCGTTGCAGCGGTCATCGGCATTGGTTTCGGCCTGTTCCCGGCGCGCAAAGCCGCGATCCAGGATCCCATCAAGGCGCTTCGGACGGAATAATCATTGATGATTGACGATTACATGATTGATGATTGATGATGGCGGGGGACCCGAAAACCCGAAATGATATGGCATTTTACATCATCATTAATCAATCATCTATCATCAATGACTCTTTTTTTTATTGATGAAAAGAGCGACGGATTGATCATGAAACCAGATTTCGATACAGCCATCATCGGCGCAGGATTCGGAGGCATCATCGCCGCGCTGAGGCTCATGGTCTCAGGCCGCACGTCTTTTGTCGTTTTTGAACGGGCATCAGAAATCGGCGGCACCTGGCGCGACAACACTTACCCCGGTTGCGCCTGCGACATCCCATCCAACCTCTATTCCATCCACAGCGAACCCAACCCGGATTGGAGCCGGCGGTATTCCACCCAGCCCGAAATTCTGGCGTATTTAAAAAACGTGGCTTCAAAACACGGGATTTACCCGTACATTCGGTTTGATTCGGAGATTGTCCGGTTTGAATACCTCACAGAACACGGCTGCTGGAAACTTACCGACCGCCTCGGACGGCGCACTACCGTTCGCATGGTCATAACGGCCCTGGGGCCTTTTCAACGTCCAAAAATACCGGAGATTCCCGGGTTGGATCTTTTTGAAGGCGATGTACTCCACTCGGCGCGTTGGGATCACCGTGTTGATTTGAAAGGAAAGCGGGTGGCTGTGGTCGGAACCGGTGCCAGTGCGATTCAGATCATTCCTGCCATTGCGCCCGAAGTCGCCCAACTTACCGTTTTTCAACGCACACCCGCCTGGATTTCAGACCGGTTTGACACCGAAATATCGCCGGGGCTAAAAAAGACTTTCCGTCGCTTCCCATTCCTCCAGCGCTTAATCCGGGCTGCCTTGTTCCGCTTTCTGGAATTCAGAGGACGGTTGTTTTTGGGAAACAAATTCCGCTACCGGTTTTTTGAAAAATTGTGCCTGAAAAAATTAGCGCGGGAAGTTGCTGATCCGGAGGTTCGCCGCCAATTGACGCCCGATTACACAATGGGTTGCAAACGCATTGTCGTTTCGGACGATTATTTGCCAACTTTCAACCGCGCGAATGTGGTGCTGGAAACCCAGGGCATTGAAAAGC
>JALHRK010000748.1 GCA_022841505.1 Saprospiraceae bacterium | reverse complement strand
CTTTCGCATTTGTACTGAATCTCTGAAAACCAAATCCCAAAATCCATGTTACGCTATAAACACCACAACATGAAATTATTCCTCCTCCTCTTTCTCGTGCTTGCCATCGTAGGTTTAACCGCCTGGTACAAACGAGGTGTCGCGCTTACAAAACCTGAGAATGCTATGGCAATTACCTCCTTTTACGATTTTAAACTGGCCACCCTTGATGGTCAGGAAGTGATTGATTTTCAAAAATTTAAAGGCAAAAAAATCATCCTGATCAATGTGGCCTCCGAGTGTGGATACACTCCGCAATACGTGGATTGGGAAGCTTTCCATAAACAGTATGGTGATCAGATTGTCGTGCTGGGCTTTCCGGCGAATAATTTTGGAGGCCAGGAACCTGGAACCAACGCGGAGATTGGCGCATTTTGCCAAAAAAATTACGGCGTTACCTTTCAACTATTTGAAAAAATAAGCGTGAAAGGCAGCGACCAACACCCGCTTTACCAATGGCTTTCGCAAAAGGACAAAAATGGTTGGAACGACCAGGCGCCTACCTGGAATTTCTGCAAATATGTGGTGAATGAGCAGGGCGAATTGACCAACTTTTTCCCTTCAGGCGTAAAGCCGGACGATGAGGCGTTTAAGAAGGCGATTGGGATGTAGGGGGTGATTTTGCAAATTGGCAAGTAGGCAATTTGCCCTTTGCCTCTTGCCAATTTGCCTCTTGCCTACTTACCCCCCTCTATTCCACCACCGACAAGATTCGGATATGCCTGAAATTATCCGGCACAGGCAGGATAGTGCAGGACAACTGTTCGGTCGGCAAAAGCTCAAAAGTGACCTGTAACGGAACGTCCGTTCCAAAACTACCGGCTTCCCATTCGCTGGATGCAAAAAAAATCCGGTCTCCGTTCACTTCTGTAAACCAATGTCCGCTGCATGGATGGCGATACAATCCTTTATAGATCGCGACTACCTCTTCTTCAAGCGTAGTGGAATCTGAAGGATTTGCACCTCCTTTGCTGCAACCGGAAATCAACCAAAGGCCAGCCATCAGGCAAAAGAAAAGTTTCATTTTCATAGCATTATTGTTTAGTCATTAAGACTGACCATGCTGTTGAAAACGTTGGGGGATAGCCCTAAAAATCCCCCCATTAATATTACCTTTTTTCATTCTTTCCAACAGAAATCATATTAGCAAACAACCGAAATGCACCCGGAACGCCCGAAGGCAATTCGCGGAACCAGGAATAGCCGGTATAGATATAATGTCCTTTGCCGTATTTCGCCACCAATAAGCCGCCGTCTCTGGCTGGTTCCCCGGGGTCGTTGCACGAAAGTATGGCCTCAAATTCCGGCCCCCATTCATTCGGGAAGTACAAACCACGCTCCTGCACCCATCCTTCAAAGTCTTTGGCTGTAATCTTGTTGGGATAGTTCAGCAAAACGTGATCTGGTTTCAGGAAACGCACTTCCGCTTCCTCCAGCGTGACCCGATCGCGCGAAATTTTGAGTTTATACGGTGAAATGGATTCCACCGGCAACACCATATCAAAATTGGTATTGTATTGCACGATCATCGTTCCGCCGTTTTGAACGTATTCCAGTAGCTTGCCCTGGTGGAACTTCAGGCGCTCCGCTGTATTATAAGCGCGAACCCCGAGGATCACCGCATCGAACCGAGCCAGGTTTTCCGGTGTCATGTCTTTGTCTTCCAGCACCGTAACGTCGTAGCCAATCTGGCGGAGGCTGGCGGGGATGCCATCGCCGGCGCCCATGATGTAGGCAACGCGGTCCCCCACTTTTTTCAGGTCCGTTTTGGCGACTTTTACCAAACCTTCCCTCAAAATGGTTTGGGTGGGAATATGGTCGTATTCAATGACGACGATTTCTTTGCTGTATACCTGTCCGCTCACCTTCAACAACGGGCGGATATTACCTTCGCTAGCCGTCTTCGGCGGAAACAATTTGAAGCGAAGGGTTTGTTCTTCTCCTTTGATTTTTAAACTAAAAGCAGCTTCTGCGGGCTCAATGCGCCAGCCTTTTGGCACATCCAAAGATGCTGTGCCCGACACATTGGGTGCACCCGATTTTACCACCAAAGCAACCGTCTGTGCTTCATTGTCGGCAAAAACGTAGGCGCTTTCCGCAATGTTGCCAAATACAGGCGGCGTCACTTCAAA
>JALHRK010000747.1 GCA_022841505.1 Saprospiraceae bacterium | reverse complement strand
GGCTTGCAGGCGTTGTTCAAATGCCAGGCGTTGGGCGTCGATATTTTTCATTTGCAGGGCGAGCGTTTCGGCGTCGCGGCGCTGATTGCCCCAGTGGAAGGGCGTCCAGGAAGCCCGCAAGCCCAGCAGGAGGAAGGGCTCAAAGCCCGTTTCAAAGAAGTTGAAGGGGTTGGGCCGCCCCAGACCGCCCTGGGCGAAGGCCTCGATACGGGGTTGTTTCAGGAGTTGCAGGCGATCCGTTTGCAATTGGTAACTGCGCTGTTGCAGGGTAAATAACTGGTATTCCGGTCTTTTTTCAGCCGGCGCCGGCGTGTCGCTCATGGCGGGCGCCACCAAAGCAAAATCGGTTTGTGCGCGACCGATCCATTGGGCCAATATTTCCTTCAAGGCAGACATATCCGACTGAATACCAATGATTTGCTGCTGCGTTTTGAGTATCTGTATCTTGATCTGATCGGCGCTGGTGCGCAAGGCCACGCCCTGAGACACGGCTGCCTCTGCCTGTTTGAGTCTGTTGTTCAGGTCTTCTGTGGAGGTATTCAAAATCAGTTCGCTTTCCTGTAGCAGCAGGGTTTTAAAATACAGGTCGGTCACCACTTCGCGCAGTTGAAAAACGTCGACACCTACCTGTGCGGCGGCGAGATCGCGTTCCAGTTCGCGTTGTTGGCGCAGGTACCGGTCGGAACCGCCGTCCCAGATGCGCTGGGCGACATCTGCGGACAATCTGTATTGGTCTTTGGGAACGAGTGGAATTTCAAACAAAGGCGAATTGATGGGCAATCCGAACACATCGCTTTGCCAACTGGCTTGTCCGCCGACTTGAATACGGGGCAGGCTGTTGCTTTGAATATTGCGCGTTTGCAGGGCATATATACTTTCAGCGTATAGTTTTTTCTGCTGTAAGGGGTTGTTTTGCACGGCCAGGGCACGGCATTGCTGCACGCTGAGGGTGTCGGTGGCCTGTCCCGATACCGGATGGAACAGGGTTAGGAAGAGGAGGGATGAGAAAAAAATGCGCATAATTCATTGTTTTTTTACTTTGGGAGGTTGATTGTTGAGAATGTTGAGGGTTGAGATTGTTGAGGGCCGCTCAATTAAAGAGCGTGTGGTTCATAGAGTGGCCCTCAACAATCTCAACCCTCAACATTCTCAACAACCTCACGGTCTCAAAGACGCCAGCACGAATTCCGTCACCTGCGCTTTGCGTTCTTCCAGAAAAAGGTTCATTTCCGCACTGTTGAGGCCGAGGGCAAAACGCGCCATCGGTTTGGCAATAAACGGAAATACACACAAGGATATAATATTGATAATCAGGTGTTTGGGGTGGATAGGTCGAATGCGCCCCGCTGCAATCTCTTCTTCCACCTGGCGCATAAACACCTGTGGCCGGGGCAATTCTTTCGGGAGTATGGTTTCGAAGAAGCGCTCCGGGTGTTTGTTGATTTCAGAAATGATAAACAGGGGAATAAACGGATTGCGGGAAATCACGCCAATATAAAAGTCAATAAAGTGGCGGATTTTCTCTTCCAATGGCAACTCGCTTTCGATGAGTTGGCCGATGACAGGCGCCGCGCGGCCTATGATAACACGCGCTACCGCCTCATACAGTTTTTCTTTCGAGCGATAATAGTAATGAAGCAGCGCTTTATTGATCCCGGCATGGTCGGCAATTTCCTGCATTTTGGCGCCGTCCATACCTTTTTGCACAAATAGTTCGTGCGCTGCATCGAATATTTTTTGCTCTGTCGAGTCTGCCGGTTGTTGATTTTCTTTCTTTGCCATAGGGTTTAACCGTCCGGTTAAAAACAGGACAAAGGTGGTGGGATTTTGGAAAATTTGCAAGCTAAAGGGGAGGAGTTTTTTTATTGCGAAGGATACGAAGTAACGCTTAAAAAAACAAGTTCACTATTTGATTAACCCCCGCGCTTTAGCCGGGGGAATGAACGGGACAAACACAGATGGGTTTTAACCCAAAATGAGTGATCTGGGGTTAAAACCCCGTTAGGTTTGGTTGCTTCGAATCCCCCGGCTAAAGCGCGGGGGTTAGTCAAAAGCATAAGTTTCCGCCCCGGCAGGTGTTCCTGCTTTGCCAAACCGCCCTCGCCCAGCGCCGCGGCAGTGTCTTTTTCGACCTGCCGCAAACGTACAGCAGGATATTTTTTGTGCTTCCG
>JALHRK010000746.1 GCA_022841505.1 Saprospiraceae bacterium | reverse complement strand
ATATGCTGGAAGACCGGAATGGAACGTATTGGTTTGGTTTTTCCGGGGGGCTTTTTCGGTTAGAGGGGGCTTCTATTGTTCATGTAAGCCAAAGTGGGCCGTGGGAATAGTGTCTGTCTTTATAGAACTTGTCTTTTTAGTCCCGTTAGGGACTTAATGCCGGTAGAAAAATCATTGAATGTTCCGTTTCGTGCCGTAGGTACGTAATACCGGTATTGCGTACCTACGGCACGGACCAACCGACAAAATTTCGGAGCTACCGACATTAAGTCCCTACGGGACACCGACCACACTCCAATTACGGGACTAAATGGATGGACACTAAATACCCCTACCCCCATTAACGGGATAATCCCAACACCAACCCTTAAATCTCCGTCTTATCAAAAGAATCTCTTTATTTTAACGCACGTTTCGGTAATAACCGCCATAGCGCCACCAACCGGAACCCATTCATCACCCGACAACAACAAAACATGAAAGTTTTTCCAGTACTTTTAATCCTGTTTCTCCATGCTTTATTGGCACATGGGCAATCTGGTTTTCAACTAACCGGCAAATTGACCGACGAACAGGACGCGCCTATTGAATTGGCGACCGTCGTTTTAAAAACAGCAACGGATACGGCCATCGTTGGCATTGCCTATTCTGAAGCAAACGGAGCGTATAGCTTCACGGGGTTGGCAGAAAATACTTACCTGGTGGAAGTGAGCTATGTGGGCTTTGAGCAATTTGTGAGCAACCCGGTCAAATTGGATCAAAACAACCCCGTTGTGCAGGTTCCGCTCATCCAGTTAAAACAAAGCATTGCCTTGCTGAAAGAAGCCACCGTCACCGCAAAAGTGCCGTACATCCAACGCAAAATAGACCGCACCGTGGTGAATGTGGACGCGCTGATTGCCAACGCCGGCAGCAGCGCCCTCGAAGCGCTGGAGCGGTCGCCGGGCATTTCACTCGACCCCAATGGCACGATAAAACTAAAAGGCCGGGCGGGTGTGCTGGTGTTTATAGACGACAAACCCACTTACCTGTCGGGCTCGGAATTGGAAAGCTACCTGCGGGCAATTCCCGCCGACAACATCAAACAAATTGAAATTATGACCAATCCTCCCGCTAAATATGAGGCAGCGGGCAATGCGGGCGTCATCAACATCATCACGAAGCGGAATAAACTCCCCGGCTTCAATGGCAATGTGGTGCTGGGCTTCACGCGGGGACAGTATTCCAGGAGCAACAACAGCCTGAACCTCAACATCAACCGCAAAAAATTCAGCATTTACACCAATATCAATGCGGGCCTCTCGAACAGTTTTCAGGACCTGAACATCAACCGGTTTTACAAAAATCCAGACCTGACGCCGTTGTCTTCTTTTGCCCAAAATTCCTATATCCAACCTTCCAGCCGCTCGCTGAATGCCCGATTGGGCGTAGATTATTACCTCGGTGAAAACACCACGCTTGGGGTGGTTGTGAAAGGTTTGGTTAACCCTGGAAAAGTCAATACCGACAATTTTGCGGCAGTACTCAATCCGCAGCAGGACACCCTGCAAACCATCATCGCCGACAACCGGCAGGAAAGTAGTTTTTCAAACGGCACTTACAACATCAACCTGCGGCATAACCTCGATACCTTAGGCAGCAATATTATCGTAGACGCGGATTATGTGACCTACACTTCCGACAACGACCAGGTTTTTAAAAATTACCTGTACGACAGCAACGGCAGTCTGGAATATTCAGACCTCATCAATGGAAAACTGCCTTCCAACATTACGATTTATGCCGCCAAGGCAGATTATACCAAGCCATTGGGCGCAGGTTCAAGATTTGAAGCCGGCTGGAAATCGGCCTTCACAAAAACGGACAACGAAGCGGCGTATACCAACACCGTTGAAAATATCACGACCATTGATTACAACCTGAGCAACCGGTTTTTGTACGATGAGTGGATCCACGCAGCGTATTTGAACTATTCAAAAAGCTTTGGGCAACTTGAATTTCAACTCGGTCTGCGGGCAGAAACCACCACCCTGAAAGGCGCCCAATTGGGCAATGTTGAACAACCGGGATCTGAGTTTTCCAGGACTTACCACAATCTTTTTCCTACTCTTTTTGCGTCGTGGCATGTAGACAGCCTCGACCACAACGTGCTGACTTTTTCTTATGGCAAACGCATTGACC
>JALHRK010000745.1 GCA_022841505.1 Saprospiraceae bacterium | reverse complement strand
CGTTTTTTTGGCCGAACATAACACAGCTATCGGACGATAAAGACAGACACTTAGAAATCAAACAAGCGGGAACCCATTGCCAGTAGCCCTTTCTTTTTCTTTTTGCGGTGAACAACTACAACGGGAAGCACTTCTTTGTCAGGGCCTGCCTGTGTTTTAGCCTGCGAAAGGATGTGCTGCACTTCCATGTGCATCGTGCCGATGCCCTGCTTGTAGCGTTTGATTTCTTTTCTTGATTTTTTCCCCAGGTGAATCACGTGGGGCGCTTGCAAACTGTCTTTCATTGCATTTGTAATTTAGTTAATTATAAATTGAATTTCAAATTGATACCAAGTGTTCTGGGCCGGAGCCGGGTGTCGTAGCTCAATAAATTATGCGGATACGTAGCGCCCCGGTCGTTGAGTAAATTATTTCCAAAAAGGAAAATACCCCATTTTTTGCCCTCCACCCCGATGCGCAAATTCAGCATGGTGATGTCGTCGCCTTCCACCATATTGCCGGCATTGTAATCTACCCGTTTTGAACTGTGCTGTAAGTTGGCAAAAACCGAACCGTCTAATCCCCCGAAAACCGGACGCGAATAGTAGGCCGAGCTGGACAGCGTAAACTGCGGCACGAAACTGATCCGGTCGCCCTCTTTGGCGCCGATAGAGGCTGGCGTGTCTTCGCGGTATTCCGATTGGTTGACGTTGCCGCCCAAAGTCAGCGTCAGTCCGCCCGCGCTGGAATACTGCGTGGTCAGGTCAAGTCCCAAAGCCGAAGCTTTACCTGCGTTGAGGAAATAGATGATCGGGGTAGGCGTGCCCATGACGTCTACCACCTGAGAAGACGTTTGAATCAAATCAGACCAGTCGTTGTAATAAACTGCAGCTTCTAAAAGGAACTGGTCGTTTGGCGACGTGATTTTGGTGCCCAACTCGTAGCTCCACAGGTTTTCTTCGGTGACATATTCCGGCGCCGGGATGCCAAAAGCCAGGGCAGAGGCATAAAACGCGCCACTCTGCACAAACCCGCTGCGGAAACCATTTGCTGCGGTCAGGTAAAGCAATGAATTTTTAGAGGGATTAAACGCAAGGTTAAAGCGCGGTGTAAAGATCTTGTAATCGGTGCCCCTTTTTGTAGCAATCCCCAGCAATTTCAGGAAATCAATCGTTGAGGGCAATAAGTCTTCCAGGTCGCGTTTTTCCGAAAAATAGCGCAATCCGACCGTAGCCTGCATGCGGTTGTCGAGGAATTTGTAGTAGAATTCTCCAAAACCAGCGACTTGCGTTGACGTTGATACTGTCTCTAAGTATGGCTGAGAAAACAGGGCACCGTCTGGCGGCAAAATGAAGGTAATGTTCGTTTTCTGGTTGAATTCGCCGTTCCAGTAATAAAAACCAACCAACCAGTTGAACGGGCCTTCGTAGATGGAATTCAGTCGAAACTCTTCGTTTAAGGCCGTTTGGCTCAGGTCGGTATCCGAGCGGGCAAAAATCGGGCTGCCATCGTAGAGTTGGGACTCCAATTTGGTGTAAGAAGTGGAGCTGTAAATCCGCAGCTTGGGCAACACATACTCAATCGTTCCATTGTAAAGGCTCAAATTGTTGTTGTTGGCTTCTTCTGCAAAAGGGGTGGAATGGTCAAAATTGTCGTCGGCAAGCGCGTAGGTGCCTACGTCATTTTTTTGCGTCCAGAAGGATGCCCGGATGCTCAGGCGTTCGGTAGCCTGAAAGTTTACCTTTCCGCGAAAATAAGTCAGTTGCGTTTCGTTGATTTCCTTCTTGTTCAACAGGTTATTGGTCAAAAAACCACCCCGCTGCTGGTAGCCGCCAACTAGTCGCACTGCTAATTTGTCTTTCACTACCGGCAGGTTGAATGCGCCCTGGGCGCCATAGTTTGGGCCTCCGTCTTCGGTCATAGCCCCCGATAAATCCACTTTTAAACCCATTTTTGACAGGTTGGCATCCTGGGTTAAAATGCGAACGACTCCTGATTGCGCGCCGTTTCCGTACAACGTTCCCTGTGGGCCGCGAAGCACTTCCACCCGGTCTAAGTCAAAAGGATTCAACTCAGGCACCAGCGGACTGCCAATGAAGGTAAACGGGAGGTCGTCCAGGTAATAACCGGCAGGCGAATCCCCCGACAAGGACGAAATGCCCCGGATTTGCAAGCTCATATACGATTCGTCAAGTTGGGTCGTCGTCACGCCCGG
>JALHRK010000744.1 GCA_022841505.1 Saprospiraceae bacterium | reverse complement strand
TAGATAGCGCGGCGACTGGCCCGGTAACAGCACCTTCAAGGCAGCGGCTTGTTTTTGAGGGCCGTAACCATAACCGGTGATTTGAACGGGCAAACTATGTGCATTTGTAGCAAAATACATTCAATACTTGTATCAATTTACCTCATCCGCTTATTTGAATCAGTTTTTGGATGAAAACGCTGCCGGCTGGGCGCCCCGCCTGCAATGGCTCCAGATGGAATTCCCGGATTATCAGCCCGACCTGTCTAAAATTGTAGAACAGGCAGCTTATCTGCACTCGTTGATTTTGCCATTTGCGGAAGGGAGTCTGAAAACGTTCACGCAGGGAACCGCCGGTGGTAAAAAGCAAGTTTTGGCTGGCAATGCACATAGTTTGCCCGTTCAAATCACCGGTTATGGTTACGGCCCTCAAAAACAAGCCGCTGCCTTGAAGGTGCTGTTACCGGGCCAGTCGCCACGCTATCTACTGAGCCGCATCCAACGCGACGCCGCCGTCAGCGACCTGAACAGTGCGCGGTTTTTATACCAGTTCGCCGACCAATTCCAGAGCATCCGCCATTACGAAACGCTGGAACTGCCCGTGGCTACAACCCATCTTTTTTTCAAAATACCCGGGGTGGACTCTACCTTCAGCGCCCCCATTTCCAAATGGAAAAGACCGGAAAACGGCACCACAGCGCAGCGCTTGTTCGACAAAGTAAACCCCGTGAGCAATACGTACTGGGTCGTGGAAGGCAAAACCATCCGATTCCGACCGGGCACGCACCGCATCACTGCGGATGTCATCATTCCCGAAGGGTTTGAGGTATTTTTTGGCGAAGGCGTGACGCTCGATTTGGTGCAAAAAGCCCGATTCATTTCGCGCTCGCCGGTGCAAATGATTGGTTCCGATGATGCTCCGGTAAAAATTCACTCCTCCGACCAGAGCGCCCAAGGATTTACGGTGTTGCAGGCCGGGGGGCGTTCCATCCTGAAACACGTTGTTTTTGAAGACCTGAATACCCTCCGGGAAGATAGCTGGATCTTAACCGGCGCCGTGAATTTTTATGAATCGGAGGTGCATTTTTACCGCTGCGTTTTCCATAGAAACCATTGCGAAGACGCGCTGAATGTCATTCGTTCGCATTATTTGGTGGAAGAATGCCGCTTTATTCATACCAATTTTGATGCCTTCGATAGTGATTTTTGCAAAGGGGAAGTCCTGAATTGCACCTTCCAGGACATCGGCAACGACGCCATGGATTTTTCGGGCAGCATCGTCACCGTCCGCGATTGCAAAGCCATCCGTTGCGGCGACAAAGGCATCAGCGTGGGTGAAGAAAGCGATGTGACCGTATTAAACGCTACCATAGAAAACGCCAATATCGGCGCCGCTTCCAAGGATTTTTCCAGCCTCTATATCCGCGACATCACGCTCAAAAACTGCGATCAGGGTTTTGCAGCCTACCAGAAAAAACCGGAATTCGGCGGCGCGCACATTGTGGTGGAGAAACATAAGGCGGAGGGGGTAAGGCGGTTGTATGCGATTTCGAAGGGGTGTAGTTTGCAGTTGGGCAATCAAAAAATATTGCCGGAAGGACAATGATGTTTTTCCTATTCCTTCAACAACCCTAAAATCCCTCTTGCCACTTCACTCCAGGCCTGCGCAGGGTTAGGAAAATCTGCCACGGGTCGCCCGTCTTTAGGAATTGCCTGCATTTCGCTCAGCGAAGTAATGTCCCATAAACAGTAGTTCAGAATAACCGGCACAACGTGCTTTCCATCTTCATACTTCCGCTTCAAAGCGCGTGGAATTTCCTCCATATTGATAAAGTCAGAATCTAAAAAATTAGCGCTGACAAGCAATAAGGTCAGATCGGCATCTTCTAAATTAGTGAGAATGGCATTTTTCCAAAGTTGCCCAGGCAAAATTTTCCGATCCGTCCAAATGCTGATTTCCCCTTTGCGTTCGAGTGGTCCGAGGAATTTGTCAAGTTCCTTCATTGCCTCTTCGTCTTTGTGGGAATAGGAAATGAATACTTTTTTTGGCTGTGGCATATTGGGTTGAATCAGGAAGGGCAAATTATCATCAAATTCAAGGAATAGGATTGAGTACAATCAATCCCGGGATGTTTTTAAAATCTTGAACATTCCGGTTAGAGTTCTGCTTGATAAACCAGAGTTGTTGCTGCTAATATATTAGGTAAGAATAGATAATAATAT
>JALHRK010000743.1:329-2205 GCA_022841505.1 Saprospiraceae bacterium | reverse complement strand
CCGAGGGCATCACCTGCGTGGAAGCCATTGCAGGTCATCACCCCGAAGCCATCGACTACAACAATATTCCCGGTTGCACCTATTGCATCCCTGAAATCGCTTCCGTCGGCTATACCGAACAAGCCGCCAAAGAGGCCGGTTACGAGGTGCTGGTCGGTAAATTCCCCTTCACCGCTTCCGGCAAAGCCAAAGCAGCCGGCCACGCGGAAGGATTCGTCAAAGTTATTTTTGATAAAAAATACGGCGAATTTCTGGGCGCCCACATGATCGGAGCCAACGTAACCGAAATGATCGCCGAAGTGGTCGTGGCCCGCAAACTGGAAACCACCGGACATGAAATCATCAAATCCATCCACCCCCACCCGACCATGAGCGAAGCTACGATGGAAGCGGCGGCGGCGGCGTATGGGGAGGTCATTCATTTATAGGGATGAGAGATGAGTTATGAGGGATGAGTTATGAGTTATGAGTTGTTGGTGTTTCAGGCTGAAATGGGGAATATTAGGACAAAACATTTCTTCATTTCAGCCTGAAACACCAATAACTCATAACTCATCCCTCATAACTCATAACTCATCTCTCATAACTCATCCCTCATAACTGAAAAAATATTGTTACATAAATCCCACATTCACATACAGGCTCAATAGAGATTGAGTAGTTTTGCTGCTCAATATTGACGCGACGCATGATTGACGCCCTTATTTCATCTAAAACCCGCATAAAGTTGCTGCTGAAGTTCTTTTTGAACAGCCATGCTACAGCTTATTTGCGCAGTTTGGAAAGTGAATTCGGCGAATCGAGCAATGCGATCCGACTGGAACTCAATCGTTTGGAGAACGCCGGACTGCTTAAATCCAGCAGCGAAGGCAATAAAAAGATTTTCCAGGCCAATACCGGGCACCCTCTGTTCGGGGAAATCCACAGCATCATAAAAAAACACATCGGCCTCGATCAGGTCGTTGAAAATATCATCCATCGCCTGGGCGAGTTACAATTTGTTTACCTGATCGGCGATTTTTCCAAAGGTATCAACAGCCAGGTCATCGACCTCATTTTTATCGGAAACGTAGATAAGATGTACCTGCTCGAACTTTGTACGAAGGTCGAAAACGTGATCCATCGAAAAATACGATACCTGATATACGACCAAAAGGAAGCGGAAAGTATCGACTGGACGGCTTATCAACCGGAACCGCTGCTGCTGTATGCAGAGGTGAGAGGTGAGAAGTGAGAGAAGTGAGAGGGTGAGAGGGTGAGAAACATCCCGTTTGGCGGCTCTGATGGTTTGGGTTGGGTTTTTCAGGCCTGTAATTGTGAGTGGGGAGTTGTAAGTGGTGAGTGGTGAGTGGTGAGTAGTGAGTAGTGAGGGGCATTGTGGTAGGGGTGGCTGAGCGGTAAAAAATACATAGATTCTTGCAATAAAGGGCCTGAGACTGGCCAAAAAATATAAAAACAAGCGAATAATGGGTTAAATCTGATCCAAATCGCGGATAGGGCCTCACCCCCCGGCCCCCTCTCCAAAAGAGAGGGGGGGACTTCACCCTCGGCATTTCTATTAGGGAATGCAAGGGTACTCGGTCCTGGGGTGACTTCACTCCTGATATTCTTATCAGGGAATACCAAGGGTGAAGTCACCCCCTCTCCGTTGGAGAGGGGGCCGGGGGGTGAGGCCCCCAAACACCACAAAAATGTATCAATCACTTACCCGGAAAGAAAAAACATTGGCAGTCGTCGGACTCGGCTACGTGGGACTCCCCATTGCGCTGGAGTTTGCCCGGCACTTCCGCGTAATTGGTTTCGACATCAATACCGCCCGGGTGGACATGATGCGCCGGGGAGAAGATCCCAGCCGGGAACTGGGCCCCGAAGCATT
>JALHRK010000743.1:0-319 GCA_022841505.1 Saprospiraceae bacterium | reverse complement strand
CCGACCCGGAAGACCTGAAAAAAGCGCATTTCTTTGTCGTGGCCGTACCAACCGACATCGACGACCATAAAGTGCCCGACCTCACCCCGCTGAAAAAAGCCTCGATCAGCGTCGGCAAAGCCATCAAACCCGGCGATTATATCGTGTACGAATCGACGGTATACCCGGGCTGCACCGAGGAGGACTGCCTGCCCATCCTGGAAGAACATTCGGGATTGCAATTTGGCCGCGACTTCAAACTCGGCTACTCGCCCGAACGCATCGTACCCGGCGACAAAACGCGGCCCCTGACCCAAATCCTCAAAATCGTCTCCGGTTC
>JALHRK010000742.1 GCA_022841505.1 Saprospiraceae bacterium | reverse complement strand
CGGCCGGATCACGTTGGGCAACAGGGAATAACTATCATCCGAATCATTGGCGTGGTAGCTCAGGATGCGGTCGCCGCTCTGTGTTTTTGCGCGGCGATAATTCCAAAGATTTTGCAGAGAAACCGGCGCAAACGTGAGTGGATAATAATAGGGAATGGATTGCTGGCTGAGTGGCGCCTGGTAATTTCTACCGGGGATTATTTTTAATTTTATCAATTCTTTTGCTGCGATTCTTCCATCAATTTCGGCGTTAATATCTGCATCTGATTCACCTTCCATTTCTTCTTTTACAGCCGATTCAATTTCTTGTTTAAATACTTCATACTCCTCAGCAGCCTTTTCTTCATCTTCAAAATATTGATTAATATCCGGGTCAATGACATATCCCGGCAAATAAAACTGCTGTACCATTTCAAACCAGCGACGGAGGTAGAGGCGGCAGGCTTCGAGTCGTGCGGCGTTTCCGTTGTTGATGGGAGGTTGTACGAAATTATGCCTGAGCGGAGAATACATGCCGGTATCAAAATCGCGCAGCGCAAGTCCCAGCATCAGGTGTTGCGGATGTTTAGCCCAGGGCAATTGTTCGTCTAATAAATTAGCGTTCCACATCAGCTCCTGGAGTTCGTTGCGCAACTCGTGATAACCATTGATCAGATCCCGTGTCCAGTCGTAAAAATACTGGATATAATGTTGTGTATTTAGTGGATTAATCGTGCCGTCTGGATTTTTCAAAAGATTTTCCTGATTGTGCCGCATATAGGCAGCCCATTTTGTAAGCAGGAAATTCAATTTTTCAGAAGCCCGGGTATGCGTATCGTTTGGCGCAAGCACAGGCAGATAAAGGCGCAATAATTTATCCATCTCCCGATGTACCCCTAAAACAGCCTCCTTAATAATTCCTTTATACGTATTGTACAAAGAATCCATACAAAGATTTGCCGGATAATTAGGAATATCTAAATCAATAGGCATGCATTCGTCTTCGGGTTTGAAACCAAACCGATGGAGCGGCACTTCATTGAGTACGGCCTCGGGTTGCATGGCCCGGTACAAATCGGATGCATAGGGGATATCGTTTTCATCGCTGAAAGCAGCAGCAAAAACGTTATCCGCATCAGGATGGTTACCCAGCAGCCGGCGAATGGTATTGGCGCCCTGAAGAATTTCAATAATATCGCTTCGACTCACTAAAATAAAAATCAGCTTTTCTGTATCATTTACATTTGAGTCGGGAGCTCGCAGCACAAGAACGACCTTGTCTGTAAAAAAGGGCTGATGGGTTAGCGGCGACTTATGAGGGGTCAGAGGCATTACCCGATATGGATTATCTGCCTTATTTCCGTTGCGTTTGTGCTTATGGTACTTTTTATCTTCTCCTCCGGCGTGCCGCTCCGTTGCCGGGGCTTTATCCAATTCGTCCTCTTTCTCTTTTTCGGACATAGCGTACTCCGACTCCATTAATTCCCACGCCGAATACCATGTTTCTTCGATGCCGCTTGTGGTTCCTCCCTTTTTCAGGAAGCTGAACTTCTGTATTTTATCATCAGCAAGCATCCTGTAATGCGTAAAATGGCGTTTTTTAGTTAACTGAATCAAATAGCCATCAGAAGTAATGCCAATGCCTGGGCTTACCAAAATTGTGCTTTTGGGCGTATTTTCCACTTCCAGCCCTTGAACGATGCCACGTCCTTCGAGTAGTTTGCGCGCCAAAAGGGCTGCCCGGTCATCCGGAATGTGGTCAATCAGGTCTTCGAGCCCTTCCTTCACTTCAGCCACGGTCCCCTGAGCAGCAGTTGCAATTTCGTGCGCTTCATTAGCTGTGTCATTGGCCGTGTTGGCGGTACCTTCTGCACGTTCAGCTGTTTCTAACGCCGTGTTCGCCGTGCCTTCTGCGCGATCGGCGGTCTCCTGGGCCGTGTTGGCGGCGCCTTCTGCACGTTCGGCGGTTTCTAACGCCGTGTTGGCAGTGCCTTCCGCACGATCGGCAGTTTCCTGGGCCGTGTTGGCGGCGCCTTCTGCACGTTCGGCGGTCTCTAACGCCGTGTTGGCAGTGCCTTCCGCACGATCGGCAGTTTCCTGGGCCGTGTTGGCGGCGCCTTCTGCACGTTCGGCGGTTTCTAACGCCGTATTGGCTGTGCCTTCCGCACGATCGGCGGTCTCCTGAGCCGTATTTGCGGTACCTTCTGCACGTTCGGCGGTTTCTAACGCCGTATT
>JALHRK010000741.1 GCA_022841505.1 Saprospiraceae bacterium | reverse complement strand
ACAACAAAAAAACGTTCATGGGAGCTCAGCACGACAAGAACACAAAGATTTTAAACGCCGCCGTGATCATTGCGGCATTGGGTTATTTTGTAGACATCTACGATTTGTTGCTTTTTGGATTTGTCCGGGTCAAGAGCCTTGAAAGCCTGGGATTGTCAGGGCAGGCGCTCACCGACGTTGGCATTTCACTATTCAACTGGCAGATGATCGGCATGCTCATCGGCGGGGTGTTTTGGGGCATTTTGGGCGATAAAAGAGGCCGCGTTTCCGTGTTGTATTTTTCCATCGCGTTGTATTCCATTTCAAATATTGCCAACGGATTCATTTCTACGCCCGGCGAATACGCTTTTTGCCGGTTTTTTGCCGGCATTGGCTTAGCCGGAGAATTGGGCGCAGGCATTACCTTGGTTTCCGAAATTTTACCCAAAGAAAAAAGGGGATACGGCACCATGCTGGTAGCCAGCATCGGCTTGTCGGGCGCGTTGCTCGCCTGGATAGTCAGCTCCAATTTCAGTTGGCAAAACAGCTATTTTATCGGCGGTGGTTTGGGCATCGCGTTGCTGGTCTTTCGGATCAGCGTTTCCGAAAGCGGAATTTTCAAAGAAGTCAAAAGCAATCAGGAGATCAGTCGGGGCAATTTTTTGTCGCTCTTCACCGAGCGAGACCGGTTTGTGCGATTCCTGCGGTGCATGCTGATTGGTTCGCCGACCTGGTTTGTGGTGGGCATTTTGGTCACGTTGGCGCCTGAATTTGCTGCGGTGAAAGGCCTGGAAGGGGTCACAGGGGGCAACGCCATTGCGGCTTGTTACACCGGCCTGATTCTCGGCGATATCCTCGCTGGCGTCCTCAGCCAATATTTAAAAAGCCGCCTGAGGGTGATGTGGATTTTCCTGATTGCAGACCTTTTCGCCGTTCTATATTACCTGACGAGCGATTTTTCAAGCCCGGCAATGATGTATTTTGCGCACTTTTTGCTGGGCATTTCCGTCGGCTTTTGGGTTATTTTTGTCACCATTGCCGCCGAACAATTCGGCACCAATCTGCGCGCGACCGTGGCTACCTCGGTGCCCAATTTCGCGCGCGGTATGCTGGTGCCCATTTCCATGTCGTTCAAGTACCTAAAAGACCCCGGCGCTACGGGCAGCGTGATCACGGCGGCCTATATTGTGGGGGCGGTTTGTATCGGCATCGCGTTTTTATCCCTTTGGAGGATGAAGGAGACGTTTCATAAGGACTTGGATTACGTGGAGACGGTGTAGGGTCTGTTTTTATAGTCCGATAGCTGCGTTATGCGAAGGCCCAAAACCGGTCATTTACGTAAGTAAACTCCCGTTTTTGGGCCTTCACATGCCTTGCTACCGAACTCTAAAGAACAGACACTAACTATACTGCAAGTTGCCAAAGGCAATAATTTAGTAAGATGAAATAATTTCATAAAATCCACTTTCACAAAATCAAGCTGATTGCCTAGGAAAAATATCAAGCTTTACGAAACAAAATTGCCCCTTGCCTTTTGCCTCTTTGCACAACCTCTGTCCATAAGTATCACTTCATCTTCGTCTGCACAAGTGGGGCAAGGTTCGCCTCCCCTATTCCCGCAATTGTCGTTAATGCGCCAAAACTTTAACAAAATCGGATAGCCGCCGGCCTGGTTTTGTTCGTATTGTTTGTTTTCTGAATATACACTAAAACAACTATCTCTAAACACCTGCATCCATGCAAAGAAAAGTACCTGCAACCTATTCCCTGTTTTTGTTGATCGCAGTGGCGATCCTGTTTCTTTCCAACAACAGCAATCCGCCCAACGGCTATACCGGCGCGCCGCCAAACGGCCAAACCTGCGCCAGTTGCCACGGCGGCGGCAGCCCATCCGGCAATGTTTCCATCACGGGCCTGCCTGCAACCATTATCCCGGATCAGGTATACCCCATTACGGTCACGGTTACCCGAACCAACGGAACGCCGCAAAAGGCAGGGTTTCAAATGACGGCACTGAACGGCAGCAATAATTTTACCGGAGCTTTCACCAGTCCAAGCGCTGGCACAACCATCCAATCCTCCTCCGGCATTTTCTATTTTGAGCACAACCCGGGACAAAGCTTTGGGGCAGGCAACGTCCTCAATTTTACCGTCAACTGGCGGGCACCGGCCACCGGTTCGGGCCCAATTACCCTGTACGCTGCGGCTAATCTCGTCAACAACAACAACAGTACGACG
>JALHRK010000740.1 GCA_022841505.1 Saprospiraceae bacterium | reverse complement strand
GCCGCTGCCGGTCGCCGTCGCGCTCACCGTGAAGGTCGCGGTGCCGCCGCTCAACAGGTCGACCGTCGCGCTGATGTCGCCCGCGCCGCTGGCCGGGCAGGCGGAACCGCCCGATGCCGCGCAGGTCCAGGTCGCGCCGGTCAACTGCGCCGGGAACACGTCGGCGACCGTCGCGCCGACGACGGCGCTGGGTCCGCTGTTGGTTGCGACGATGGTGTAGGTGACCGTGCCACCCTGGTTGACCGAGGTGACGCCGTCCGTCTTGGTGATGCTCAGGTCAGCGGTCGGAGTGATCGCGGTGTTGTTGTCGGTCGCGGAGTTGTTGCCGGCCGGATCGTTCACACCCACCGGGGCCGTGATGGTCGCGGTGTTGGAGATCGTGCCGCTGCCGGTCGCCGTCGCGCTCACCGTGAAGGTCGCGGTGCCGCCGCTCAGGAGATCGACGCTCGCCGCGATGTTGCCCGCGCCGCTGGCCGGGCAGGCCGAGCCGCCGGACGCCGCGCAGGTCCAGGTCGCACTCGTGAGCTGCGCCGGGAACACATCACTGACCGTCGCGCCGGTCACCGCGCTGGGGCCGTTGTTCGTCGCGACGATCGTGTAGGTGACCGTGCCGTTCTGATTGACCGACGCGATGCCGTCGGTCTTGGTGATCGAGAGATCCGCCGTCGGCGTGATGGCCGTGTTGTTGTCGGTGGCGGAGTTGTTACCCGCCGGATCGTTCACGCCCACCGGCGCGGTGATGGTCGCGGTGTTCGAGATCGTGCCGCTCCCGCTGGCCGTCGCAGTCACCGTGAAGGTCGCGGTGCCACCGCTCAGGAGATCGACCGTCGCCGCGATATTTCCGGCGCCGCTCGCCGGGCACACCGAGCCGCCGGACGCGGCGCAGGTCCACGTCGCGCCCGTCAACTGCGCCGGGAACACATCGCTCACCGTCGCACCGGTCACGGCGCTGGGGCCGTTGTTCGTCGCGACGATCGTGTAGGTGACCGTGCCACCCTGGTTCACTGCCGTGATACCGTCGGTCTTGGTGATCGACAGATCAGCGGTCGGCGTGATCGCGGTGTTGTTGTCAGTGGCGGAGTTGTTGCCCGCCGGGTCGTTCACGCCCACCGGCGCCGTGATCGTCGCGGTGTTGGAGATCGTGCCGCTGCCGCTCGCCGTCGCGGTCACGGTGAAGGTCGCGGTGCCGCCGCTCAGGAGATCGACCGCTGCCGCGATGTTCCCTGCCCCGCCCGCCGGGCACACCGAGCCACCGCTCGCCGCGCAAGTCCACGTCGCGCCCGTCAACTGCGCGGGGAACACATCGCTCACCGTCGCACCGACCACCGCGCTCGGCCCGTTGTTCGTCGCGACGATCGTGTAGGTGAGCGTACCACCCTGGTTCACAGAGGTCACACCATCCGCCTTCGTGATTCCAAGATCCGCAGTTGGTGTGATCACGGTGTTGTTGTCGGTCGCGCTGTTGTTGCCGGCCGGATCGTTCACACCCACCGGCGCCGTGACGGTCGCGGTGTTCGTGATGGTCCCCGAACCGCTCGCCGTCACCGTCACGGTGAACGTCGCCGAGCCGCCGCTGAGGAGGTTCACCGCGGCGCTCAGGTTCCCCGCGCCGCTCGCCGGGCAGCTCGACCCGCCGCTCGCGGCGCAGGTCCACGTCGCGCCCGACACGTTGGCCGGGAACACGTCGCTCACGGTGGCACCCGTCACCGCCGACGGTCCCGCGTTGGACGCGACGATCGTGTAGGTGAGTGTGCCGTTCTGATTGACCGCCGTGACGCCGTCGGTCTTCGTGATCGACAGATCGGCGGTGGGCGTGATCACGGTGTTGTTGTCGGTCGCGCTGTTGTTGCCGGCCGGATCGTTCACACCCACCGGTGCGGCCACCGACGCGGTGTTGGTGATCGTGCCGGCGCCGCTCGCCGTCGCCGTCACCGTGAACGTCGCGCTGCCGCCGCTCAAGAGATTGATCGACGCACTGATGTTGCCCGCGCCGCTGGCGGGGCAGACCGAGCCCGCCGTCGCCGAACAGGTCCACGTCGCGCCGGTGAGCTGCGCCGGGAACACGTCGGTCACCGTGGCACCCGTCACCGCCGAAGGACCGGCGTTCGACGCGATGACGGTGTACGTGACCGTGCCGCCCTGGTTCACACCCGTCAGGCCGTCGGTCTTGCTGATCGAGAGATCGGCCGTCGGCGTGATGACGGTGTTGTTGTCGGTCG
>JALHRK010000739.1 GCA_022841505.1 Saprospiraceae bacterium | reverse complement strand
GGTCGGGATCAAGTCCGCGGATGCCCACGTTAAGGCGCATGCCCACGCCTTCTTCTTCGGTGATGATGACGCCCGGCACGGTGCGCAGCACTTCGCTACTTGTGGTGGGCTGGAGCTCCCGGATGGTTTTCGGCGACAGGTAGGTCGCAGAACCAGGCAAATCGCCCATCAGTCTCGGCTTTTCGCCCAATACCTTGACGGCGGGCGCTTCGTAAAACATCGAAATGGTGGTGTCCGATGTGGCTGAAATGAAATCTTGGGCGTTCAAAGAGCCCGACCCGAGGCTGACTAACCCGATGGTGATTAAGGTCAGGTGTTTTAAATGCTGCATGTTCTTATGTTGATTTTGTCTAAATAAAATTTGTGCAGCAAAAATAGGCCCGCCACTTCGTGTGGAGGTCAAAAGCGATCCTGAAAACTTAGGTATTAATCGGAAGGGGTATCCCTAACGTTAGGTAGGATTAGGTATGGTAAATTTCCCGCAAAGGGCGCAAAGGATACGCCAAGACCGCAAAGCGTGACGCCCTCTGGCTTAGCGTACTTTGCGGAACCTTTGCGCCCTTTGCGGGAAAAAATCGCTCACAAGGCCGCCAGGGAAGTGTTTAACCACATTCAAAAACCTATTTTTTCATCCTGATCTCACGTTAAATAAGAACTGGATGATTTTTTTTCTTTCGATACAGTCTGTATTTTTTAGCCTGATTTTTCATTATGAGATTTTTGAAGAAGAGAACTTCATACTCCTTAAATCTCAATAACCGTGAAGATAAAATGGAGCTTACCCGCGATTGTTTGTATTACCCTTTTGCCGCTTACAGATTGCCGGTATGAAACGGGTCAGGTCAATGGATCTTCCGCTCAAAGAATAGAACCGCATTTAGGAGTAGATTCATTGCGGACTAAAAAGGTGGAGGATGGAAGTACAAGAAGAGATTCCATCAGGAAAAAAATGGAGAGAAAAGGTTACATGTGTAGCCCGGAATATTATAAAGATCACCCACCTCAGGCCGATTTTTTAGGGCGCACACATAGTGGTAGCCTTACCACCCAACGGTTAAGGGGCCTCTACGCTCCACAAGCCCCTGACTTTGAAAACGAAGATAATACAGACGTATATTCCTATAAAGTCCTGGTCAAAAGAAAGAACAAGAAAATTGCCCGATTTTTCAACAAGGGATGTTTTTTCCAAAAAGAACTTATGGAGTTCAAGCACTACAAAACAAGGTTTGGAGATACGTTGCTTTTTTATGATATTAAATACAAGCTTAAAAATGGCAAAATGATTACGCTTCCGCCTTTAGAGTGGGAGGTCAAGCTTCAGTTCTGATCCTCAATTCAAGATCCCCGTATTAATTGCATACATCATCAGCTCCGAAGAAGAATTCAAACTTAGCTTCTTCATGATGTTTTTCCGGTGGGTATACACGGTGTGGGTGCTCAGGTTGAGCAGGGAGGCAATTTCTTTGGCGATCAGCCCTTTGGCCACGAGGCGCACAATTTCAATCTCGCGTGGCGAAAGCGGTATGGGGGAGCAGTCGCTGTCTGCGATGCTGCCGAAGGTGCGTTCCAGCAGGCAATCCAGCACTTTGGTGCAGAAGTATTTTTCCCCTTTGACGGTGGCTTTTACTGCATCGAGGATTTCTTCCTGGTCGCAGGTTTTGGTCAGGAAGCTGTTGATGCCGTGTTCCAAGGCGAGATAAACGCTGTTTTTATCGCTGATGGCACTGATGATGAGAATACCGGTATCGGGTGCTAATTTCCGGACTTTACCGATGGTGTCGGCGCTGAAATAGCCGGGTTGGTTGTGGTCGAGGACTAAGAGGTCTGGCGCCCGGTCTGATAAAGCCTCCAGCAATTCTTCCTCATCGCCGGCTTCCGCAATGATGTCAATGCGCGGGTTGGACGCAAGTGCGTAGCGCAGGCCCAATCGGGTCAGGTATTGCGCGTCGGCGATGGTGATGGAAATGGCTTGCATGGTAAATCCCGCTTTAGTCATAGGCAAAATTAGACAAAATTTGGGATACAACAAGGCTATTTAGATTTTGTTTAGATAGCGTTTGTCTTTAAAGTCCGATTTAATGATTTTACTATCTTCGCGCCAACTAACATCAACAATATGAAAATCGCAGAAATCCACACCCAAAAGGGCGTCATGAAGATTCGTTTCTTTGAAAAAGACGCACCCAATACGGTTAATAACTTCATCACCTTAGCGGAAAAAGGCTATTACGACGG
>JALHRK010000738.1 GCA_022841505.1 Saprospiraceae bacterium | reverse complement strand
GCTTACATCGCAGTCGACCGGCTTTTGAAAAAAGGGGATGTGGTTGAAATTGAGCTCCCCATGCAGCACAAGCTCGAACCGTTGACCGATGTACCCGAATATGTTGCCTTTTTGTACGGGCCAATCCTGCTGGGGGCAAAAACGGGTACTGAAGATTTGAAAGGCCTGATTGCCGATGATAGCCGTTGGGGACATATCGCCAGTGGGGAAAGGCTTCCCATTGACAAAGCTCCGATTATCAGGGAAGACGATTTATCCGGGATTGTGGATAAATTGAAGCCGGTGAAAGGGCAGCCGCTGACTTTTACGGTGCCAACGCTAAAAATGGTCAATCCTACCCAACTGATACTGGAGCCTTTTTACCGCATCCACGATGCCCGGTATATGCTGTATTGGATGGCCCTGACCGGCAATAGCGCCTACCTCGATTCTATAGCGGCTGTGGAAAAAGAAAAACTGGCTTTGCAAAAACGCACCCTTGATTTCGTAGCCCCGGGAGAACAGCAACCGGAAGCAGACCACGCCATACAAAGTTCCAATTCGCGTGCGGGGTCGTCCCATGATGAATTCTGGCGTGATGCCGGTGAAGGCGGGTATTTTAGTTACAAACTTGCTACCAGCGGGGAAACCAATCTAAGCCTGCGGGTCAGGTACTGGGGGGCAGAATGGGGCAATCGGGCGTTTGACATTTACATTGATGAAGAGAAACTCATCACAGAGAACAACACGGGAAGATGGAATCAATCACAGTTCCAGGATATTGAATATGCAATTCCGGATGCGATGCTACGGGGTAAAACCCATATCCGGGTGAAATTTCAGGCAATCCCACAAAATACAGCAGGGGCGGTTTATTATATCCGATTGCTGAGCGGAAAGGCACAAGCCCAAAACCCCATCATTTTTGCTGATGTACCGGATATGGCAATGATTCGGGTAGGCAAAACCTACTACATGAGCAGCACCACCATGCACATGAGTCCGGGCGTGCCCATCATGAAGTCAACCGACCTCGTCAACTGGAAATTGGTCAATTATGCCTACGATACCCTGGCGAATATAGATGCACTGAACCTCACCAACGGCAAAAGTACCTACGGACGGGGTTCGTGGGCCAGTTGCATTCGCTATCACCAGGGGACTTATTATGTGAGCACCTTTGCGCAACCTACGGGCAAAACCCATATTTACAGCACCAAAAACATCGAAAAAGGCCCCTGGAAAGTCGTTTCTTTTGAGCCTTCTTACCACGATCATACCCTGTTTTTTGATGACGATGGCCGGGTTTACCTGATTTATGGCGTGGGTAAGCTCAAATTGGTGGAACTCAATGCCGACCTCTCCGGGGTAAAACCCGGCGTTGACGAACAGGTGATTATTGAAAACGCAAGCCTGCCCGCCGGCACAGATATTGCCCTTCATGCGGAAGGATCCCAGTTGTTTAAAGTGAATGGCAAATATTACCTGTTCAACATCACCTGGCCCCGTGGCGGCATGCGGACAGTGCTGATTCACCGGGCAGATAAAATCACCGGGCCTTACGAGGGCAAATTGGCCTTGCAAGATTTGGGAATAGCCCAAGGGGGGCTGATTGACACGCCAGAAGGCGAGTGGTATGCCTACCTTTTTCGGGATTATGGCGGGGTGGGCCGGATCCCTTATTTGGTGCCGGTGAAATGGAAAGACGGTTGGCCTGTGCTGGGCGTAGATGGCAAAGCGCCGGAAACCCTCAATCTGCCTGCGAGCAAGGGTTTAATTCCCGGGATCGTCGCTTCCGACGAATTTACCCGCAAAAAAAGAGACCCAGCCCTGCCCTTAGTCTGGCAGTGGAACCACAATCCTGACCACCGGTTTTGGTCGCTTAAAGCAAGAAAAGGGTACCTGCGCCTCAAAACCGGACGGATTGACACATCTTTCGTACAAGCCAGGAACACCCTCACCCAGCGCACCATTGGCCCGACGTGTTCGGCCACCACCGCAATTGAGGTTGCGAACCTGAAAGCCGGCGACTTTGCGGGCTTGAGTTTGTTGCAAAAAAACTACGGACAGGTCGGTGTAAGAGCCAATGAGCAGGGTAAATCCATCGTGATGGTCAGCGCCGGATCGGGGAAAGCGGTGGAGGTGCAAAGTATTCCCCTTACCGGGAATCGGGTTTATTTTAAAATCGAATGCGATTTTACAGACCGCAAAGATATAGCCCACTTCTTTTACAGCCTGGATGGTCAATCCTGGACCGCCATTGGGGAAGCGTTGAAAATG
>JALHRK010000737.1 GCA_022841505.1 Saprospiraceae bacterium | reverse complement strand
CTAAGTAGGTCGCCAGGTCGGCCAAGCGCAGTTCATTTTCTTTAAAAACCTGCTCCTCGTTCAAAAGTCGCTCCATCCTTTTTTTGATGGAGGCGCTCGCGCTTTCGGTCAGGCTGGAGGTCTGGTATTTTTTAACCGGCAAAAAATTGCCGATGGGTTCGCTGCTGAATACCCGTTTTTGCACCAACCCCATGTAGGCGATGACCAAAATCGAAAGCGCCATGACGGTGCTGATCGCATAATCCCATTCCGGGTTGAAAAAAGAGCAGGCCACCAATACAAAATAGGAAATAAAGGCAAAGGTGTAGAGCAACATCCCCCATGCTACAACCCTTGTCCAGACCTTGATGTTGGCGTCCATCTGCCATTCATTTTGGGTCATGGAATAGATCTGAATTGCATAAAAAAGCAGGTGCGCAACGAGTAAGGTGGACGAGGCGCCAATGAGGAAAACGTCCGTGGGTACGCCGGTTTGTATGCCGAAATTCGACAAAAAGAAGGGGAGCGTCATCAGGCCTGAAACCGCCGGAACGAGGTAATGCCGAGCAGCTTCTTTGAAGGTATAATCCTCTTTAAACGTGTCTTTTAAATAAAAATAAAGCGATGGCCCGACTAAAAAGGTCAGAAATTGCCAGGTGTTTTGAAGGTAAGGGAATTTAATGGCATACCCGGTCCAGATCAGGATATAACAAATGAGAATCAGGGAAAACGAAAACACGACCACCGACAATCGCTTTTCGCCCGCGGAAAATCTTGATTTCCCAAACAATAGCAAAAATCCAATCAACAATCCCGATACTGCAATGACCGCAAGCAAACTTGTCCAGATATTGAACCGGGGCGCTAACGACTGCTTCAGTTGGAGAAACGCTTCACTATGTTGAGCAAGGTGGTCAAACTCTTTTTGCGACAACATATTGTAATTGAGAATATTTACGGGGATGGACAACAGTCGGGTAATGGCTAAACTGTCCTGGCGAAAGGCCGCATGGCATTTTGCTTCCCAAAAGGTAGCCAAATGCTGCTTTTGTGCGCCCATTTGCCGGACTTCCCGGAACAAAGCCAATGCGCGTTCCGGTTCGCCGTTGCGGTAATAACAGACGGCCCCGTTGAATTTCATACCCTCGTTGAGGAGCGGCGTTTTTTCTAATTCTGAAGCAATGTTCTGGCATTCCTGACGCGCCACTGCTGACGCTAAGGATTCCTCCGTTAGTTGCCCAAAAACAAAGCTGGCGTTGCAAACGATAATCAGCAGTATCGGTAATTGTCTGGTTTTCATAGCTTAAATCTAATGTTGCACCACCACCGATTGTCGGGCAATGACGCCGTCCTTCAATTTTGCAGTAATATAATAAACGCCATTGGGAAGGTTAGACGCATCCCAGCTTGTCGTATTTGCGAAATTGATTTTACGAACCCAAACGCCGGTTGAATCATGAACTGCAAATGAGGCCCCGGGCTGCATCAGTTCCGGTTTGGAAAGTTGAAAAAGCACCCCGATTGAAGGCGTCACAAAAGTCAGTTCTTTATATACTTCGCGGGTAGTGGACGGAGTAACCGGCCGCAGCACAACGGCATTTGGCGTTTGCAAACCAAGCGTTCCCGGAGGAACAAGGTTGCTGAGAAAATTTCCGGATGCGTCATAAACCCTGACCGAATGAAGCCCGCCACTTCCAATGATGATGTTGCCATTTGGGAAAAAATCCACCCCTTCTCCTTGCGGCAATCCGGAAATGAAGATGCCCAAATAATTCCCCTGACTATCAAAGCGCTTGACTGAAGCGCCATTGTAATCCACCACGAAAAGATCGCCATTTTCTGCAAACCAGATATTGGTAGGTCCTGATAAGTTGGTACTCACAAAATTGCCGAGGTCGGCGCCTATGGGACTAAATTTTTTAATGTATTTGCCATCGTACGAAGATACATAAAGGTTGCCCCCAGCATCCCAGTCAAGCCCGATGCTATTTGACACGCCAACTGCCGTAAAATCATCCACAAAGGTCCCGTCTAAATTATACCTTTTCACTTTGCCGTTGCCTGTCCATTGCAACACATAAAGCAATCCATCGGGGCCAACCTCCATGCGGGTGGGGCCTCCAATCCCTGTGGCGAATTCATTGATAAAGACGCCGGATGTGGCGTTAAATTTTGAAATACGGCCATTGTTCAGGTTGGAAATCAACACCGCATTTTCATTTTCCAAAAAAAGGATATCCTGCGGCCAGGCTAAGTGGTCAGAGATAGATCGGAAGAGCGTC
>JALHRK010000736.1 GCA_022841505.1 Saprospiraceae bacterium | reverse complement strand
GTTGTTTCAACAGAGGATGAGGTGAGCTGGAATTACCACGCCTCCCTGACGCTGCAAAACCTCTATACTGCCTATGGACCGACTGGCACGGACGAAATGGTGGTGCTCCTCATTGAGGGCAATGCAGATACCAACACCGACTGCCTTTTTGCCGCGCCAGGTTGTGATGGTGGATCCGCCGGCGACTGGGTTACCGGAATCTCGTATCCGATAATTGACGATGCCTCCATTGCTGAAACCCTTGAGGTCAGCGATTTTCCGACGATCTATCACGTTTGCCCGAACCGCATTGTCAATGAAATCGGCCCGGTGGCGAGCGTCCCTGAAATTTATGGATTCAATGCTTTCTGCGAACCCGTCAATGGCAACAACAATGTTTCATTGCTGGATTACAATGGCTTCGAAGGCGTTTTTTGCCAGGAAGCCACCTTCGCTCCTTCTGCTTTATTTCAGAACATGGGCGCAGGTGAAATCACTTCTGCCAGCTTTATCTTGTCTATTGATGGCGCGCCATTCACCGGAAAAAGTTGGACAGGATCACTGAATACTTACCAAATTGGAACCATCACTTTTGATGAAATTACCCTCAATTCTTCCACCAACTTCAGCATCAGCGTCACTTCCGTGAACGGCGTTGCGGATGAAGATACGAGCAATGACATAGTTACAGCCGAGGTTTCGCTGGCGCTTGACATTGATAACACCATTGTCACTTTAGAATACACCACGGACGATTATCCGAACGAATCTTATTGGGAATTGGTGGATGGCAACGACCAGATACTCTACGCTGGTGGGAATCCGGGCATTTTTACAGGCGAAGACGGCCCGGATCTCTATGCTGAAAATACGACCTATACTTTGGAATTGGCGCTTCCTTCAGATGGGTGCTACCGCTTTATATCTTATGACAGATTTGGCGATGGAATATGTTGTCAGTATGGTGAGGGGAGTTATGTACTCCGGGATGCGGGAGGATCGGTCATGTTCTCCGGTGGGGAGTATGAGTTTATTGCGGACCATCCGTTTGAAGTAAAGAATGCAAGCCCGGTTGTAAACAACGCCCGCATTGCACTGTACGAGGGAGAAAGGGGGGATTATTGCCAGGTGCTGACGTTTACGCCGGTTTTGGCGGTTCAAAATTTGGGCAGCAACGAAATTACTGCCCTTACGATTGAAGTGGCGGGCGCTGGCCCGGTTCAAACCATCGAGTGGACGGGCAACCTCGCCCCCTCGAATTATGAAATCATATCGCTGAATGAATTGGTTTTGTCCGGCGCTGCCGACCTGATCTTCACGATAACTCAAGTGAACGGCGAAGCTGATGACTATACTTTTGGGAATCAATATGAGGTGTCGCTGGTACGCGTTCCCGTTACGGAATACCAAACGGTAAACGTGCGCATTGTGACCGATGAATATGGCTATGAAACCTATTGGCAGATCACGGATGACGCCGGTGCTGTAGTGGCAGAAGGCGGCAATGAACTGGTCGGGCCTAATGGCGGCGGTTTGCGGATTGCCAGTGCAGGGGATCCGGGTGCTTATGGCGCGTTTGAAACAATTGACGTATCGGTGGATTTACCGGCTGAAGGCTGCTATAATTTCTTAGTAGTGGATGACTATGGCGATGGCATGTGCTGTGAATACGGCGATGGCCTGGTCAGCGTCAGCGACCAGGACAACGTTGTGGTCGCAACGGCCGATTTATTTAGTAATTTCGTGCGCAGTGCATTTGAAGTAGATGTCATTGTGGCGGTCAAAGAATTTAAAGCACTGGGTGATCTGATGCTGTTTCCAAACCCGGTTCGGAACGAATTGACGCTGAATTTTGACCTGACCACCGCGACTACTCTGCAACTGAGCGTTCGCAATGCCCTGGGGCAGTTGGTTCACACCGTGGCAACTGATGATTTTGCTGCAGGAAAACACACCCTGCGCATTCCGGTTGCTACCCTGAGCGACGGGGTTTACCTGCTGACTTTCAGCAACGGTGAGCAGGCGACGAGCAGGAGGTTTGTGGTGCAGCATTAATGGCTGTTTTTATAGTTCGATAGCTCCGTTTGAGCGTACAAGGAGGTTTTTCAGGTGTCATCTGCGGAGTAACAAAGCAGGTGACATCTCGAAAAACCGAAGCGCTCAGGGAGCTAAAACCTGGGCCGAATCCCGCACCAAAAAAAAGCCTTCTTCCCCTTGTGGTTGATAAAGCGGCATCAACAAGCGGCCATCTGCAATCGCATAAACGGGGCCTTGCCGGTCATG
>JALHRK010000735.1 GCA_022841505.1 Saprospiraceae bacterium | reverse complement strand
TTAAACAGGAAGGCCGCCAGGAAGGGCGCCAGGAAGGCCGCCAGGAAGGGCGTCAGGAAGGGCGTCAGGAAGGGCTTGAAGGCGGCATCCAATTAGCCAAACGACACATCATCGCGAATGGCCTAAAAAACGGCGTATCAGAAAATCTGCTCGCAACACTCACTGACCTTTCATTGGAAGAGGTTCGGGCCATCATAAACTCCCTTAAGGGGAGCAATTAAACACAGAAATCAAAATGCACAAAAAAAACTGGCCGCTGTGGGAAATTTTCATTCGCAGCAAAAGCGGCCTGAGCCACAAACACGTTGGCAGCCTTCATGCCGCAGATGCCCAGATGGCTATTGAAAATGCCCGTGACGTCTATACGCGCCGGAATGAAGGAATCAGCATCTGGGTTGTGGAATCGGTTCACATTACTGCTTCCAACCCCGATGAAAGCGAATCACTGTTTGATCCGGCCAACGATAAAGTGTATCGGCATCCGACGTTTTATGACTTGCCGGATGAGTTGAAACACATTTAAGAAATCCTTCCTGTTCTGCTCTAAAATCATCACCATGCGCCACCTGTTTTTTGTGCTGTGTTTTTTAACCGTTGTAGCCTGCGAAAACTCGCATTCCCAAACCAATCCTAAACCCGCTGCTCCTGCTGCAAAATCTGCCCTTTCTGGTGATTTGCATCGGCAGCTATACGATAAATACAATCTATACCGGGAAACGAGCATCAAAGATCGCCGGTTCAAACACGCAGATATTGTGCCATTGGTGCAAAAATTGAAGGCGCCTTTCCGGACACAAAAAGCCGGGAAGTCAATGGAAGGCCGGGATATCTATCAAGTGCAAATCGGAAACGGCCCGGTGCAGGTGCTGCTGTGGTCGCAAATGCATGGCGACGAAGCTTCTGCCACCATGGCCATCATGGACATTTTTAATTTCATGACCCGCGACGATCAGTTCAACCCTTTGCGGGAACGCCTGATGAAAGAGCTGACGCTGACGTTTATTCCCCTCCTGAATCCCGACGGCGCTGAGCGTTTTAAGCGCCGCAATGCCATTGACATTGACCTCAACCGCGATGCTGCGCGCCTGCAAACGCCCGAAGCACAGTTGCTCAAGCGGGTTCGGGATGAGTTGAAAGCCGACTGGGGTTTCAATCTGCACGATCAGAACCGCTATTACAGCGCGGGTAAAGGCAAGACGGCGACTTTTTCCTTCCTGGCGCCGGCCTACAACTACGCCAAAGAGGTCAATGCAGTGCGCGGCAACGCCATGCATCTGATCGGCGTCATGAACAATATCCTGCAGGAGTACATCCCCGGACAAGTCGGGCGTTACAGCGATTCCTTCGAACCTCGTGCCTTTGGAGATAATATCCAAAAGTGGGGCACCAGTACCATCCTGATCGAATGCGGAGGTTTGGCAGAAGATCCTGACAAACAAGAGATTCGCCGCCTGCACTTCGCTATGCTGGTGGCTGCGCTGGATGCTATTGCGACCCAAACTTACAAATCGGTGGGCATGGATGTGTATGAATCCATCCCTTTCAATGGCAGCAATGAATTCTTCGATCTGTTGGTTCGCGAAGTGGAAATTGATTTCAAAGGTGAATATTACACCGTGGATATTGGCTTCCGCAAAGACGAGATCAGTTATAACGGCAACCGCGACTATTACTACCGGGCGCAGATTGCCGATATCGGAGACCTTTCCATCTTTCATGCTTATGAATCGGTAGACGCCCTTGGCATGCAGGCTTTTCCGGGAAAAACCTATGCAACGACCCTGAGTTCGGCATCGCAATTAGCCAGCCTCGACCCCATCAAATTGCTGCAGGAAGGCTATACCGACGTTTTCGTTACCGGACTTTCTTCCAAAGCGCGTTTCGCCACCCTGCCTTTTCGCCTCATCGAAGCGGGTAAAGGCAAGGAAAACAACAACGTGCGCATGAGTGGCAACCCAAGTCTGTATATCCAAAAAGACGGCGAAACCCGCTATGTGGTGGTGAACGGCGCGGCTTATGACCTGGAACGCGACCGGGATAAAATCCTGAAATTAGTGAATAAACTCTGAGTTATGGATCGAAAAAAGCAGCAGCAAGCGATTGTTGAAAGCTATATCCAGGCTTACAATGCTTTTGATGTAGAAGCCATGTTGCTGCATTTACACGAGGAGGTGGTCTTTAGGAATGTATCAAATGGCGAAGTAAATCTGGAAACCCGGGGCAAAGCTGCTTTTGCGGAACAGGCTCAATTGGCTGTGGGGTATT
>JALHRK010000734.1 GCA_022841505.1 Saprospiraceae bacterium | reverse complement strand
TCCATCCGCGGCAAGCGCTCTAAATTGGCGCCGCAAAGCACAATAAGCGACCCCGGCGAATAAGCGGTTTTGCCATCGCTGAACGCCTTTTCCGCAGCCCGCACCTTGTAGCCTTTTTGCCAAAGCATAGCTAAAGCTTTAGGCGCGTGGCGCTGATTCCAGTCTATGACGTAGGCGTAACCGGCAGCGCGATCGAGTTGGCCTGCTGTTTTAGCGGCTGCTTTTACCGGTTCGGTGGAAACGGCGGTTTTTTGGGTAAAATAATACGCATCCAGGTTATAAGCCAATGGCGCTGACCACGTGGAAATGTCGTACATCACGGAGTCTTCAATGGCCAAACTCCGCTCCATGATGCTGTTCAGCAGCAAGTGGCGGGGCTGGTCGGCAGCAATATAATACGCGCCTTTCGCGAAAGCTTTTTTCTCCGGTTTTCCGGTTCGGAAGTTAATGGCCTGGGGCGCATTAAAATCTGAAGTCGTGCGCTCCACCCGGATGCCCTGGCGGAGGAGTATTTCAACCACATCTTCCACATAACCGCCCTGTTCCGCGGGCAGCAGATAAGCTTTCACCTGCGATTTGCTGGTCGCCGGATTCCAGGCTTCGTAGCTGTAGCGCAGCAATTTTTCACGGTGTTCGGCAGCTTTGAGGATGGTGGCCATAGACGTGGTATAGTGGTCGAAAATGCGCTGGCGGTAGGTTTGCACCGTGCCTTCTTCGGTCATTATCGCCCGACCGCCGCCGATGCCACCCTGCTCCGTGAGCATACCAATAGCGCCCAAAACGCTGGGGTAGCTGGAGCCGTAGCCCGGGTAAAAAAAGTCGAAAGCTTCGCGGGTAAAATAATTAATCCGGTGCCGGTCGAATGCCCGCACATTGGCCATGCCGAAGGTATCCGACCAGGCTTCGTAGCGGTCGGGCAGCAGGAGGTTGCGCGGCGTGGTACCTGGCGCTGTAAAATAATTGCTGTTGTAGCCTTGTTCGTGGTAATCCACATGTACCTGCGGCATCCACTTTTGGTATTCCGCTGTGAGGCCGCGCATTTCGGGGTGAACGCCCCAAACCCAATCGCGATTCAGGTCGAACCAATAGTGGTTGGTGCGGCCATTGGGCCAGGGTTCGTAGTGCTCCAGATCGGCGGGTTCAGAAGCCAGCATGTTGCGCGCCACGCTTTTGTACCAGTAAATATAGCGGTCGCGCCCGTCCGGGTTCACGCAGATGTAGAAGATAATCACGGAGTTGTCGAGCGCTTGTTTGGTTTGCGCATCGGTTGCGGCCGTCAAACGATAAGCCACCTGCATCACCGCTTCGGTAGAAGAAGCTTCGTTGCCGTGGATGTTGTAGCTCATGGAGGTAAACACCGGCTGCGAGGCGATCAACTGATCCGCTTCCGCTTTGCTGATGCCAGCAGGATCCGTCAATTTCAAGTGGGTTTGGCGGATGCTTTCGATGTTTTTATGGTTTTCCGGCGAGGTGATGACCACGTTGATCAACGTCCGCCCTTCGTAGGTTTTTCCGTATTCGTTCAGCGTCAATTTGTCGGAAGCGGCGTCTAAGGCTTTGAAATAATTGACGGTGTTCGCATAAAGCGTTTTGTCTTCGCCCAATTTGTATCCTAAAAATGCTTCCGGCGCGGGGATAGCGGGATCGTAAGTCAATTCCGGATCGAATGCAAAACGGGATTCGACCAATTGGATTTGGGCGGACGAGGAAATAGCGAACGCTCCCAAGAGGATCAGAGCCAACAGTTTTTTCATACTGAAAAATTTAAGAAGAAGAGAGGTAAGATAAGGAAGTCGAGGAACATCTTCAAATCTTCAAATCAACAAATTTTCAAATCACTTCACCACCTCAGCCCCTTCCAAAATATAATTCAAATAATACAAATCCACATCATTCAACTTCAGTTTGCCTTTGAAAGTCGTGACCTGATCCAGGTCAAATTCGGGGGTCTTGCCGGCTAATTTGATGTCCATCACCGACTCCGGGCCGGCGTTGCCGCAAAAGAAGCACTGACTGAAAGGATTGGCCGACAGCACGAGGATATCCGACTCGCCAATTTCTTCGGTCGGGATCACATAACCTTTGATTTGAACGGTTTTGCCCTCAAGGGCTTTAATTAAAGGATGGAAAACGGGATAAGGGACGAACGCATCCATCTCATCGTTGAACATTTCTTCGAATTCTATTTTCGCTAACATTTGCCAGTTCAGGTCCACCGCGTCGCCGATGAAGGTGTAATTTGCCGGGTCGTAAACCGCCGGCGCAG
>JALHRK010000733.1 GCA_022841505.1 Saprospiraceae bacterium | reverse complement strand
AAATCATTGACGGCGTTGTTTTTGATGGACTGAATGATCTGGCTTGTAAATTTCTCTGAGGAAACGTACAGCACCGACTTATTCGGAAACTTCTCCAGGATGTCATTGCCAATGGCGTGCGCCAGGTGCGTTTTTCCCAGCCCCACATCGCCGAAAATGACTAAAGGGTTGAAAGAAGTGCCGCCCGGTTTTTTGGCAATCGCCAAACCTGCAGAACGCGCCAAACGGTTGCAATCGCCCTCGATGAAATTGTCGAACGTATAGTTTGGGTTCAGGTTGGGATCAATCCGTAGTTTTTTGATGCCAGGAATAACAAACGGGTTTTTGATATTCTCCATATCAATCATGCCCGGGGCGTAATGCTCCCCGTTTTTTGCGGAAACGCCGTTGGTGGTGCTGTGCCCATTGCCATTGCTATTGCTATTGCCGTTGGCTTTGGCCATTTCGTTCACCGAAGCGCCCATCAGGATCTGGTATTCCAAACGACCACGATCCCCCAGTTCTTTCCGAATGGTTGATTTCAACAAAGAAACATAGTGCTCTTCCAACCACTCGTAGAAAAACTTATTCGGCACTTGAATGGTCAATGCAGTTCCATCCAAACGAACAGACCGGATCGGTTCGAACCAGGTTCTGAAGCTTTGTTGATTTACACTCTTGCGAATGGCGTGCAGACAACTATCCCACACTGTAGCATGATCTTTTATCATTGCACAGACAGCTAAAAAAATGAAAAAATAACCTTTACGCAATAGAGTATCAGTAAGCCGGAACGTATGAAACCGACTTTCGCCTTCCAGAAGGGCTTAAAAATATATCGCTATTATGAGTCACCCGTTAAACCTCCTTTCGGTAGGAGCGGGCTACAAAGATGAGCTAAAAAAATCAAAATCGGAAGGTATAATTGACCTTTTTTAGACATTTTTTTTTCACTCAACCAAGTGTCAACGGCTTGCTGAAATAAAGCTGATTGTCAGCAAAAAAGGGAACATTTTGGAGATCAGGAGCTTAGGCAATGGGTATAGATTACTATGGGTATGTTACTGCCTGATCTGATACGAACTGTTTTTAGTTTTCATCAAAAAAGAAACAATTGTGATGTGTATCTTTGGCCAGGTGGTACGTTATCCATTCACGTGTCTTTTTTAACCGATTAACCAACACGGCATTATGGGAGGCAAAAAGGTTTTAGGAATCGCGATTCTATTGTTAGCTGTGCTCTACGGAGTTTGGCAATTTTGGCCAAAAGAAGATGCGGCGCAGCAAAGTAATCTGTTGACCACCGTCAAGCGAGGGAAATTCCATGTGAACGTAACAGCTACCGGGGAGCTCAATGCGAAGCGATCTGTGAAGATAAAAGCGCCCCAGGGGATGCGCATGGCTCAGATTTATGAGACCACCGTTTCGGATCTGGTGCGGGAAGGCACCATTGTAAAAGAAGGGGATTATGTCGCCACGTTGGATCGAACGGAATTGGCCAATAAGATCAGCAACCTTCAAACCGAGATGGAAAAAATTCAGACCCAGCTCGACCAGGCCAAAATTGACACGGCCATCGAATTGCGGGGCATGCGCGATGAATTGGTCAACATGGGCTTTTTGAAAAAAGAAAAGCTCCTCCATCTGGATCAAAGCCGCTACGAACCGCAGTCCGTCATCCAGCAAGCGCAGCTCGACATGGAACGCACAGAACGGGATTACGGGCAGTTGTTGCTTAAATACGACTTAAAAAAGCAACAGGCCGTAGCCAAAATCCAGGAAATCAACGCGCTGCAAAAGCAGAACCAGATGCAAATGACCATTTACAACCAGCTCTCCGGGGAGTTTACCATTATGGCCCCCAAATCGGGCATGGTCATTTATGCGCGCGGCTGGAGCGGGAAAGTAGAACCCGGCTCCCGGATTTCTGCCTGGGATCCGGTAGTTGCCGAATTGCCCGACCTCACGGATATGATCTCCAAAACTTACGTCAATGAAGTTGACATCAGCCGGGTAAAAATCGGGCAGGAAGTGAGATTGAAAGTGGACGCTTTCCCGGATAACGCGTATACGGGAAAAGTCATCAAGGTGGCCAATATTGGGGAACAACTCCGCGGATACGATGCAAAAGTCTTTGAAGTGGTGGTTCAGGTTAATGAACTGGATTCCATTCTTAGGCCGGCGATGACCACCAGCAACGAAATCCTGACCGACACTTACGACGACGTGTTGTCTGTACCCATTGAAGCCATTCAGATTGACAGTGTCTCCTATGTATATAAGGAGCAAAACG
>JALHRK010000732.1 GCA_022841505.1 Saprospiraceae bacterium | reverse complement strand
TCCCCGTTGAACAAATAAGATTCCCCAAAGCAAATATTGGCTTCCGCTTCGGTAACCGGTATTGGTGGGCGTACGGTCAAATTCAGATTAACAATACTATCGCAACCCGCTGCGGTAATCAAAACAGTAGAATAAAAGCCAGGTGCACCAATCGTATCAACACCAAGCACATAATATTCGCCTAAACAAACAGAAACAGCGAGGTTCGTTGGCGGCGGAGGCGGCACTACCGTAAGGTTCAGGGTGACAATGGAGTCTTCGCCATTCACGTCCATAAAAATGGCCTGGTACTGGCCGCTGGTGGTCAACGTGTCGCCGTCAAAAATGTATTCCTGACCCAAACAAATCGACGTATTTATTTCCGTATCGGTAACAGAAAAAGGGACTTGAGGGGCGCGGGAAACCTGGTCAGATAGGCCATCATCCGTAGAGGCCGGGTTGGATAACTGCCACCCGGGCAGTTCAATCGCTTGTTTTTGGGCAATCAATGCGCAGGAAAACGCTAAAAAGAGTAATAAACTTAATCGCATTACAGCTTAGTTTTTGAGTTAGAAATAGGGAAAACACATATAAACCGCAAATATAATAAAATTGAGAAGGGGTGGTATGAAACCTGATGTGGGCACTACTGAGCAGCAAGACATCCGGTAACACCGGCGCCAGAAATGTAGTTGGGAGCTTATCTGTAAAAAATATGTTGCCTCACTGTTTCACCACCCGTTTCACCACCATTTTATCTTCGGCAAGGATTTCAAAAAAATAAACGCCGCTTTCAAGGTCGGTCAGGTTTATTTCGCCAAACGCTGTTTGAGTATGGTAAACCAATCTTCCTGTGGTGTCGCGAATTTGTAAGGCTTTTATAGCTACCCTGTCACCCGATACCTGTACCATTTCGGAAGCAGGGTTGGGCGCAATCGTGATTTGTGCGGGTAAGGCTGCTTCCGATGAGGTGGAGATGCAATCTCCCATAACGTCCTCTTCAGAGTTGCAATCGCCGTCGTTGTTGGAAATTGCAATAAAAGAAGCGGGTGCGAACAAATACTCACAAACGGCCTCCACATCGCAGTTGCTCAATGCCGGGTTGTCCGTTATCACCAATGAACCTTGTATCTCAACGGGGTGATCCAGTCCTGCCAGGTCTTCCAACACTTCATTTTCATAAACCCGCAACGCGCCCCCGATAAAATTCAAATCATCGAGGCCGGCTAATGAGGTCAGTGCGGCATTTTCAAAAACAGCAAAATCCTCCGCTACGTATTTCAGGTTTTCCAGGCCGTTCAGGTTGGTTAGCAGGGGCATGCTCCATATCTGGAAAATACCCCCTACGCTGTCTAAGCTACTCAATCCCGACACGCTGTTCAGCGGCGGGTTGTTGGCGATGTAGAAAAAATCTCCCCGGACTGCGGCGAGGTTTTCTAAGCCGTCAATATTGGCCAAAGAAGGGTTGTTTTGAACGCGCATGGCGCCGCCTACCCACTCCAGGTTGTTCAATCCGGTGAGGTTGACGAGCGCATCATTGCTGGTAATGATGAGGTCGCCGCCAATGCTTTCAATCACACTCAGGTTGTTCAGGTTCGCGATGTCGGCGCCTTGAATGCTTACGTTGCCGCCAATTTGGGTGCAATTCGGATTGGCTGTCTGGAAATTGTCAATTTGCGATTGTGCGGTAAAGGTAATGCCGCCCGGTAAGCAGGGTTGCGCGTGGAGGGAAAGGCTGAAAATGAACGAAATAAAGAGAAGTGTAGGGATGCTTTTCATCGTTCCTTGTTTTATGAGAGAATCGGTTTTGGGCAGGATTCACCGGTGGGGTGGATGCTGCAAGAGCGAATATAGAGATTTTTTTGAAACTACGGAAAGCGGGATCACCCAAGCTAAACGTTCCTTTTCAACAATCCCCGCTTAATCCGTTTCACCAACCCCGGCCCTTCATAAATCAGACCAGTATAAATTTGCACCAAACTAGCCCCTGCTGCGATTTTTTCCAGCGCGTCTTCTGCGGAAGCGATGCCGCCCACGCCGATGATGAAAAGCTTGCCGTCGGATTTCTGATGCAGGTATCGGATTACTTCCGTGGAGCGGTCTTTAACCGGTTTGCCGCTCAGGCCGCCGGCGCCGATGGCGTCTAACGCAGCGGTTGGCGTGGCGAGGCTGGCGCGACTGATGGTGGTATTGGTGGCAATCACGCCGGCAATGCCCGTGTGTTGCACAATGTCGAGGATGTCGTCTAATTGGGTGTCGCTCAGGTCGGGGGCAATTTTGAGCAGGATGGGTT
>JALHRK010000731.1 GCA_022841505.1 Saprospiraceae bacterium | reverse complement strand
GCTTGGGCCTTCATTTCGATTGCGGCGCAGGTCGTTTTCCAGTCGGGTAATCACTTCGCCCAGTTCGCCGACCTGGCTGAAACCGCTGAGTTGTTTTAATATGCCTACTGCTTCGTTCATTTTGTCGAGGTCTGCCGGAGTCAGTTTGGACTGCGTAATGCTGAATTTCGGATCTTCGTACGTGTAGTATTTCCGCTCCAAAACAACAATCGGTGCATTGTAACCCAATTTATCGCTGCGCATGGTCTGCAAATCCAGTTGAATGGTGCGTTTGCTCACCCCGCCGCGAATGCCTTCGTATTCGTATAGCGCTTCCGAAACTTTTTCCATCAGATTTTCCAGCGTCCATTTGCGGGCGCGGTTGCGCAGGCAATAGTCTATGGTTTTGTAGCGGATGAGGGCAAGTTTGTTGAGCGACATAGCGTTGGGTTGTGGATAGATTGCGGGAACCAATAGCCAAATGGCCGCGTTATTGGCCCTTGTAACACCAACAAAGATAAGCCGGTTTGATTTTACTACGCAATCAACTTGCGCAGTAAAATCAATTTCAAACCTTTTCAGAAATTAATTTCTAAATCAACTTATTGTTTTTTAAGACTTTGAATGATTTTTACAAAAAATATTTCAAATAATTTTTATTGCGCAAATGGATTGCGCAGTTGTATAGCCACCTTTGCAACATCACCAGAACAACATTGAAATTCATCAACATGAAAGCGACAACAATCAACGGAAAAGACTTGCTTGCACTGGGTTATACAGAAGGAAAAATTCTTGGAATGGCCCTGGAAATTGCAACCACGGCATTTGCTGAAGCAACAAAGCAAAAAACCTTAACCACCCTGAAGCGACTGCATAAAAACCCTGAAAATTATCTCGGCCACGAGGCGCTCGCTCCTTTGGCGAAAGCCATCATGGAAGCCAATGCGGCGCCTGTTGACGACACCATCCCATTGAAAGAAACCGGCGAAGCGTATGCTGTCTACGGAGCAGAACACATCGAAGACGGGGCAATTCAGCAAATGAACCTCGCCATGCGCCTGCCGGTTACGATCGCCGGTGCGTTAATGCCCGATGCCCACCAGGGGTACGGACTGCCAATTGGCGGAGTTTTGGCCACCAAAAATGCCATCATTCCTTACGGCGTTGGCGTGGATATTGGTTGCCGAATGGCTTTATCCATTTTCGATATTCCGGAAACGCATTTTTTTGACCACACCTCTTTTTACAAACGCGAACTGATTGCGCAGACTGCTTTTGGGGCTGGTAACGGGTTCCGGGGAAAAGACCGCGCCTACCACCAGGTTTTGGATCGCAAAGAGTTCGAAATGAACGCTTTTATGCGCGGGTTGAAAGACAAAGCTTTCGATCAACTCGGCTCGTCCGGCGGGGGAAACCATTTCGTGGAATGGGGCATCATCACTTTCGAGGAAAAAGACGAAGCCCTTGGCATCGAAAAAGGAAAATATCTGGCTTTGCTGACGCATTCGGGTTCCCGTGGATTCGGCGCAACGGTGGCCGGTTACTACACCCGCTTGGCCAAAGAGCTTTGCAAACTGCCAAAAGAGGCGGCCAACTTAGCCTATTTGGACCTGAACAGCGAAGCCGGGCAGGAATACTGGATGGCGATGAACTTAGCCGGCGATTATGCGTCGGCCTGCCACGAGGTCATCCACCGAAAACTGACCAAAGCCATCGGCGCAACCACATTGGCTAAAGTGGAAAACCACCACAACTTTGCCTGGAAAGAGACCCTGAACGGCGAAGAGGTGATCGTACACCGAAAAGGGGCCACACCCGCAGCTCCGGGCGTGATGGGCATCATCCCGGGAAGCATGACGGCGCCTGGATTTTTGGTGCGTGGAAAAGGGGAAGCCTCAGCCATTAATTCAGCATCTCATGGCGCAGGCCGCCAGATGAGCAGAACCAAAGCGATGAGCAACATCACAAAGGCAGCATTGAAAGCTATTTTGCAGGAAAAGGGAGTTTCCCTGATCGGCGCAGGCTTGGATGAAGCGCCCATGGCGTACAAAGACATCCATCAGGTGATGGCCGCCCAGGAAGATTTGGTGAGCGTCGTCGCGAAATTCACCCCGAAAATGGTGCGCATGGCGGATGACGGAAGCCGGGAGGATTGAGGACGGTGGACGATGGACGGTAGACGGTGGCGTCCTTCTACCTTCTACCCTCTACTTTCGACTTAGAAAAACATGTTACGAGCAACATAAAGAAAAGACCCAATCGCGTCTTTTACCCTTGCCGGGCGTTTCTGTATGGC
>JALHRK010000730.1 GCA_022841505.1 Saprospiraceae bacterium | reverse complement strand
ATTCACTGCCCGTATGTTCGTAAGAAATATCGTGTACCAATTGCTGCAACTTGCCCGCTTTATCTGTTTTATCAGCAAAATGTTCGGCTACGCGCTTTTGGATATTGATGCTTTTGCCCACGTAGACGACATTTCCCTGTACGTCGTGAAAGTAATAAACGCCGCATACATCGGGCAGGTCGTGGAGGCGTTCGAGGTTCAGGTTTTGTGGCAACAGCGATTCCCGAATGCCGAGGTTGACCATCTTTTTGAGGCTTTCCACCCCGGTTTGTTGCGACAGGATCAACTCCAGTAATTCGGTTGTGGCTTTTGCATCCGCCAAGGCGCGGTGGCGTTGCTCCACTTTGATGTTGAAATGCCGGATGAGGTTTTCTAAGCTGTAAGAAGGCAGTCCGGGAAAAACCTGGCGGCTGAGCCGTACCGTGCACAATTGCCGCCGCGAAAACGTGTAGCCCAAGCGGCTGAATTCTTCCTTGATGAAACTGTAATCGAACCGAACATTGTGCGCCACAAAAATTGCCCCGGCGGTCACTTCCACCACCTGCTTCGCGATTTCATAAAACTTGGGCGCATCCTCCACCATTTCCTGCGTGATGCCCGTCAGTTGGGTGATGCCATAGGGGATGTAGCACTCCGGGTTGACGAGCGACTCGAAAGTTTCAACAATTTGACCATCTTCGTACACCACTACCGCGATTTCAGTAATTTTATCGCGGGCGGCGCGGCCTCCGGTCGTTTCGATGTCTACTATGGCGTATCGCAAGTATTGAGGATTTGATTATTTGAATGTTGAGTATTTGAAGATTTGAGTATTTGAGTATTTGATGGGTGCCTACTTGGCTGATGTGGGTCGAATACTCAAATCTTCAGATCTTCAAATCCTCAAAAAAATAAACAAAATGAAACAATTTCCCGTAAAAGTAAAAATATTTGTTGTTTGTTGTATCGTTTTTCAACTGAGTTGCAGTCGAAAAATTCAACCGGCCATTGTGGTGGATAAACCGCCCGTTGTTGAGGAAGTGGAACCGCCGGCGCCGCCGGTTGCAGACACAGTCGTTGCTGAAATTCCGCCGGCGCCCTTGGTGGCGGTTGCAGCGGCGCGGTTGGACGGTTACCTGCCCATGCTGGAAGGCAAAACGGTCTCGTTGCTGGTGAACCACACGGCGATGATTGGCGACCTGCACCTGGCCGACAGCCTGCTGCGCCGGGGTGTGCGCATCCAAAGCATATTTGCGCCCGAACACGGTTTCCGGGGTACCGCCGCCGACGGCGAAAAAATTGCGGACGGCAAAGACCCCAAAACCGGCGTTCCCCTGGTTTCGCTATATGGCAAAAAACAGGCACCCTCCAAAGAGGACTTAGTCGGGGTGGACTGGCTGATTTTTGACGTGCAGGACGTGGGCACGCGGTTTTATACCTACATTTCCACCATGCACTACGCCATGGAAGCCTGCGCCCGGCACGGGGTCAAATTTATGGTGCTCGACCGCCCCAACCCGAACGGGCATTTTGTGGACGGCCCCACGCGCAAACCGGGCTACGAATCTTTTGTCGGGCTGCACCCCATTCCCGTCGCGCACGGTATGACGGTGGGCGAATACGCGCAAATGATCAACGGCGAAGGCTGGCTCCCCGACAGCCTCCAATGCGACCTTACGGTGATTCCCTGCGCCAACTACGACCACAAAACGGCCTACGCCCTTCCCATCAAACCCTCGCCCAACCTGCCCAACATGACAGCGATTTACCTCTACCCCTCCATCTGCTATTTTGAAGGCACGAACGTGAGCATCGGGCGCGGTACCAACAAACAATTTCAGGTGCTGGGCAGTCCAGGATTTCCGAAAGGCGATTTTGAATTTACGCCGGTGCCCATGCCGGGGTCCATAAACCCGCCGTTGGAGGGCCAACTCTGCCGTGGTTACGACCTCAGCACCTTGTCGCCCGACAGCCTTCGGGCTGTGGGCCGCATTGATTTGTCGTACCTGCTCAATTATTACCGAGATTTTCCCGACAAGGACAATTTTTTCCTCAAAACGCTGTATATTGATAAATTGGCTGGTTCTGATGAGTTGCGCAAACAAATTATTGCGGGGAAAAGTGAGGAGGAGATTCGGGCGAGCTGGCAGGCGGATTTGGCGGTATTTAAGGTGGTGCGGAGGAAGTATTTGATTTATCCTGATTTTGAGTGACTTGTACCGCTGAACTCCAGTTCGGCGATGTAGGCGGTAGGTTGATGCGACGCAGCTGAACTGGAGTTCGGCGATACAACACGACGCCT
>JALHRK010000729.1 GCA_022841505.1 Saprospiraceae bacterium | reverse complement strand
GAACAAAAACCGGGGCGAAGAAATTTTCCTGAGCGGATTTACCAAAACGGGTGGTTTTTACGCCATGAGCCAGCGCCAGTTCTATGTTTGGGAACCAGGAAGCAGCCTGAAAACTTACCCAAAATTGTCTTCCAAAACTGGCGTTTTTATCCTCGATTATCCTGAACCTGGAAACGCCAGGATCTGGACTTTTTCAGGCGTGTACGACAACTATGCTTATGAATTGAGCATTGCCGGATTCACTGGCAACCGGGTAGACACCATGGAAGACAATATTACGGGTACCCAAAAAGAAGTGGACTTTGGTAATATTACATCGGTGGCTATGACCAGCGCAGGCAACAAAACCCTTGTTGCATACGGGTTTAATACAGGCAGGCTGTTTATTATTGAAGGAACAGACCGCAACAACCCGTTTCAAGGGCAGGACAATGAAAACAAGCGTTTTAAGCACCACCAGGCGGCAGTATCAGATATGGCTTTCAGCGCAGACGGCCGGTGGCTGGCGGCTGCCAGTTTTGATGGAACGGTCAGTCTGTGGGAAATATCTAGGTACAACAGCGATGCATCCTACCAGCCAACAGTATTGGACGGTCACAACAGTTGGGTGTTGTCGCTGGCATTTTCCAACGATAGCCGCAATTTATTGGCCGGCTGCCAGGACGGGAGCATCCATTTCTGGAACCTGAATCCGGAAAACTAGGCAAATCAACTGTGTCTTGACCTGCGCGGCGCCCTCGACGATTCGATCGAAGAGCGAAAACGACTGGAAGTCCGCCAGAAAAAATCCATTCAGCAAACTGATTTCGATGAATTAACGCTGGAAGAGTACCGCCTGTATTTCGGCGAGCCGGATAAAGCGCGGTTGCGGAACCGGAATAACAGTGTCGGCCTGGCCGCGGGCGTTTCTGTATGCAGGGGGCGGTAATGCCTTTTCTTTATTCAAAAAAATTCCCCTTTCTCATCAATTCTGCCCGGCTTTTTACCTGAAGCTTTCGGTACACGTTTTTGACGTGGTAACGAATGCCGTTGATGCTGATGCCCACATGCTGGGCAATGGCCTCATAAGTGAGTCCGTCAGTGAGTAACCTTACGACTGTAGATTCCTGATGACTAAGCTTTGTTTCCTGATTCCCGGTTTGAATGCCCTTGTTGAAGTAACGAACAATCCGTTTGGCAACTGACGGGCTTAACAGGGCGCCCCCATTATCCAGGGTTTCGATGATTCGGTTTTCCAGTTCATGCGGTGGCAGATCTTTGAGTAAATAACCTGTTGCCCCAGTGCATACAGCCTTGAAAATAGCATCGTAATCGTCTACGGCAGTGAAAATAACGATTTCAGCTTCCGGTTCCCTTGCACGAATGAGGGGGATGCCATCTATGCCTGATTTATCATACAGACGGATGTCAAGCAAGATCATGTGGAGGTCAAAAAAATCCCGGTGAAACCGGATAAATTTCTCAATGGTGTCTACGGCCAATACACATTGTACGCGTTCGGAAGCGGCAAAATGATCAGACAAAACCTGTCGGGTATTCCTGTCGTCTTCAACAATGGCAATGTTATATTTGGTTATTCCCGGCTGCTTTGCGCCGGACGCTGATGCGCCGGATTCATTTGTGACCATCTTTTGGTTTTGTAAATTCGAATCAAATACAGCTAAAACGGATAACAAATTTGATGATTTTTTTGTCAGTAAACAACTGAAATGTTTTCAGGAATGGGGATCCGTTCTGTTGACCCGCCTTTTCCTAAATTGGGACTACAGTGGAATCAGCACCAAAATATCCTGGGTTCCATCTGCCTCTTTCCATTTCAACTGCCCTTTAATGGCCAATAGCCGCGCGTCTATACTTTCTTTCCCCTTGTGGTCGGTATTAGACCTTGCTGGGGGAAGGCCATCGTATTGGTTTAGAAATTGAATGCACAATTGTTGGTTTTTTTCAAAAAAATCAATCTCCAACTTTCTTGAAAAGGTATGTTTGGCCACATTGGTCAGGATTTCCTGAAAAATCATCAAGGTATGGTGTTTGACAACCGGTTCAAGCGGGGTATCCGTGGAAACAATGCTGTTTTGAATATGCAATGATTTCACTAAGGGTCTGATCGTGTTTTCAGCAAAATCGGCCATTCTTTCCACCAGGTTTTCCAGATGGTCGTTTTTGGGGTCAAAAGCCCAAATGAAATCGCGCATTGCGGCATAAGCATTTTTGCTCGTTGCTTCAAATTGCGCAAACAAAGTTTCCAGGTCTGCTGCTTTTGTTTGTGGGGAGGCTATTTTTGAGGCCATTG
>JALHRK010000728.1 GCA_022841505.1 Saprospiraceae bacterium | reverse complement strand
GAGGAGGGCGACGTGACCTACCGAACCATGACCTCGTGTTTGACGCCATTGGCCAATGTGCAGGGCAAACACGTGGTTACCGTGGAAGGCATCAACCCGCCCGGCGAAGGCGCACTCACGCCCGTGCAGCAGGCAATGGTGGACGAAAGCGGAACCCAGTGCGGCTTTTGCACCGTAGGCTTCGTGGTCTCGCTGACCGGTTTTTGCGTCGGGCAAACAGAGAAAGATCCAGCACAAGCCATCGCCGCCATTGACGGCAATATTTGCCGTTGCACCGGTTACAAATCCATCGAACGGGCAACGGTCCGGCTGACTGAATTGCTGCAAACGCGCGCCGAAAAATCCCCGCTCGATTTTGCCATCGAACAAGGCATCGTTCCCGGCTATTTTGCGGAAGTTCCCGACCGGCTGAGGGCACTGCAAACGAATATCGGCATACCAACCGAAGCAAAACCTCCCTTTTTTGTCGGCGGCGGAACCGACCTCTACGTGCAACGACACGAAGACATGGTGCAAGCGCCCGCCAGCCATCTTTTCAACCAAACCAAACTGCGCGGCATTGAGCAGGCCGGCGATTTCATCGAAATAAGCGGCGCTGCAACGGTGACGGATTTATTGGAATCGCCCTGCATGCAGGCCATTTTTCCCGATTTGCGCAAGCACTTAAAACTCGTGTCTTCCACCCCGATCCGCAACATGGCTACCGTTGCCGGCAACTTGGTCAACGCCTCGCCCATCGGCGACCTCACCGTTTGGCTGCTGGCCTTAGACGCCCGGATCGTGCTGGCCAACGGCAGCAAACGCGAGCTGCCCCTGCGCGATTTTTACCTCGGTTACAAGTCTTTAGACAAAACCGCAGACGAGGTTTTGGAAACCATTCGCTTTCGCAAACCGGAGGGCGGCTGCCGGTTCAATTTTGAAAAAGTGAGCAAACGCACCTTTTTGGACATCGCCTCCGTCAATTCAGCGGCGCTGTTGAAAACTCAGGACGGCCTCATCACCGAAGCGCATGTAGCCACAGGCGGCGTAGCGCCCGTTCCGCTTTACCTGAAAAAAACATCCGCTTTTTTAGTTGGAAAACCGGTTCCCAATGCCCCGGATTTGAATGACCCGGTTTTGGCGGAAGCCTGCAACATCCTGCAATCCGAAATCAGTCCCATTTCCGATGTGCGTGGCTCGGCAACGTATAAACGGCTGTTGGCGAGGCAGTTGCTTTTGGGACACTTCACGGTTTTTTTTACTACATAGATTTTTTTACCACATAGTTCACAATAGTTGTTTTCACATAGATCACATAGGAACTGCGTATTACCCCTCGAGTACTATGTGTACTATGTGAAAACCCCTATGTGAGCTATGTGGTAAAAAACAAAAACACCCCTATGTGGTAAAAAACAAAAAAACACCCCTAAACGGTGAAAAAAAACATATCTATGTGGTGAAAAAACTCATTTTCGTTAAATCAAAACTCATGAAATACTTCTATTTATTGCTCTTTTCTTTTTCGCTTACCATCACCGCTTCCGCGCAAAACAAACCCGCCTACATTCTCTACGACGCCAAAGGCAAAAAGGTCAGCTACAAAAAAATGATCAAAACGCTGGTTGGGAAAGATGTGGCGCTGTTTGGCGAATACCACAACAACCCGATTTCACACTGGCTGCAATTAGAAGTGACCCGCGACTGCAAACAAACCCGCGACCTGATTCTGGGCGCCGAAATGTTTGAACGCGACAACCAGGAAGCCTTAGAGCGCTACCTGAAAGGGGAAATTGACGACAAGCAATTGGCAGAACAAGCGCGCCTTTGGAAGAACTACGACACCGATTATGCCCCATTGGTCAATTTTGCAAAAAACAACAACCTGCCATTCATTGGCACCAATATTCCCCGGCGCTACGCCTCTGCGATAGCCAAAGGCGGATTTGAAGCCTTAGATACACTTTCAGCCGAAGCCAAAACCTGGATCGCGCCCCTGCCTATTGCTTTCGACCCGGAACTGCCCGGCTACAAAAAGATGGTGGAGATGATGGGCGACCACGGCAGCCCCAACATCGTCAAGGCCCAGGCCATGAAAGACGCCACGATGGCGCATTTCCTCCTGAAGGCATACCGCTCCGGCGCCTTGTTTATCCACTACAACGGCGCTTTCCATTCGGATAACTACGAAGGCATCCTCTGGTATTTGCGCCGCCAGCAACCGAATCTGCGCTACGCCACCATTTCTACGGTTTCCCAGGCAGATATTCGCTCGCTGTTGCCAGAAAACAAAGGCATTGCGGATTTTATTATTTG
>JALHRK010000727.1 GCA_022841505.1 Saprospiraceae bacterium | reverse complement strand
TCATTTTTGATTGCGGCAACACGCCGGTACACGCTTCGCTGGGCAGCAAAATTTATACTCCAGGCCGGTGTTTCATCAACGGCGTCAATACCAGCCCGGTTCTCCTCCAGCTTCCCAAAAAGCAGACGTATTTTGGCGTGCAGTTCCACACGGCTGCCGTGAAAGGGTTGTTCGGCGCGCCGGCGCGGGAATTCACGAACTGCCTCATTGATCTGGAGCTGATTGATCCTTTCTTTGGTCAGCTTTGGCATCAGATCGTTGAAAAAGGATCTTTTGAGGAAAGAGTGGCCGTCGTTGTGGACTGGGTAGAAAGTAAAATGCTGGAACTGCACCTTCAGGATACCTTGCTGGATCATTTTTTGAGCAATCCCCATCCGGCGCCTCCTTCCGTTACCCAGCTTGCTGCGGCGGTTTGCTATTCGCCGCGCCAGCTTTCCAGGAAGATGTACGACCTGGCTGATATGAACGCCGAAGAAATCCTGCTTTACAAAAAATACCTGCATGCGGTGCACCTCATGCACCACTCGACACTGTCGCTGACGGCCATTGCCTTTCACAGCGGTTTTGCCGATCAGTCGCACTTCATCCGGACGTTCAGGGCCTATACCCAGATGACGCCGGGCGCCTATCGCCGCCAGAAAAGCTTCCTTCCGGGGCATATTTTTGAGAATGTCCGATAAATACAATTTCCGGCAAGGCGAATGCCTCAATTTTGCACTTCATCAAATTTCTAATGAACTTTATGAATGCGAAAAATTTGCTGTATTCCTTCGTTTGCCTCTGTTTCGCCATTGTGATTGGGGCTGCTGTGTATGAACATTTAGGCGTTGTGCCCCAGTGGAGCGCCGCGCCGCCCGCTTCGCTGAGTATGTTTCAGGGAAAATACGGGCTGGCTGCCCAAAACTTCTGGATGCCCATCCACCCGGTTTGTCTGGTGTTGTTCATTCTCAACTCCGTGCTTTTCTGGAAAACCGACCGCAGAAAACCGTTGCTGATCGCTTTTGGCGGCTACTTCCTTGTGCTGGTCATCACCGCCACTTTTTTCGTGCCGGAATTGCTTGACATTACCGGAACCCCTTTTTCCGAAACAACCGATGCCGCGCTCACCCAACGCGCCAAGCTCTGGGAGACGCTGAGCATTATCCGGATGGTATTCCTGATTGGATTGGCCTTTGTGTTGTTTTCGGGGTTGACGCAATCCGGGGAGAAAAAACAGGTTATTTAGTGTCTGTCTTTATAGTCCGATAGCTGCGTTATGCGAAGGGCCAAAATTGGTCATTTACGCGAGTAAACTCCCATTTTTGGCCCTTCGCATGCCTTGCTCTCGAACTCTAAAGAACAGACACTCGACTAAATGTCCGATAGCTGCGTTATGCGAAGGCCAGAAAATCGAAGTCCCGCTCGGGCGGGATGACGCTTTTCTGGCCTTCGCATGCCTGGCAAGAAGAAAATATTGAAGGCAGGCGAAAGCCTCCTGATTCCCAAAGGGACGCCGCATAAGCCGTTCAATGAAACCAACGAAGTCGTCGTGATGGATGACCCAATCGCCCAAACGGCCACACTACCAGCCAGTTTTGCGTATGGGTTAACCACTTTATACCCGGAAATGGATAAAATCAGGGATGTAAAATCACCTAAAAACTTGTTGGCCCTGGCTGCACAAGGCAATGGGTTTGACACCTGGTCGAGCGAAATACCCATTCCTGCCCAAAAGGTAATTCGTTGGTTGTTGGGGCCGACGGCCCGGTGGATGGGGTATGGGAAACGGAAAAATTCTGCTGCGGTGAGAATTCCGCCCTCCTTATAGCGAAACAAATTCTTCGCCGATTTTTTGTTTTTTTAACCGAATCGAGTATTTTGCATCATGGAGCGCTTGCTTGGGAATTTTGTTATATTCACTACAACAGGTAAAATCAAAACGCATATAAAATGAAAAACCGCAACCTTTTTTTGTTTTTGGTGATTATCTGCATTATTGCGCCAGCAATCCATTACTTTGTTGCAGGTAAGAATTTTGACAACACAAATGTCCGGAATATTCTTGTGGGCATTCAGGCTTTAGCAGGTGTTGCTTTGGTGGTTTTATATGGCAGGAAGTCGAAAACGGAATGAAACACAAAAAATGATAGCAGATCACAGTGAAGTGTTTTACTACTTCGAAGACAAATTCATAGAACTAAGCAAAAAATATGGATTTGGTTTTTTCGAGGCCGAGCCCTGCTCCGTCAATTCAAAAGAAGACTTGCATTATTTCGTCCAGAATATGATGAATAGTCTCTTTAAAGGAGAAGATACGAG
>JALHRK010000726.1 GCA_022841505.1 Saprospiraceae bacterium | reverse complement strand
CATCGTCCCCGCGGTCTGGCGGCCGCAGACTCCGCGTGCAAGGCGGCTTGTGCCGACTTCTGCCTTGCATCCTTTGCGCGCCCGGGAACAACATGCGTCGCGCGGGCCGCCTGCCCTGCCACGTCCCATCGGGCCGCCAACGCGGCTCGTCTGCCCGGAAGACCATGATGCCCGTTGCCTTGCACGCCGCCAGCGCCCGCCGGCAGGCCATCGCCCCGCTCGAAGGCGCGATGGCGTTCGTGTCCAGCGTCGACGAGGGCTTGTGGAAGGACGTGGAAGCGCTCTTCTACTTCCACCCGCGGCAGGCCTCGTTGATCGAATCGATCAAGCGCTGTGTCGACGAATTTGGCGCCCCCGAGATCCTGCGCCAGGGCGGTCGCCTGCGCGTGGGCATCCCGAAGAACGACGCGCAGTGCCTGTTCGCCTGCCATCGCGAGCGGCGACCCGGCGTGCCGGTGGGCGTGGTGGTCTACCTGCGCACCAGCCCCGAGGTGCTGCACATCCTGCACCTGGCCGTGCACCCCGGCTACGAACGGGACGGCCAGCACGCCGAACTCGATCTCGCGTTGCAGCTCGTGAACCAGGTGCGCCAGGTGGCATGCCGCATTGCGGGCGTGCGGCGGGTGAGGCTGCCTTACCGGGACGCGGGCTTTCTCAGCGTGCCGCGGCTGGGGCCCGCGAACTGAGTCGGCGCAACCGGCTCAAAGCGGGTCGTGCTCCCGGAAGGCGATGAGTGGACGACGATAGTCTGCGCTGCAGGCTGCCGGCAGCTGAGTCGGGTTCAATCCACGCGCGCCCCGTGAGGGGCGCGCGACAATCCCCTGCTTTGGCCGCGGAAGAGCGAACCCGCTTCGCGTAGCTCACTCAGCACCATTGATGGCGCTTCAATGAGGCCGCGGCTGTTTGGCCGCGGAAGGAGGACTGCCCTGTCGATGGGGATAACTGTATTACAGAGCTTCAATGAGGCCGCGGCTGTTTGGCCGCGGAAGGACGTGCTCACGGCCGCCGCTCAACGCAAGACTGGAGGCTTCAATGAGGCCGCGGCTGTTTGGCCGCGGAAGGTGCTCGCCTTGACGATGTTCTGGACCTTGTTCTTGGCTTCAATGAGGCCGCGGCTGTTTGGCCGCGGAAGGATTCGCACCCCTTGACGGGTACGCTCAATGCGCGTAGCTTCAATGAGGCCGCGGCTGTTTGGCCGCGGAAGGATCGCCAACACCGCGAAGGCTGGCGAGTGGCTGTGGCTTCAATGAGGCCGCGGCTGTTTGGCCGCGGAAGGGTCCATGACCACGCCCGGCGCCGCGGCCACGACGCCGCTTCAATGAGGCCGCGGCTGTTTGGCCGCGGAAGGGCGCCCGCGCCAGCCCGACCCGCACCGCTTCCCCACGCTTCAATGAGGCCGCGGCTGTTTGGCCGCGGAAGGGACCCCGCGTTTCCAGTCGGCCACGTCAAGCGCGGGCTTCAATGAGGCCGCGGCTGTTTGGCCGCGGAAGGTAGCACCTGGCGCTTGTCGGCGTCGCTCGAGATGGTGCTTCAATGAGGCCGCGGCTGTTTGGCCGCGGAAGGGACATGCCGGAGCCCCCCGAAAATTCGCCGCTGTGGGCTTCAATGAGGCCGCGGCTGTTTGGCCGCGGAAGGGGGATGACCATGGCGTGTGGGTTGTCTGGTCGCAGCGGGCTTCAATGAGGCCGCGGCTGTTTGGCCGCGGAAGGGTTCGCCGCGCAGGCCGAGAGCGAACGCCAGCGCCGCTTCAATGAGGCCGCGGCTGTTTGGCCGCGGAAGGCGGGCAACGCCCGGAAAGGACTGAACGATGACCACAGCTTCAATGAGGCCGCGGCTGTTTGGCCGCGGAAGGTTGAGTCGAACGGGTCGATGATCGAATTCGCCGCCGCGTGGCTTCAATGAGGCCGCGGCTGTTTGGCCGCGGAAGGGCTGCGGAACTGCGGCGCGGACATCGACATGACCGAGCTTCAATGAGGCCGCGGCTGTTTGGCCGCGGAAGGTTCGGCCGCATGGACTTCGGCCCGAGCAACCGCAAGCTTCAATGAGGCCGCGGCTGTTTGGCCGCGGAAGGGGCAAGCACCCTTCGCAGCCCCGGCGGCGCACCGGCCGAGCTTCAATGAGGCCGCGGCTGTTTGGCCGCGGAAGGCCTGGCGCGGCATCATGTTCCGCAAGACGTACCCGGCTTCAATGAGGCCGCGGCTGTTTGGCCGCGGAAGGGCGGGACGCTGACGGGCGCCGGCAATGGCAGCTAGCTTCAATGAGGCCGCGGCTGTTTGGCCGCGGAAGGCTCGGCGGCCTCGATGACCTG
>JALHRK010000725.1 GCA_022841505.1 Saprospiraceae bacterium | reverse complement strand
AGTTGATGCCAATCAGCAGCGGTACACCAACGAGTTTGGCCCCAAGGTTTTCGCCGTACTGATAGGTTCCGAAGATCAGGCCCGTGTTCACGCCCACGATTTCCACGCCCATACCGATGAGGTAAACCAGCGTCCAAATCAATAGGCTGCGCCAGCCATTTTTCATCGGAAAATTCCAGTAGAGCAAACCCAGGCCGAGCAAGAGATTGAATGGTGTTTTGGGCAAAAACCAGTCGCCCTGTCCAAGTGAAATGCCAATCATACCAGAAATGGTGACCAACCAAATAGCGAATACGGAAACTTGTATTTTCCCGAATGAATCGGGGAAAGTAATAGTTTGGTTCATGACGCAGCTATGATTAATCCTGCCGTAATTTTGGCAGAAAGTAGACACAAGGGAATGCCGCCGCCCGGATGCACGGAGCCGCCGCAGCAGTAGAGTTGCTTGATTTTGCTGGAAAAATTGGGGTGTCGCAGGAAAGCCGCAAACTTGGAATTGCTCGCTGCACCGTACAATGCCCCCCGGTAGCTGCTTGTCCGCTGTTCAATCAGCGGTGGCGTCAGCACATCCTCCACCTCGATCAGTGGCGCCAGGTCGGCGCCCAAAAGACGGTTCACTTTGGCGAGGATGTCGTGGCGGGCCTGTGCAACCAGTGCCGCCCAATCCTGCCCGTAGTCGCCGGGGGTGTTTATCATCACGAACCAGTTTTCACAGCCCGGTGGTGCATCGCCCGGGGCTTCCTTGCTCGTAATATTCAGGTAAACAGTAGGGTCATTGAACAGGGTTTTATGCTCGAACAAATGCGCAAACTCCGTTCGGTAATCGCCGCTGAACAAAATATTGTGAAGGTCCAATTCGGGGAAGGCTCCCCGGATGCCCCAGTAAAAAATCACGGCAGAACTGGAGCGCTCCTGGCGCAGGGTGCGCTCCGGGTGCGGCTGCTCGGACAGCAATTTTTTATAGGTGGAAAAAATGTCCATGTTCGATACGACTACCTCTGCAAAATATTGGTTGTCAGCCGTCTGAACACCAATTGCCTGACGGTTTTTGACCAGTATACGCTCCACTTTTTGACCGAAATTAAACCGAATGCCCTGCCGCAAAGCCAGCTCGTAGAGGCTGGTGGTGATACGATGCATGCCTCCCTTTGGAAAATAGGTGCCCAAGTGCAATTCAAGGTGCGGAATCATGCTCATAATGCCCGGTGTGCGGTAGGGCGATGAGCCGTTGTAAGTGGCGTAGCGGTTGAACAATTGAACGAGGTGCGGCTCACCGATGGCCGCTTCGTTGAGCGAATCGAGGCTGACGCCGATGTCCATCTTCGACATTTGCGCCATGGCTTTGAGGGTGTCCACAGAAAGGTAGGTACCGATTTTATGCAACGATTTTTCGAGAAAAAGCGGAGCGGTAAGGTCGTATTTCCGTTGGCCATTTTTCAAATAAGCCAACAAAGATGCTGCATCAATACCAAACTTGGCCGCAGCTTGCTTCACAAAAACCTCCCGGTCGGCGTTAACGGTGAACCGGGCGCCGTCTTCCCAAAAATAGTTGCAAACCGTTTCCTTGCGGTAATACTGAAAAAAAGATTCCGGTCGCTCCTCAAACAGTCCGAAAAGCTCCGTCACCAGGGCAGGCATGGTGAACAGGGAAGGACCAGCATCAAACCGGTAACCGCCCAGTTCGAAGGCGTGGAGCTTGCCACCGGGGTAGTCATTTGCCTCAAATACAGTGACATCCATGCCAGCCGCCCGCAGCCGCAAAGCAGTAGCAATGCCGGCTATTCCGGCTCCGATAATGATGGCTGAAGACATTTTTTTTGGTTACAAAATGCCGATTTAGTTCGACGAGGAGTATAATGCAGAAAGAGAAAAAAGGTTTTTGTGGAGGCGCTTGTTTTCCTGGTCGGCAATGAGTACCCGCCATTTTGAAGTAATCTACGTTTATAGCTGCGCAAATAGGCCGAAACCCACTGCGAGAGCGGCTAATACATTTTGGCCTTTCACAGCACCGGTAATGCGGGCAGTGAGTCCCCAGTTTTTTTTGCTATTGATGTAAAGTTGGAATGTTGCGAAAATGCAGTTCGGAGTAGGGAGAATGTCCTAACAGAGACATTCGGGGTGGGTTTGTTCTGCTTTCCGCCTCCGGCAGGTGTTCCGTCTCGCCCGACGCCCCCAACTAATATGCTCTATGCATGATTTACCAACGCCGCATGTGTTACTAACGAACTATGCTTAGCAGGCAATGGCTACCCCAATGAATATATGCTACAAAATACTTGACCAGCACAGGCTTAACTTTTTAAGCCTCACCG
>JALHRK010000724.1 GCA_022841505.1 Saprospiraceae bacterium | reverse complement strand
ACGTCGCGCAGCGCCATGTTGCACTTTCCGATGGCGGACACCTTCTGCTTGGTTATACAGAAAGTTTTGGCAATGGTGGCCGCGATGGCTACGCCCTTCGGCTCGACCCATCGGGGGCAGTATTGTGGTCCCGAACCACCGGCAGCATTTATGATGATCAGATTGTTGATGGCCTGCAATTGCCCGACGGTAGTATTGTCATTGCCGCGAATATTTTTACGCCTTCCGGAGGCAGCGATATCCGTGTAGAGCGTTGGAGCGCTGACGGCAATGACGTATTGGCTTTGTTTTTTATGGATTCAGGGACGGAAAATTTTTGCCGCCGGCTGCTCCTGACTCCGGATCATATACTCCTGACGGGGATTTTAGAGGGGCAAGGCTTTATTGCCAAACTTAAAAGTGACGACTTGCTGCAAATCTGGCTTAAAGCCGACTACACCACCGCCAGCGCTGACCCGAAGCCGCTGTTGCGGGTGGAAGACGTCATCTCCAGGCCGGGGGATAGCCGGTTCACCGCTGTTGGCCGGGCAACAGCACCCAATGTGAATACGGTTTTCACCATTGACGCCGATGGCAATACAGTTTCCAAATTCAATACCGCGTTGTCAGGGGCTGTCGCCATACGCCTGGCGCATGGTCCCGATCAGGATATTTTCATTGCCGGCGGCGACCACATCGAACACCGCGATTCTGTCGGGATGTTTCTGAACGAAAACAATGGCTTCGATGCGCCTTTTGATGTTCCGGAAAACATCCGGGCTTTGATTGCACTGCCTTCCGGCGGGATAGCCGTTGTGGGCAATACGACCATTAATCAGCAAGGAGATGACGCCATGTTAAGCCTGTTCGACGCCAATCTTGAGGCGCAAGCGAGCCAACTCTACTGGAACCTCGGTCCTGATGCTGACGAAATTGGCTACTCCGCCCGCCAAACACCGGACGGTGGATATATCCTTTGCGGAGCAAAATTCCTCCCGCAGAACCTGACGGATGTTTTGCTCATCAAAACCGACGAACTCGGTAATGTGGTCTGGGAAACCACCACAGGCAGTTCCGGCATAGAGCGGCCAAGCTCGCTGGATTTGACTGCGGATGGTACGTTCATCATTTCCGGATTTTCATACGATGTTCAATTGGGCGAACCTGCTGTACTTTTTGTCCGGAAATTTGACCTGGAAGGCCAGGAAATCTGGTCTAAGTATTTTCCGCTGGGCATGCCTGATTTCGGCTTGTTTACTGTGATCCGCAGCCTTTCTGACGGAGGCAGCGTCGTTGCGCTGTGTGCGCCTTTGGTTACAAGTGCGCGCCGACCGACCTTGCTCCGCTTAGACGCGCAAGGCAATGTCCTATGGACCAAAGTTCACGACAATTTTAATGCGTATAATTTTCTGCGCAACCTGATCGAAACGCCGGAAGGAAACCTGTTGGGCGTTGGGATGGCCGCTCAGCCTGAGCAATTTCAGGCAGCTTTATTTGATGAAGCGGGAAATCAGCTTTGGAGCGAGGCCTACGGAAGTGTGAGCGGAATTGGTTTCGGATTGGCTGCCACCCCTGACGGCAATTATATCATTTCCGGTAACACCGATGCGAATCCAGGGCAATCGGACTCCCTTTACATCGCTGCAATTGACCCACAAGGCGCCCTGATTTGGGAAAACTTCTACGAAGGCGGCGGCTTTTTATGGCCTCGGGCGCATGTGAATGAATCGGGCGATATTTTCCTGGCTACTTCGGTGCCTACGCCTGGCTCCGGCCCCCAGGGGCACCTGGAAATCAGGAAATTGACGGCAGGAGGCATGCCGGTCTGGACACAGGAAGTTGGCGGATTTGAAGCTGCTCTCTTTTATGATAGCCAGCTTACTTCCGATGGCGGACTGATGGCGTTCGGGTTTGCGGACAACAACAATTCCCGGGATTATTGCCTCGTCAAAACTACCCCGGACGGGGTGGTCGGCATCAACGCCGTCAAACCAATTGCTGCGACGCCCGAGGTCTTTCCATCTCCGGCACAACACGAGATACAAGTTTGGTGGCAGGGCGATTATAGCGGACGGGTTGAACTTCGGGTTTTTGATGTGCTGGGCAATTTGCAAAAAAATGTGAACAGCCATAAAAACGCGCCTGTTTTAAAAACGCAGATCGAAGTTTCCCATTTACCGGCAGGCACTTATTTTGTTCAGCTGGTGACGGGCAATGGCGTCGTTTCCAGACCATTTATAAAAGGATAAGCACTTTTCATACAAAACAAAAATCAACGGATATGAACACCATCAAAGGGCCGGCGATCTTTCTGGCACAGTTTATGGGCGATGA
>JALHRK010000723.1 GCA_022841505.1 Saprospiraceae bacterium | reverse complement strand
GCTGCGCCAGGTGGAAGACAATGGGTTCCCGTTTGCACAAATCCGTTTGGACAGCATCCGCATCCGGGAAGGACAGGTGCAGGCACAGGTGATGCTGGAACGCGGGCGGTTTGTTCCCATCAAACAAATCAAAGTGAGTGGAAATGTGCGGATTTCCAAAGCCTATTTAGAGAACTACCTCGGACTAAAAACGGGTATGCCTTACAACCGCTCGAAAGTGCTGCGCCTGCGCGAACGGCTGCGCGAACTGCCTTTCCTGGAAGCAGAATCCGATCCGACCATCACGTTTGAAGACGACGGCGCCGTCATCAATTTAGCGTTGAAACAAAAGCGCGCCAGCCGTTTCGACTTCCTGATCGGGGTCTTGCCCAACAGCGCCCAAACCGGCAGGATGCTCATCACCGGTTCTTTTTTGGGGGAATTGAACGGACAATTCGGGCAGGGCGAACGCATTTTCGTCAAATTTGAACAACTGCGCCCGCAAACCCAGTTGCTCGACCTCCAGTTCAATTACCCTTATTTGCTGGGACTGCCTTTTGGCGCCGACCTTCAGTTCAATTTGTACAAACGGGACACGAATTATCTCGATGTGGCCTACACCGCAGGCGTGCAATACCTGCTGGAGGGCGGCGATTACCTGAAAGCATTTTTGAGCAACCGCTCTTCGGTTTTGTTGAATATAGACGAGGCCAAACTCTTGCAAATGCAGGCTTTGCCCGACACCCTCGACGTCAGCCGCAGCGCGTTCGGGGTCGAATACGTGCGCCGGCAGTTGGATTACCGGTTCAACCCAAGGCGCGGCTGGAGCCTGATGCTGCACGCCGATGCAGGCGTCCGGCGCATCCGGCGCAACCCGGAAATAGAAAACATAGACCTGGGATTTCTGTACGACAGCCTGCAACAACGCGCGTTTCAATACCGGCTGGAAGGTAAAATTGAAGGTTATTTTCCCCTGTTCCGTCGAACGACCTTAAAAACGGCCCTGCAAACCGGCTGGATCATTTCCAACCAGGGCATCTACGCCAACGAGCAGTACCGCATCGGCGGCAACCGGCTTTTGCGGGGCTTTGATGAAGAACTGGTTTTTGCAACCAATTATGCCGTTTTGACCTTAGAATACCGCCTGCTGCTCCAGCAAAATTCCTACCTCTATGCCTTCGGCGATTATGCCCGCGTGGACGAACGCACGTCCAACACCCTGCCCGGCGCTTCTACCTTAGATTTCCCGTACGGATTTGGCGCCGGCATCACTTTTGAAACGAGTGCAGGGGTTTTCGGCGTCAGCTTGGCTTTTGGCAGCCGAAAAAACAACCCGCTCGATTTTGGCGCGCCAAAGGTACATTTGGGCTATGTGAGCTTGTTTTAATCTGCTACTTTTGCGCTTTTTCTAAGACATTAGATTTTAGATATTAGATCTTAGACCGGCCCAAGTCAACATCTGATGTCTAATGTCTTATATCTAAGATCTAACATCTAACATCTTACCAGTCCATGCTCAAAAAGTGGGTCTTAAAAGCAATTGTCCAAAAAACCATCTCCTTCCTGCCGTACAGCCAGCAGCTCAATTACCTTTTCCAAAAATACGTCACGAAAGGCGTTCACCTCAGCGACGACTATTTTTCTGATCGTTTGCTTCACGCAAAAGAACACCTTACGGCCTATCAGCAACAAGCAGGTTCCATCGAGGGTAGAACCACGCTGGAACTCGGCACCGGCTGGTATCCGGTCGTCCCCATTGCGCTTTTTCTGTCGGGCGCAGACCGCATCTATACCATAGACATCAGCCGCCTGAGCCATGCCGGGCATTTGACAACCACAATCCGGCGATTTCTGGAATACGCCGAATCCGGGCAATTGGAAAACTACGTGCAAGCCCTTCCGGAGCGGTTGGCCGCCCTGCGGGAAATTGCAGCACCGGGCAACCAATTTTCGTTTGAAACGATGTTAGGCAAGCTCAAAATGCACTATTTGGTGCAGGATGCCCGCCAATTGCCGTTGCCCGATGCTTCAGTGGATCTGGTGCATTCCAACAATACCTTCGAGCACGTGTATCCGTCCATTCTGAAAGCGTTGTTGCTTGAATTTAAGCGCATTGCGGTTCCCGGTGGCGTGTTGTCGCATTTCATAGATATGTCCGACCATTTCGCGCATTTCGACCGCTCCATCACCATTTACAACTACCTGCGCTTCTCCGACCGCGCCTGGGCCTGGATTGACAACAGCATCCAACCCCAAAACCGTTTCCGGCTGAGTGAATACCGGAAGCTGTACGCCGAACTCGGAATTCCGATCACCGATCTAAGTTTTCGGCCTGGG
>JALHRK010000722.1 GCA_022841505.1 Saprospiraceae bacterium | reverse complement strand
GGGTGCTGGTTTACGACCTATTGGGCAGGATGGTTTTTTCTGAAAAATGGGCGCTGCAAGCCGGGCAAAATAACCTGACCGTGGATTTCGTGCAAGCGGTAGCTGGGTTGTACCGGGTGGTTGTGGTGGCGGAACGGCAGGTTTGGTCGGCTGGGGTGGTGAAACAATAATCACCCATTAATCCACCTCCGGTCCATCCGGAATATGCTGATAAATACGTTTTAATGAGATGCTTTTATCGCCAATCGGCAATAAAGCTTCCGGTGTATGAAAATCCAAATTGCGCCATTCATTTTCGCTGACGCGGATATAGGTGGAAACGTGGACGGCACTTTGATCTATGAATTATTCGGGTGTTTATTGTTGATTTTTTAAGAACCATTTCCTGTTTTCCGAAATAGTTCTTTTCTTTATGGTGCACTGGAACCAATTTACAACACTCAACCACAACACCATGGAGGACCCAAAACTCACGCCCGAAGAAGAACTGCGCATCGAAAACGAGCTCAAAGCCCTCGACATTGACCTCACTTACGGCGCCCACAGCTTCATTGCCGACGATGCGCCGCCGGAATTAGTGCGTCTATTTTTGGACAACGTCGCCAACTTTGAGGCCACACACGCGAACGCCAAAAAAGTGCCCATCCGGCAATTTGCGGGAATTCCCGACCCGCTTCCTGCCGCCGAAATTTCCGACGATGACCTGGAAACGCACATCAAAAACCTGCTGGAGCAATTGGAAGCCCGTGGCGTGATCATAGACCGCCCGGAACACCTCAAAGCGCGGGGCTATTATATTTTTCTGACCGAAAAATTTCTGAATGAAGAAGTGACTGATCATTCGGTGCCGGGCATGATCATGGGGTTCAGCTACAGCGATTTTTGCCACGACGGGCCGGAGTTCATCCGCGACCACGTAGAAGAAACCATCATTGACATCATCTTTTTAGACAAGGATTTTGAAGGCACGTGGATCAGCGAAACCTGTCGCGGCCAAACGGAAGCGCTCACCAAAGCAGAAGTGGTGGAGCGCATCCACATTTTCAGATCTAAATACGTAAAAATTGCACCGATTGCCTTTCAGCCGGAAGGCGTAAAAATGACGGCAGTCGGCCTCTATTTTTTCTTTTTGATTGCCTGGGAAGGCACGCCCGTTGGCGGTGGAGAAGTGGAGCACTACGAAGGCTCCGGCGTTAGTCAGGTCGGCTGGAAAGATGGCGAATGGTGGGTGGAAGGGATTATGATGCCGGGGTTTGAGTTTTAAATCAAGCAGGAAGTATCAGAAATGATTACGCTATTCATGCATTTTGAAGGTCATGACGAAAATCCTCAATGGATTCACTGAAAATGGAAAAGCCATATTTTCCCATCACCTCGATGAAAGCGCGTTTGCTCAGACCTGCAACTTCTGCTGCCTGACCAAGCGATAGTTTTTCGCGTGTATATAATTCTCCCGCCAGAATTACCCGTGCATCAAATTCTGAAACAGAGGAAAACAAAGGCAACTGAACGGATATGGTTTGCATATTTTTTGCGTTTGGCTACAGAATTAGCTTAAATTGGGCTGTATAGCAAGAAAATTCTCAACTATGTTTGTTCAAACCAATAACCAGGCGCCACTAAACGATGTGCAGGTAATGCTGCTTCGCTTATTTAGCAGGGAAATGACTGCTGAAGAGCTGCAGACCATTCAAAACATGCTTTTGGATTACTATAATCGAGAGTTGCAGGAGGAGCTAGAGCACGTAATCGGAGAAAAAAATATCTCGGTAAAAGATTTTGAAGACCGGCTAAACAGGTAGCATCGAGGAATACTAAATAAGCCCATCCCATGATCATGGTATTGCCGTACCAAAAATTTACCCCTATTCTTACAGTTTAAACCTGTCAGACCATGATCAAAATCGCCATATACGAAGACAACCACGCCCTGCGCGAAGCCTTAGAGATCCTCATCACCGGCGTGCCCGGGTTTGAATTGGTGGGCGCTTATCCCCATTGCATCAACATCGAAGCCGACCTGCGCCGCGCCGAACCCGATGTCATTCTGATGGACATAGACCTGCCCGAACGCAGCGGCATCGAAGGCGCCTACATCGTCAAACAGCAAGCCCCAACCGTGGAAGTGCTCATGCTCACCGTTTTTGACGACAACGACAAAGTTTTCCAGGCCGTGTGCGCAGGGGCCAGCGGCTACCTGCTCAAAAAAACGCCCCCGTCCAAAATCCTGGAAGCCATCGAAGATATTTACAACGGCGGCGCACCCATGACGCCCGTCATCGCCCGCAAAGTCCTGCAACTTTTCCCCCGCACACCCGCCG
>JALHRK010000721.1 GCA_022841505.1 Saprospiraceae bacterium | reverse complement strand
TATAATTTTACTTCTCCGTACATGCCGATTTTCAGGAAACCGTCGTTTTTGACGCCAATTTTTACGGCATAAACCAGGTTGGCGCGCTCCGATTTGGTCTGGATGGTTTTGGGGGTGAACTCGGCTTTGTCGCTGATCCACTCCACGACGCCCGGGTAGGTTTTGTATTGATCTGCGCCTTCATCCACCAGCACTTCCACCACCTGATTGAGTTTTATTTTGGAAAACTGATCGCCGGTGACATAAGCCCGCAAGGTCATTTTCGTCAGATCCGCAATTTTATAAAGCGCTTTTCCCGCTGCCGCCATTTCGTTGGCTTCCGCAAATTGGGTCAGCACCGTGCCTTCAACCGGGTTCACAATATAACTTTTAGCCAATTGATCGTTGAGTTGCTCGATCTGCACATACAGCGGCAACACATCGCTGCGCAGTCCGGCTGTTTGGGTTTTCAGCACCGAAACCTGCGCAGCATCCTGCTTGCGGATGACGTCCAATTGCTTGCGGGTTTCATCCACCAAAGCATTCACATCGTCTAATTGCTTGGCCGTGGCAGCGTCTGCTTTGACCAGGTTTTGAACGCGTTTTTGCTCGTGCAGTAAGTTGTCGAGGCGGCTTTGGGCCACGGCTAATTGCTGCTTGTAAAAACCCGTCTGCGTGGAAATATCAGGCAACCGGCTGCCCATCGCTTTGATCTGCGCTTCTACCTGTTTTTTCTTCAAATGGAGTTGCACCGTGTCAATGTAGCCGATGTTTTCTCCGGCTTTCAGTACCTGCCCTTCTTCAAGGCGCAGTGCTTTGATCAGGCCCGTGGCTTCGGCGGAGACCATGGTTTCTTCAGCTTCGAATGTCCCGGAGGCATCGAAGGTTGGCTTTTCACTGCAGGCCGCCAGCGTCAGGGCGATTGCGGTAAGAAGTGTGCTTTTTTTCATTGCGTTATGGTTGAATTATTATTTAGTAAGGCTTGTGTAGTGGGGTGTCACTTGCCCGCTCCCGATGTTGTTTGGTGGTTATATTGCGCCATCAATAACTGAATCTCGTGCAGGAGTTTGTTTTGCCGCGCGTAGTCTTCGGCGTTCACTTCCCGCAAATAATCATTGGCATTGACCACCCCGTTTTCCAACTGCACCGAGGTCGTGTTTTTAATCCCCGACCGCAGCGCGATGATTTCCTCATCCGTTCGAAGCAGGGACTCCAACTTGGCAATTTCGGCGTTTTGCTGCCGGAGCGCCAAGCGGGTATTGAATAAAAAAGTTTCTTTTTGAAGTCCAACCTGCGCCCGGCTGAGGTCAATCAGGGCTTTGTCGTTTTTGAGCGTGTACAGGAAAGACAAGGGGTACTGCACGCGCAGTCCGCCGATGAAATAAGGTTCGAAATCATTGCTCAGCACATTCAGCGCAGGTCGCCCGAAACCGGTTTGCAGAAACAAGCTGACCTTGGGGCGGTTGCGGGCCGTCAGTAGGCCGTGTTGTAAGGCAATGCTTTGGTTCTGAACATCGTACAACAGCAATTCAGGCCGGTTGATGGCTTCCGAAACGGCCACAGGCGGAGGCGAAACCAAGACCAAAGCTTCGTCCGGATTTTGGGCAATCAACAGCGCCAGCATGCCGGAATAAGCCTGTCGGGTGGCGGCCAATTCGATTGTGCGTTGGTCCGCTTTCAACAATTCGGCTTTTAAAATATCCAGACTGCTCCGGAGCGCGACCCCGTTTTTGATGGCGGCGTCTGTTTTGTTGATGCCCGATTGAAGGTCTTTTTTGAGCAGCACCACTTGTTCCAATTGGGCGTCCAGCAGCAGCATTCCGAAAAACAACTGGTTGACCCGGTCTTTTAATTTATACAATTCTACTTCCAATTGCTGCCCTTCCACTGCGGCGCGGGCTTCCTGCGCCTGTTGTTGCTGGCGGATCACCCCGCCGTCGTAGAGGGTTTGGGTGGCTTCTGCGTATAATTTGTACTGATCTTTGCCGGGCGTTGGAAAATCGAGGCCGGGCAATTGGATGGGAATCTGTGTGACGTCCGACTGGTACGTGGCCTGTCCGCTGAAACTGATTTGCGGCAAGCGCCCTTTGGCGGCATTCTCAACGGAATAATCTTTGCTTTTCGCAATCAATTCCCGTTGTTTGGCCAGCGGGTAGTTTTGCACGGCAAGTGCGTAACAAGCCTCAATGCTTAGCGGAGCCGGAGTTTGTGCCGTTGCCGCCAGGGCGAGCATCAACCCAATTGTCAGTGTGTTTAAAATCCTTTTCATTGTATCAAATCATTGATTTTAAAAATTCATTTTAATCATTTGATTAAGGCAGGGGTAAAAAAAAGCAAGGCGTAAGGAGCAAGTTGGCAAG
>JALHRK010000720.1 GCA_022841505.1 Saprospiraceae bacterium | reverse complement strand
AGCAAGGTCGCCCTGTAATTGGCTTTTTCCGTACCCGGGCAGCCAGTTTAGTATGGGGATGTATTTTTTTAAGGTCATGCTTTTTGTTTTATAAAAAACAGCTACGCCACTTCCTTCACCCCCTGCCGGCGCAGCGAATTCGGACAAACATAATCTGTTGTTTCAAACAATCCACTGTCTTTCATGGCTTTAAATCCTCCCGCCACGTCCACTACATTTTCAAAACCGCGGGCTTTGAGGATGGAGGCCATAATCATGGAGCGGTAACCGCCTGCACAATGGATGAAGTAGGTTTCATTTTTATCGAGCTCGCCAACAAAATCATTCAGGTAATCGAGTGGAAAACTGCCGACATCTTTCGCGTGTTCGGCGGCATATTCACCCGGGCGACGGGCATCCAATACGTGCTCAACCCCCAGTTCTGCGACTTTTTCAGCCAATTCGGATGCGGGAATGGATGCAATTTGATCCACTTCATTTCCGGCATTTTCCCAGGCTTCAAAACCACCTTTCAGGTAGCCAATGACCTGGTCGAAACCGACGCGCGACAAGCGGGTGATGCTCTCTTCTTCCTGTCCCTGCGGGGCAATCAGCAGAACGGGTTGCGCCACATCCATCAGGAGTGCGCCAACCCAGGGCGCAAACTGGCCATCCAGGCCAATATTGATCGAATTCGGAATAAATCCTTTGGCGAATTCCTGCGCCGTGCGCACATCCAGCAGGGTGGCGCCCGTTGCATTCGCCGCTTCTTCAAAAGCTGCCGGCGTAAGGGCCTGTGTAGCTCGGTTCATCACCGTATCGAAACTTTCGTAGCCCTGTTTGTTCATTTTCACATTCAGCGGGAAGTACTGCGGGGGCGCCGTCAGGCCATCCGTGACTTCATAAATGAACTGTGCTTTGGACATATCCGCGCGCAGGGCGTAGTTCTGTATTTTCTGAAGACCGATGGTGGACGTCGTTTCTTTCGACATGTTTTTGCCGCAAGCCGAACCTGCCCCGTGAGCCGGGTATACGATGACCTCGTCAGGAAGGGTCATGATTTTTTCCCGCAGGCTGTCGTAGAGAAAGCCGGCGAGGTCGTTGATGGTCAAATCAGATTTTTGCGCCAGATCGGGGCGGCCTACATCGCCGATGAACAGCGTGTCGCCGCTGAACAATGCCGTTTCTTTGCCGTTTTCATCCAGCAACAGGTAGCTGGTACTTTCCATGGTGTGGCCCGGCGTGTGCAGCACCTTGATGCGCACTTTGCCCAACTGGAACACTTCGCCGTCTTTCGCGGTATAAGATTCAAAGCCTGTCTGCGCGTTCGGCCCGTATACAATCGGAGCGCCGGTTTTTTTAGATAAATCTAAGTGGCCGGAAACAAAATCTGCGTGGAAATGCGTCTCAAAAACGTATTTGATTTTCACGCCGCTTTTTTCTGCGCGGTCTAAATAAGGCTGTACTTCGCGCAGGGGGTCAATGACTGCTGCTTCGCCTTCGCTTTCAATGTAGTAAGCGCCCTGGGCTAAACAGCCGGTATAGATTTGCTCTATTTTGTGCATCGGAAAAATATTTTGTGTTTGTGATAATTATGCCACAAAGTTGAGGCATTCCGGGGAGGGCGTCTGTGAGCGAGATCACATAGCAAAAAAAATTGCTGAAGCAATGACGAAAGTCAATCGAATGAAATAATTGCTTATTTTTTCATTAGTCGGACGCAGGAATAGCGTCCGGGCAATCCTGAAAGGATTGAATACGAATAGCCACCGATGCAGCTGCGCATATTCCGTCTGTGCATTTGCCTGATAGTCTGCTTGAATTTAATCGGTTGGTCATTACACCTGATTTCTTCTTACTTTTTGTTGGCCCAAATTGTCTTTCCCGAAGGGAATCTCAAAAAGGCCTGTCGCCATAATGCGCCCTGGTTTTCAAGTTTGATGGTCGGGAAAACTGACGGTTGATCTTTATCCTGGCTTTAGGTTGGCTCCTCGACTCGCCGCTGATTTTTGCCTGGTTTTCAGGCAAAAGAAAGGATTGTACCTGGCTGTTGATCCTTAATTAACCTATTCAAAGGTATCTAACAGGCAAAAATAGGCGCCCTCACCCGCAACCCTGCCCACCGCGAGCCGATACGCCTTTCGGGGCGCTGTATGGCGACTCCATGCGACAAGATTGCAGGTTCCCATGAAGTGCTTATAAGCTTGTTTTCCATAAAAGGAATTACATTTGATCAAATTCTGATTGGTCATGAAACAATACGACTACATCATCATCGGCAGCGGCTTCGGTGGCTCGGTCAGTGCGCTGCGTTTGGCAGAAAAAGGCTACAAGGTGCTCGTCATTGAAAAAGGGAAGTGGTAC
>JALHRK010000719.1 GCA_022841505.1 Saprospiraceae bacterium | reverse complement strand
ATTTTAAATGAATCAATCGAATCATTCGACTATACATATTTTCGCCAGTTGTGTTGTTCTTTAAACCCCAGCACTTCACGGATTTTGCGATTTGAAAACAACGCTTCATGTTCGCCCATTTGACGGATAATTGGCACATTGGGGAAGAACCTTTCAGCCAATTCTTTAGTAGGAATTACGGCGCCGTTATGATCATTGCCGGCATTAAAAACCTGATAGCCCAGTCCGTCTTTTTTCAAACATAAATCAACAATTTGCCCCAAATCCCGGGCATCTATATAACAGAAGGCATTCCGACGGCGCACTTCAGGGTGCTTAAAATAATGTGGAAACAGTTCAGCGTATTCATGTGGCTCAATCACATTGCCGATACGCAGTGCATAGATATCAAACCCCGAACGTCGCTGGAAACTCCGGGCTGTATTTTCATTGACGACCTTCGATAATCCGTAGCTATCCATTGGGTCAACGTCATAATCTTCTTCCAAAGGCAATACTTTAGGTTGGGTTTCCCCGTCTGAAAAACAGATACCATAAGTAGTCTCTGACGAAGCAATGATCATCTTTTTAATGCCCAATTTAACTGCGGCTTCAATGACATTATAAGTGCCTATCGCATTGACTCGAAAAGTTTCATTATCAGGCTTGATTAAGATTCTGGGTACGGCGGCAAAATGTACGATCGCATCAAATTTGGGTGTGCCATTGCCCAATTCCAATTCATCTAAGCCCGCATAAGAACTCATGGCGTTGAACATTTGTCCGGAATCCGTAATGTCTGCGATCAGATTATCTACCCCGGGGTGCTCCAGCGGCTTCAAATCTACATTCAATACCCTATGTCCTTGTTCAAGAAGGTAGGGAATTACATGTTTACCCGCCTTTCCGGTTCCTCCTGTAAAAAATATGCGCATTTTAATTAGGATTGTGGTAATTTTAGATAGTGTCGTTTTATTGATGCTGTCGGGTTCTCTAATGGTCATATCAGGATACGGTGAATACACAGCAATTTATCCTTTGTTTTTAATATAGCAAAGGACAGAGATGTAAAAATTCGTACCCATCATCTTTGCCAAACCCCAAAATCGTCCAGCAGGCTTTTGGTTTTTCCGTTTCCGTGGTCAGCATTCGCCGCGGCGATGTTCCCCCTTGTTGTTTCAATACACCCACCCTCCGGCATTTCTCAGCATATTGTTTTGTTATCTTTGCGCCATGCAACAGCTGAGAATGCCGATTGTGGGGAAGTATCTTTCGTAGTTTTTTAAATTCAAAACCAATGAGTAAATTCATTAAAGTGTGTACGGTGCCCGGTTTGTTACTTTTCTTCATTTTGCAGGGCTGCAATTACGCCAAATCAAATCAACAGGTTTTGGTTTCGGGCGACTGCGGCATGAGTTGGAAAAAAATAAACGCTGGCGATGCCGTCCCCAAAAGCGGGCTAAACGCCTGTTACATGAAAGTTGTCATACCGAATTATCCGATGCAAGGCGAGAGCCGTTTCGTTTCAAACCTAAAAGACCGGGTGAGGGCGACTGTTCATATTGACTACGATTACTCAATCACCGACGCTTTGGCGTTCATCAAGCAAGCGAAATTTTTGGGCAAGGCAAATACCGACGCAGACAACGAAGATGCGATTGGAAAAGCATTTGAAGGTGCAGAAAACATGGTCATTGACAAACGAATAAAAGACGTTGCGAAGGGCGTTTTTATTAACGAGGATATTGTCGAACTCGACCAGAGCGACATGGAAACGCATTTGCTGAACGAAAGCAACCGGGTTTTAGAACCGCTCGGTGTTCACCTCAATTTCATCACCCTGACATTTGACCTCGACGAACAAACCAGACAGGCTATTGACGTTTCGACGGCGATGAAAATTTACGAAAGCAAGGGGTTGCAGGATGTTGGCAAATCGGTCATGATTGAACGAGCCGGAGCGACGAAAATCATCATTGAAAACATTACAAACCACCAGGCAGGCGACGAAAATTGATCTTTATTTTGCTCTTTTTTGATCCTTATGCGACATCGGAGGTTGCCACCAGCAGTGCCGTTTAAAATGAAGCGGGTAGAAATCCATGGAGCTTGGGGACGAATGGGGCAGGTCTACTGGCATATTGGGTGTAGTCTTCTTTTCTATTCTGTATATCTAAACGTATTCGTTATTTTTTTCAACTCACAAAGGTTTTCCATTTTGTCTTTACCATATGACTCATTGTAGATTATGTAGTAATTATTCGAACCTTTAACTTGAAAAAAATAATTGATTCTTGCGTGGGTTCCTAGCATCTCTTGTATCTGTTCGTCTTCAACTAAAATCCATTTAGCTTCGTTTCACGATATAATTGTAT
>JALHRK010000718.1 GCA_022841505.1 Saprospiraceae bacterium | reverse complement strand
GGACAGACTTTCACCTTTAACCTTCCTAAAATAATTCCGGGCAATAAAATTTGAAACGTAATTTTGTAGTCGCTTTGCCAATATATCAGCGCTTTCGTCCGTTTTTTGGCAGCATTACAAATCGTTTTCCAACGTATGAGACACCTCCCGGTATTGTTTTTGCTTTGTTACGCCCAACTGTTGTCTGCGCAATCCACCATCCGTTTGGCGGATTCGCTCAGCATGGCCAGCCGTTATTTAGCCTCCAATGAACTGTTGGAAAACTTCCTGCGCGACAACCCGAAGCGGTTGCACGACCAGTCGAGGGCACTATTTTTGATGAGCTACAACTACCTCCAGCTCGGCAGTTTCAAACAGGCAGAGGCCGCCAACGCCCGCTCGATGGCCCTGCGCGACCAGCTCATGAGCGGCGACATTGCCGAAAACTACATGCGCATCGGCGCCATTGCCCTGCTGCAGGGCAACTACGAAAAAGCGCTGGACCACCTGTTTATCGCCACCTCGATGCCCATCGAAGAACCCAAACTGTATGCGCTGATTTATGGCTATATCGCCTCTGCATTTGAGGGCCTGGGCCAGCCCGAAAAGGCACTGAATTACTATGGCCAATCGCTGGAAACCTTACTTTCGGCCACCGAAGGCAGCGAAGCCGACGTAGCGACCAATCACTACAACATCGGAAGGGTGTACTTAGGGCAGGGCAAATTGGATGATGCAAAAGCGAGCTTTCGCCAAGCCTTCGCCATTTCCCGGCAGGTTCCGGAACGAAAAGACCTGCAGGGCAACCTCCTCAATGCGCTGGGCGAAACCATGCGGCAGGATACGCTTGCTGTGGCGGCCCAATACTACCAACAGGCTTTGGACATTTACCGGAGCGCTTATGGTGAACACCACCGCGAAACGGCGCGTACCTATTTGAACCTGGGGCAGTTGTATTTTAACCTGAACGAAGCGGATAGCGCCCGGCATTATGCCAACAGCGCCATCAGAAGCCTTTGTCCGGAGTTGCCCCAATACGATCCGAAAATTGAATTTCCTAAAGATATTCTTCCTTTAGACCGCCCCCTGCTGGCGCTTGCGCTGCACCTGCAAGCTTCGCTTTTTTTGCTGGAAAACGACTTCGAATACGCCCTGGAATATGGCATGAGCGCTTCCTTTTTAATCGAGGAAGAAATCACTGCGCTGGGCGATGATGTATCCAAACTGCGCTTGCTGGCCAATACCGCCGACGTATTTGAAGGGGCCGTTGAAGCGGCTTACCAAATGCGGCAAGACCCCGCAAAAGCCGGTTTGGCCATCAGCCTGGCATTTGATATGGCCGAACTGGGCAAAGCGCTGTTGTTGCGCATGAATGTTGCCCATGCCCTTGCTGACGGCCTGTTGCCAGCCGAAACAGCGGAACGTGAAGCAGCCTTACAAGCAGCATGGCGCAATGCGGAAGCTTTAATGATTTTGAATCCTGAAGATCCAACGCTGCGGAAAAAAGCTGCTGAATGCCGCAGCGCCTACCAGGTTTTTCTGAATCAGGCTGCCAAGGATTACCCTGCGTTTGATAAAGTCTATCAAAGGCAGGAATACACTCCGCAATTTCAGTTAAGAAATAACCTCGGGGACAACGACGTCCTCCTCTCCTACTTCATCGGAAAAGCTGACTATTACATCTTTGCAGTGACCAAAACGGGCATCCTGTGCAGGAAAATCACCAAAGGGCGCGATTTCAAACCCGAAGGCACCAAAGCGGAAAAGTTTGTCAAAAAAATGATGAACCTCCAGGGAAATCCAATCGGTACGGGCCCGGGCGTTTATAGCAAATTCGACCATAACAAATTGGTTACGGATCTGGACGGTGCCATCAAAGGCTTTTTGCAAAGCATCAAAAAATCGGACAATACGCAGTTTCCGCACTACGCCCAGTTGTTGTATGACCGCCTCATTCAGCCGGTAGATTCGATGCTGAAGGGCAAAAATCGCCTGCTCATCGTGCCGCATAAAGGCTTGTTTTCCATGCCTTTTGAAGCCATGATTTCCGGCTTTACGCCCGATGACGGTTCGCCCGGTCATCATAAATTGAACTACCTGATCCAGTCTTATACGATCCAATACAGTTATGCAGCCTCTTTAGCCGTGCAGAAAAATACGCCTGCACCCGTCTCCGGATTTCTGTGTATGGCGCCGGTTTTTGACAACAATACCAGCCAAAGTTATATTTGGGACAGCAACCTGTTTGCGTTCGACACCACCTATCAGGGCAGCTACAGCATGCGTTCGGCTACCTTAGACGGACTGAGTTTTCAGGCGTTGCCGGAGTCGGAACGCGAGGTGGTGGGCATTTCAAAACTGTTTGCCAAAAAGAAAAAAACG
>JALHRK010000717.1 GCA_022841505.1 Saprospiraceae bacterium | reverse complement strand
GGCGCGGCCCCGTCCACCGTCAACCGTCCACCGTCTACCGATTCTAACGACACAACAACCTTCCCGCCTTTTGGCGTAAATTTCAAGGCATTGGAGAGCAGGTTGTTGAGGATCAATCCGAATTTATGCGGATCGAAAATCATAGACTCCGGAAGGGTTTTATCGAGCGAAAATTTAAGTTCAATGCCACGTTTTTCCGCCAGCGGTAGAAAAGAGCGAAAAATATCGAGGGCGGTTTCCCCAAGGTTTCCCTTGCGAAGATCAAGCCCCATGCTGCCGCTTTCCAACTTGGACAAGTCGAGCAATTGGTTCACCATATTCAGCAACCGGAGGCTGTTGGTTTCAATATGCTGTGCATTCTCCGAAATTTCCTGGTCGCGGGCTTTGGCTAAGATGCGGCGCGCCGGTTCCAGGATCAAGGTCAGCGGGGTCCTGAATTCATGCGTCACATTGCTGAAAAACCGGGTTTTAACTTCGTCAATTTCGGCCAGTCGCAAGGCTTCCCTTTCTTTGAATTGCACCTCATTTTCGAGCCGAATCCGGTTGATATTGGTCAGATAATACCAGCGGGCAAGCGCAGCCAAGATCAATACATAGAGCGTGTACATCCACCAACTGCGCCACCAGGGCGGGCGCACAATCACCCTGATCTCTGCGGGAGTTTCCCCCCAGACCCCGTCGCTGTTGCTGCCCTCTACCTTAAACACGTAAGTGCCGGGGCGCAGCTGTGAATAGTTCGCTACATTTTTGATGCCCGCCTCCACCCAATCCGGATCAACGCCAACCAGCTGGTAGCGATACCGGTTCAGGGCCGGGGCTGTATAGTCAAGGGCGGAAAACCGAATGCCCAATATGTTTTGATCGTGGCGCAAGACCAGCGTTTCTATCCCTTCCCCGGAAGCGCTCATCAGTTGCTGAATTTCGCTTTCCGACATCTCGATGTTGTTGATTTCGAGATGGGTAATGGCAACTTTGGGTGCTATTGGGTTGCCCGTGAGCTGCTCCGGATAAAAGACAGTCAGGCCAGCCACACCTCCAAAAATGAGCGCGCCCGATGGCGTACGAAAAAAAGCGCTGGTATTAAATTCCAGCCCGGGTAAGCCATCCTGCACACCAAAACTTCTGAAAATTACAGCCCCTTCGCCTTGCACACCTGATCCGCTCATTCTGGCGAGGCCCCGATTGGTGCTTAGCCACAGATTGCCGCTTTTGTCTGGCAGGATGCCGTAAACAACATTGTTGATGAGCCCGTCTTTAGGTGTATAAAAATGGAAAGCTCCGGTTTTTAGGTCTAATTTCCCAACGCCGCCCCCTTTGGTTCCTACCCAGACCCGGTTCGTATTTTTCGGATCGGGGAAAATAGAAAGAATGACATTGTTGGCTAAGCTGTTGCGATCAGCCGGGTTGTTTTGATAAATAGAAAACTGAAGCGAATCCCCTTCCGGACTTCCCCGAACCAGTCCGTGTTTGGTGCCAATCCAGATGGCTTCCTGCTGATCCTGTTCAAGGGCAACGGTTTCAATTTCATTGGCAAAAGAAGGGAGCAGCCTGGCAAAATTGAAGGTAGTCAGGGATCGGCTGGCGGGGTCGTAGCGGTGCAAAAGTCCCTTGTTGGCGCCAATCACGATCCGGCCTTTTTTATCTTCAATCATGCGGACATTGGAAACGAATTCGCCTTCCATCGGAAGGTCTGCGATCTCCCGGAAGTCTGGTGTAAAACCCTTGAGTCGGTAGCGGTACGGGCGCTCCCAGGTTTTGACCAAAAACCAATACCTGTTTTGCCGATCCTGAAGCATACTGTGTTTGTGAAAAGGCATTTGCCTCAAAAAAGCAAGCGTATCAATGACGCCTGTCGTTTTATCAAGGGGATAGTAGCCATCCACAATTTTTATCCAAATCTTTTCCTGCTGATCGGCATAAACCGACCAGATACTTTGACCGGGAAGGTAGTTGGCAAACCCTGATTTCTGGGGATTTAACTTCCTGGCGCCATAGCCGTTGGTACCTACCCACAAAATGCCCGTTCGGTCTGAAAAAGCTTTGGTAATGATCACAATTTCATCTTTTTCGGTCTTCCCAACGACTTTAAAAACGGGCGTTTCCTTTAAATTGGAATCCGGACTGCTTTGCCAGATGGTATGATGTGAACAAATCCAAATATGGCCGTGAGCGCCTTCTTCAATGAAAACCAGTGGTTTTATTTTTTCAGGAAAAGCAAAGTGGGCGCTTTCTTTCCCTTTTTGCCTGAGGATGTATCCGCCGGTTCTTGTAACCCAAAGCACCCCGTTTTTATCTTCTGCAAATGCAATGGCTTCGGTGTCGCCGGCTGGTGTTGGTGGAAGTTCGAATAAGCGCACAACG
>JALHRK010000716.1 GCA_022841505.1 Saprospiraceae bacterium | reverse complement strand
GCTTTGGGCGCTACCTACACCAGCCTTTATGGCTGGGCCAACCACAATAGTATTTTTTCGCTGCAGGAAATTTCTTCTGACGAGATGATGATCCCGCACCGCGGCGCCGACTGGTTTGACGGCGGACAGTGGCTGCGCGTTCACCGTCACGAATACACGAAAACAGAAGAATCCATCAATAATGGCTGGAACTTCCTGTTTGGTGGCGTCAATAACTGTAACCGTGTGATTGACTTGTTCGATCAATTGGTTGCAGACGGCAAAGTTGAAGCAGCAACCGCTAATGCTTTCATCGGTGAGGTGAAGGTACTGCGCGCGTTGTTCTACTTCTGGCTGCTTGATACTTACGGCAACGTGCCTATCGTATCGAGCTTCTCTGATGCAGACCCGAACCCGCCAACCAAGTCGCGTGCAGAAGTGTACGCTTTCATCGAAAGCGAACTGGCTACCAACGTACCGAACTTAGCGCGTAAAAAAGACGGTTCCACCTACGCTCGTATGAACTACTACGCAGGCAAAGCGCTTCAAGCCAAGCTGTACCTGAACGCAGAAGTTTACACGGGTACACCGAAGTGGGCTGAAGCGATTGCCGCTTGCGATGAAATCATCAACTCCGGAGCTTACTCTCTGGAAAGCGATTATTTCACAAACTTCAATACGAACAACGCTGGCTCCAACGAGAACATCTTTGTGATTCCTTACGATGAACAAAACGCTACGGGCTTTAACCTTGCCCAAATGACGTTGCACTACTCCAGCCAGGCTACCTTCAAGTTGGTGGATCAGCCATGGAATGGTTACTGCACGCTTCAGGAGTTTTATGAGTCTTATGAGGATATTGACAAGCGCAAAGGCGTTTACGGCAACCAGTCTATCCGCGGTAACTTCCACGCTGGTCCGCAGTTTAATGCCGATGGCACCCGTGCGCTTGATTCAGGCGCGGAAACTGGTGACCCGGTACTCGACCCGGACGGCCAACCGCTGACGTATACACCGGAGATCAACGAACACTTCCCGAACGCGCTTCGCCAGGCAGGCGCCCGCGTTGGTAAGTTCCAGTATGCGTTAGGGGCTACCCAGCATTTGAGTAACGACTTTCCGATTCTTCGCTACAGCGATATTTTGCTGACGAAAGCAGAAGCCCAGTTCCGCAGTGGCACGGGCGATCCGCTGTCATTGGTGAACCAGGTAATCGGTCGTGCAGGTGCAACGCAATACACCAGCCTTACTGCCGACAACCTGCTGACAGAGCGTGGTCGTGAGTTCTTCTACGAAGGCTGGCGTCGTCAGGATTTGATCCGCTTCGGAAAATACAATGGCACGTGGGCGTTCAAACCGGCTTCAACGCCGAACAAGAACATCTTCCCAATTCCGGCGCAGCAGATCAATGCTAACCCGAATTTGGTGCAGAACCCGGGCTATTAATTGAAGTTATTGATTCCGTATAGGTTCTAAGTGATACATGAGTCATCCCGAATTTTTTTGGGATGGCTCATGTCATTTTAGTCATTTCCGAAAACCTGTAAGGTTTCGAAAACCTTATAGGTTTAAACCCAATTCCGGGATGAGGCAAGTTTTTTCTTTCTTTCCTTTACACGTGGTACCTTTGAGTTCACTTTTCTGCACAAAAGTCCTCCGCATATGCGCTTATGCCACTTTTTTTTATATGCTTTTTTGATGGTGTTCATGGCCGGTTCCTGTGGGGAACAAGCACCTAAGGCTCCTGTTCCAAAAGATGCCCTGTTCACTGAATTATCCTCAAAAGAAACCGGCATCGAATTCCTCAACCAGCTTCAGCATACGGAGGAATTCAATGCCTACACTTATCGGAATTTTTACAACGGCGCAGGTGTAGGAATCGGGGACATCAACAACGATGGCCTACCAGATATTTATTTCTGTGGGAACCAGGCCGACAATAAACTCTACCTCAACAAGGGCAATTTTCAGTTTGAAGACATTACCGAAAAAGCCGGGGTTGCCTGCAAAGGCGTCTGGTCGTCCGGTGTTTCCTTCGCGGATGTAAACGGCGACGGCCTGCTCGATATTTATGTGTGTAAATCGGGCGCGCCAATTGGCGAAAACCGCCACAACGAGCTGTTCATCAACAACGGCGACCTTACGTTCACCGAAGCTTCCAAAACCTGGGGCATTGCCGATGTGGGTTTGTCTTCCCACGCTGCTTTTTTTGACTACGACAAAGACGGCGATTTAGACATCTACCTGCTGAACAACTCGCTGCGCCCGGTTGGCGGCTACGACCTCATCAAAGACCAGCGCCTGAAACGGGATACTTCCGGCGGCAACAAACTCTACCGCAACGACGGGGCGCGCTTCAGCGATGTAAGCGAACAAGCCGGGATTTACG
>JALHRK010000715.1 GCA_022841505.1 Saprospiraceae bacterium | reverse complement strand
GCTGCGACGGGCATTGATTTTGCCAATAACCTCGAATACAACAGTGCTTTCAACATTTATACCTACCGCAATTTTTACAATGGCGGCGGCGTAGCCATCGGCGACCTCAACAATGACAGCCTGCCGGATGTCTACTTCACGGCCAACATGGGCAAAAATCACCTGTATCTCAATAAAGGCAATTTCAAATTTGAAGACATCACCGAAAAAGCGGGCGTAGGCGGTACAAAAGCCTGGTCTACGGGGGTCGTTATGGCGGATGTGAACGGGGATGGCTTTTTGGATATTTATGTCTGCAATTCAGGAGATATTGATGGCGACAACAAACAAAATGAGCTGTTTATCAACAACGGCGACCTGACTTTTACAGAAAAAGCCGCTGAATACGGCCTCGATGACAAAGGCTATTCCACTCATGCCGCGTTTTTCGACTACGACAAAGACGGCGACTTGGACATGTATCTGCTGAACAATTCTTACCAGGCCATCGGGAGTTTTAATTTGCGCAAAAACATTCGGGGCGAACGCGACCCCGTTGGTGGCCATAAACTTTTTCGCAACGATGGGGGTACATTCACCGATGTAAGTGAAGCTGCGGGCATTTACGGCAGTGTCATTGCTTTTGGACTGGGTGTCACCGTTGGAGATGTGGACCGGGACGGCTGGTTGGACATCTATGTGTCGAACGATTTTTTTGAACGCGATTATCTCTACATCAACCAAAAAAACGGCACGTTCAAAGAAGTGCTGGAAGAGCAAATCCGCTCCATCAGCGGCGCGTCTATGGGCGCAGATATGGCCGATTTTAACAACGACGGCTACCCTGAAATTTTCGTAACCGAAATGCTCCCGGAACCCAACGAGCGCCTGAAAACAGCCACGACCTTTGAAAATTGGGACCGCTATCAATACGGCGTTAAAAATGGCTACTACCACCAGTTTACGCGCAACATGTTCCACCTGAACAACGGCGACGGCACGTTTAGTGAAATCGGCAGGCTCTCCGGCGTGGAGGCGACCGATTGGAGTTGGGGGGCGCTCATTGTGGATTTGGACAACAACGGCAGGAAGGACATTTTTGTCGCGAATGGCATTTATCAAGACCTGACCGACCAGGATTTTCTCAATTTTATTGCGAACACAGAAGTAAAACGTGCCGTCATTACCGAAGAGGGCGTTGACTATAAAAAGCTCATCGAATACATCCCCTCGCGGGCGGTTCCTAACTACGCTTTTTCGCGCGAAGGCGGCGAAAATGATTTTCGCTTCACCAACCGCGCTAAAGACTGGGGCCTGGACGTGCCCAGTTTTTCCAACGGTTCAGCTTATGCGGATTTAGACAACGACGGCGACCTCGATCTGATCGTCAACAACGTCAACATGCCTGCTTTTGTCTACCGCAATGAATCCCGCACCAAGCATCCGGAAAACCATTTCCTGCAACTTACGTTGAAAGGCGCCGGAAAAAATCCGTTCGCTGTTGGCGCAAAGGCTACTGTTTTTCACCAGGGGCAGCAATACTATTTGGAGCAGATTCCAACCCGCGGCTTTCAATCATCCATCGAAAACCGCCTGTTTTTTGGTCTGGGGGAAATCGAAGTGGCCGATTCGCTGCTCGTGGAATGGCCGGATGGGAAATTTACGCTGCGCACGAAAGTGCCGACTAATCAATGGCTTACTTTGTTGCAGGAAGAAGCGATTGAAATGCCTGAAGGGTTGCCTAAGCCGGCGCCACCAATTTTTACGACCATTGCGCCACCTTTTGATTACCGCCACGAAGAAAACATTTTTGTGGATTTCGACCGCGACCGCCTGTTGTACCACATGCTGTCGGCGGAAGGACCAAAAGTGGCGAAAGGCGATGTCAACAAAGACGGTTTGGAAGACTTGTACATTGGCGGCGCCAAAGACCACCCCGGCAACCTTTTTGTTCAAAAACCAGGCGGGGGCTTTCAACCAACCAACCAGGCATTATTTGAAAATGACAAACTTTCGGAAGACGCCGGCGCGCTCTTTTTTGATGCAGACGGCGACGGAGATCAGGACCTTTATGTCGCTTCTGGTGGCAACGAATTCGTAGCCGGGCATTCGGCGCTGACGGATCGCCTTTACCTGAATGACGGTCGCGGAAATTTTTCCAAATCGCCGCAATTCCTGCCAACCAACAAAGCGGAAAGCACCTCTTGTGTGGCGGCTGCGGATTTTGACCAGGATGGCGACCTCGATTTGTTCGTGGGTGTTCGCCTTCGTCCGGAATTGTATGGCGTGCCTTGCAACGGCTATATTTTGCAAAACGACGGGAAAGGCAAGTTCACCAACGTGACGCCTTCGGTTGCGCCTGCACTCAAAGAAACGGGGATGATCACTA
>JALHRK010000714.1 GCA_022841505.1 Saprospiraceae bacterium | reverse complement strand
CGGCCAGCGCATGTGGTTAGCCGGTTTTAGTTCGGATGGCGCATTAGAATTTGAAAAAATATTTCCGCAATCGCAGGCGGCCTGCGGGAACAGCATCGTCTCCATAGACGACAACGCCATGGCCATCGCCGGTTATGTGGAGGACAAACAACTTCGCGGCAATGGATTCTTTTGCACCGTTAGTTTACGGGGTGAATTAAAAACCTACCAGAGCCTCGGCGGGCGGGAAGACGACAATATTCTGGCTATGCAGCCCTTGCAGAATGGAAATATAGCGCTTGCCGGGCGCAGTAAATCGTTCCTGCGCGGTAGTCGCCGCGACCGTGCCTGGGTCGTCATTGCAGACCGGCAAGGCAATCAACTGGAAGAACGCTATTACGGCAGCAAGGCCAATGATGAAACCGCTTGTCTTTTGCAATGCAGCGATGGCAGCCTGTTTATGGCCGGGTTCTCGTCGCAGCATGTCCTGAAAGCAGAACAAGCATGGTTTTTTCAATTGAGTCGTTTTTTGCAGAACCGCCCACCTGAACAACCAATCACTTTTCAGTTAGGCCCGGTGTATTATCCGAATGGCGCCTTCATCGAACCCGGCGGGCGGGCATTCCTTGTTTTGAAGGCTCAAAATGAAGAAAAAGGGATGAGCGGCTTGCGGGCAGTCATCGAAGTTTCAAACGATTTTGGAGAAAAGCAGATTTTGCAGGAGATTCAGCTGCCGGTTTTCCTCCCTGAAAAATACGAGGAAGCCGGGTTGCCGTTGTTTTTTTCAGAGCAGGTCGGGCGTGGCGCACAAAGATTCAATGTTCAGCTTTTCCAGGGAACCAGATCGGTAAGCGAGGTGGTCTCCTTCACCGCAAACGTGGGCGCTCATACATCGCCCAGCCTGGCGCTAAGCCTGCTGTCGGATCCGTCTTCCGAAGCATGGGAGGTTGCCATCAACAACAGCGGCAATGGCGCGGCACAAGGCGTGAGTCTTTTTGTATCGGCAGATACGCCGGGCGCCAATCCGGATCAGTATTATATTGGCGAAATTCCTGTGGGGGAAACCCGCCGGAAAGTCTTGCCGGCCAGGCCCACCGGCGCCAGCATCCGGGTAGCGGATGCCTCGCTGCAATTTACGGACACCCTGCTGATCGGACCAAAACAGCGGGAAGTGGCAGCGGTGAAAATAGACACAACCGGCAAACCCGAATACCTCACCGCAATTTGGCTGTCGCCCAATCCGGATCAGTTTGATCGCCGGGAAATTGTTTGGCCGGAAGGCGAAATCATCATCCAGGTCAAGGTCGTTTCCAGCAAAGGCATAGACAAACAACACTTTTGTATTGAAATCAATGGACAGCCTTGCGTTCAGGGAACAAAATTCGAGGAAGTAGACATGAAAGGCACGCGCTTCAGCAGAACCTTTCAGCAGCGCATCAAACTGGGGGAAGGCCTGAATTCCCTGCGCGCGCTGATTCGCAATGAAGCCGGACAGGTAGAAACCGAACCGCTTAAAATCGTCTACGCACCCCGGAAACCCAACCTGCATGTGCTGGCCATCGGCGTGCCGGCAGTGGATTTGAAATATACCACCAAAGATGCCCGCGATTTTGTTCGGGCGCTCACCGCCGGCAAGCTTGGTAATGAAGCTTTTCAGGCCGTTTTCTTCGATACGCTGTTTACTGAAGCAACGACGACGAAAACCGAAATCCTGAAGTGCCTGCGCCGGATGCAATACCGGTTTGACGACCGCCAGATTGCTCCACAGGATCTGCTGCTGGTGTTCATTTCATCCCACGGGCTGAGTCTTGGAGAAGGGGCGTTCCGCATTGCGGCAAGCGATTTCGACGGGCCGTTTGTGGAAGAAACCAGCCTTGATTTTGAAAAAGAAATTGTCAATTACCTGCGCCCAACCGGGTGCCGTCAGTTGTTTATTCTGGATGCCTGTCACAGCGGCACAGCTGACGCTCCACACAAAATTTCAGGGATGTCGGAATGGGCTGCCCGTCAGCATCGCCTGAATATGCTGGTGTCCTGTCGAGCAGAAGAATACAGTTATGAAGACGACCAGTGGGAAAACGGCGCTTTCACAGAAGGGTTGATCCAGGCGCTCCATGCCTTTTCAACCCGTCCGGAGCAACTTGATCTCAATGCCGATAAAAAATTGGATATGGCTGAATTATTCCGGTTTATCAGCACCCGGGTGCCGGAACTGGTTCAAACCAAACGCCCAAAACCTGTTACGGGTCAACACCCGATGATGATTTTGAACGATCCGGCCAATCCGTTAATTTTATTCGAGTCGGGCAAAAAATAGCTTTATTTCGTGTTTATTTACCACATAGACCACATAGTTGTTTTCACATAGTTCACATAGGCGGCTTCCTCGTGCTATGTGGACTAT
>JALHRK010000713.1 GCA_022841505.1 Saprospiraceae bacterium | reverse complement strand
GATGTGTGCTCTTCAGATCTGTTTCGACGTCGAAACACTCCGGGTGCGCGCCAAAAATCCGGGTTGCGTTTACAGACAGCGGGCTGTCCACATAAACTGGTATTTCGGGCAGGATACCTTCCGTTTCAAACTGATCGAGGATATAAACAATCTCCTGGGTTCGTCCGATGCTAAAAGCTGGAATGATGAGTTTTCCCCGTTTTTCCACGCAAGTTTCGCGGATAATTTCCAGGAATTTTTCCTTTTCTGCCGGTCCGGCAAGGTGGTCGCGGTCGCCATAAGTAGACTCACAGATGAGGAATTCCACTTCGGGCATAGGTTTGGGATCCCGTAAGATAGGGCGGTTCGGACGACCAATATCCCCGGTGAAGCCAAAATACCGGGTATTCCCGTTTTCCTGGATGCGCAGGGTAACGGTGGCGCTGCCCAAAATGTGGCCTGCATCGGTAAACAACACTTCCACCCCGTTGCGCACCCGAATCCACCGGTCATACGTGCATCCCACAAAGCACTTCATCGCCTCTGCTACATCCTCCATTTTATAGAGTGGCTCTTCCAGGCGTTGTTTGAGTTTCTTTTTCAGGATGCGTTTATTGGTAAATTCTGCGTCTTTTTCCTGAATTTTTGCGCTGTCCAAAAGCATGATGCTGCACAAGCTATGGGTCGCATGCGTGCTGTAAATCAGCCCATTAAACCCATCTTTCACCAATTTTGGGATGCGTCCGCTGTGGTCAATATGCGCATGGGAGAGGATCATGCAGTCAATCTGGGCCGGGTCGAACAGCCAATCTTCATTGAAAGATTCCATATCCCGGTCGCCGCCCTGATACAATCCGCAATCGAGCAGGATGGTAAACCCATCATCTAATGTCAGTAAATGCGCGCTTCCGGTGACTTCGCGCGCTGCGCCACAAAATCTGATTTTCATAAAAGATGCTTTCGCGCTAAGATAGGAAAACTTCCAGCAAATTTTACGCCGGACGCAAAGTCGGCAAGTCCACTGCCATTCTGTGAACAAAAAGCGATGTTTTTTTTTATTATTAATGAATAAGTTGCATCTTGCGACACCGTTCAAAGTGGGTGAACGGCCAAACACACTAAATTCGGCTCTTTTTTTATTTTTTCAGCTGAATTTGTCCATTCATACAATCCAAACCTACCCACTTCAGTCAATTCGCCTACCCCTGGTATGCCGATGCCCGTTTATTCTTTGATTATTTTTTGGGCTTGGCAAGATACCAGTACACGCATTTCACATCGAGAAAACTACACACAAGACACTACCCCTCCATAGGTATGTTCTGCGCTAAGCGGAAGTGCATTTTGCGTGCATCCGTTCGGTCGTTGGAGCTTACCTGTTTCTGTTTGGTTTTTAGCATGCATGGGTTACATATTTAAAAAATTGTCTTCAAAGAAGCAGGAAAGGTTTATGCCTTATCCTGCAAACATCAAAAATTATGAAACATTTTCTGACGACCACCAGGAAAGGCGTAATTTGTTTCGCCAACTTCAAAACAAACATTACTACACGATTCGAACCGATTTTACCGTTACAGTTCTCGATTTCAACGCTTTATCTACTCCTGCTTGGTGCGCAAAGTGCAAATGCACAGTGCGCTTTGCCGTCCGCTTTGACGACCTTTAGTATTGGTCAGAATACCGCATCCCTGCACTGGACTTCCACCGCTCCCAACACACCGACAGACAATTGCTGGACCGTAACTTTAGGCGGTACCGGTATGACGCTCGAAGCAACAGGATGCCCTCAGGGCGGCCAAGCCTTGTTCACAACTACGGTTTGTTACACCAACAACATGCCGAGCTTCTCAGCGCCGGTAACCGGCATGATGGTTGCAGGCAGCCAGGTCACCATTGACGTGGGTGGGTTACCGCCCGGCACTTCGCTGCAGTGGTTTGTGAGTGAAACGTGCGACGGCATTGCGCCGCCAAATAACGTTTCTGCCTGTACTGCTTCTGCGCCCTTCCAGACATTGGATGCGCAATACACGGTAACTGCCACAACCGTTAAGCCAAGCTGTCCGTTCATCAGCCCGGGCTATTTACCTGATGGCTCGTTCACGGTAACCGTAACCAACGGTACGACTTGCGCAGGCACTTACACGGTAAATGCTGCCCCGGTTGCAGGCTCAGGCCCCGGCGGATCTACACCTCCAACGACGACAACGACGACTTACCTTGGTTTTCCTGCGGGCGGTTTTGCCTTCAACAATGCCGGAGCCGGTTGCTACACCGTAACGGTAACAGAAACCGGTACCTGTAATCCTCCTACTGATCCTGTTGTAATCCAGGTTTGTGTACCGGACGGCATGGACATGGTTCAGCCGGTATTTTATGTCACGGACGTATTGGGCAATATTCTGGC
>JALHRK010000712.1 GCA_022841505.1 Saprospiraceae bacterium | reverse complement strand
AGCGTATAGCAATGCAGATGGTCCGGGTCTGCTCAATGAATTTGCGCACGACTACGAAGAAAAGGAACGCGCCCGCAAATACGGCGAAGTGGCTGCTAAACTACACACTGCACTACACGAGGTGATCGGCCATGCTTCCGGTCAATTGGAAGAAGGCGTTGCGACCCCCGCTGAAACGCTGAAAAACTATGCTTCGCCGCTGGAGGAAGCCCGTGCCGACCTCGTTGCGTTGTATTACATTATGGATCCGAAAATGATCCAATTGGGTTTGATGGAGTCTCAGGAAGTCGGAAAAGCGTCTTATGATCAATACATTAGAAACGGATTGATGCTTCAACTCCGGCGCATCGAACCTGGTAAAAACATCGAACAGGCCCACATGCGAAACCGCCAGTCGGTCGCTTCCTGGGCCTTGGAGCGCAGCCAGGCGGAGAATGTCATTTCCAAAGTGACCCGCGAAGGCAAAACATTTTTTGAAATCAACGACTACGAAAAACTGCGCGCCATTTTCGGGGAATTGCTGCGCGAAGTACAACGCATCAAATCGCAGGGCGACTACGAAGCCGGTAAAAACCTGATTGAAACCTATGGGGTAAAAGTAGATCAGCAAATCCACGCTGAAGTGCTGCGCCGTTCCAGATCGCTGAATATTCCTCCTTATGGCGGGTTCATCAATCCACGTTTGGTTCCTGTTAGCGGGGCGGATGGTGAAATTACGGACATCCGGGTGGAGTATCCGGATAATTTTATGGAGCAGATGCTGGAGTACGCTGAGAAGTATTCGTTTTTGCCGGATTATAATTAGCCAAATCCCTTACCTTTGCGCCCGCAAAACCTTTGTTCCCTTTGGCTGTTGTACTATACTATATCGCGCTGCCTTTTATCTACCTGCTGTCCGTGCTGCCGTTTCCGGTGTTGTATGGGCTGTCGAACGTAGTCTATGCGTTGCTGTATGGCGTACTGAGATACCGGGAAAAGGTAGTATTGACCAATTTGCGGAACGCGTTTCCTGACAAAAGTGAGCAGGAGATCCGCCAATTGAGCAGGGCGTTCTACAGGTATTTTTGCGATTTGTTCCTTGAGGTCTTTAAAACACTGACAGTCAGTCCGGAAACAATGCTGAAACACTGTCGGTTCACACCGCAGGCGCAGGTGGTTTTTGACGAATTGGCGGAACGAAACCAGAGCGTTGTGCTGGTGTTGGGACATTTGGGGAACTGGGAATGGGCTGGTAATACCTTCAGCCTGCTTTGCAAACAGCAGCTTTATGTGATTTACCACCCCATCGTAAATCCTTATTTTGATGGGCTAATGTACCGCATGCGAACCCGGTTTGGCACAAAATTGATTGCCATGAAAGAGACGTACAGAAAGATGCTGTCGCAAAAACAGGAGCTCTCAACAACCGCTTTCATTGCCGACCAAACCCCTTCGGCGCCGCAAACCGCATATTGGACAACCTTTTTAAACCAGGATACGCCGGTTTTCCCCGGCACGGAAATCATCGCCCGAAAACTGAATTTCCCGGTTGTTTATACTCGGGTCAAGCGCCTTAAACGCGGGTATTACGAAATAGACGCTGAAATTTTAGTCGCAAATCCTGCTGAAACGAAAGACGGAGAAATTTCCGAAATTCATACCCGACGCTTAGAGCGCGACATCATCGAACAACCGGAAACCTGGCTTTGGACGCACCGGCGGTGGAAACATAAACGTCCGGTAAAAGATTAAAAAACACGATTTCAAACACAAAAATGTTGCAAGGAAAAGAACTTATTCTGGCTACGAGACCCTACGCACAGGAGCAACGGGCAAAAAGCTGGTTTCACGCGCTCTCTACATTGACGCTTTTAATCGGCCTCACTGCTGTAATTTTTTTAATACCGGTATGGCCGGTTCGCATTGCGTCAAGCATTCTGCTTGGCCTGGTCATCGTTCGGATGTTCATCATTTACCATGACTACCTGCACCAGTCAATACTACAACATTCGGCTTTTGCCAATGTTATTATGACCCTTTTTGGGCTATACATTCTGGCGCCCAAAAGCATCTGGAAGCGTTCGCACAACTACCACCACGACCACAACAGCAAGTTGTTCAGTGCAAGCATCGGGTCGTATCCCATTGCCACCAAAAGCAAGTTTCTGAACATGACGCCCTCCGAACGCCGGGCTTATTTAGCCATCCGGCACCCATTGACCATCACGTTTGGTTACATCACGATGTTTATCCTGGGCATGTGTGTAAGCTCTTTTGCGAGCAGTCCGCGCAGGCACTGGGACTCGTTGCTTGCCTTGGTTTTGCATGCGATTTTCATTGCACTCGTGATTGTGTTTTTCGGATGGCAGGTCTGGCTCTTAGCGATTTTTATTCCATTTTTGATCGCTGAGGG
>JALHRK010000711.1 GCA_022841505.1 Saprospiraceae bacterium | reverse complement strand
CCCAACAAACAGGTTATTTTTGTGCTTGGCGATTTCAACAACTGGCAGCCCTCTTTGGCCTACCAGATGAACCGCAGCGTAGACGGAAATACCTGGTGGCTGGCGGTGAGTGGCCTCACACCCGGCGAAAAATACGGATTCCAGTACCTGGTAGACGGCGCTTTACGCATCGCCGATCCTTACAGCACCGTCGTGCTGAACGCCAACGACGACCCGTTCATTCCGGAAGTTACCTATCCGAATCTACCTGCTTATCCGACCGGAAAAACCACGGGTATTGTCTCGTTACTGGAACCCGGCGCGCCGGTATACAACTGGCAGGTCAATAATTTTACGGCGCCGCCAAAAGAAAAATTAGTGGTGTATGAATTGCTGTTGCGCGATTTTCTGGATCGGCACGATTACGCTACGCTCATTGATACCCTGGATTATTTAGACCGATTAGGCATCAATGCCATCGAACTGATGCCGGTGAATGAATTTGAAGGCAACCTCAGTTGGGGGTACAACCCGTCGCACCACATGGCGCTGGACAAATATTACGGGACTATTGATGACTTTAAACGCTTTGTGGATGCCTGCCATGCACGGGGCATTGCTGTTATTTTAGACGTAGTCTACAACCATGCCTTCAGCCAAAGCCCGCTTGCGCAACTGTATTGGGATGCGGCCAATTTCCGGCCTGCACCGGATAATCCCTGGCTGAACGTCACGGCGCGCCATCCGTTCAGTGTTGGGTACGATTTCAATCATGAAAGCGCCGCCACCCGCAAATTTGTAGATCAGGTCATGACGTATTGGCTGGAGGAATTCCGGGTAGATGGTTTCCGCTTCGACCTTTCGAAAGGCTTTACGCAAGTCAACAGCGGCAGCAATGTAGACCTTTGGGGTCAATACGACGCTTCCCGCATCGCAATTCTCAAGCACTACGCCGACGTCGTTTGGGCTGCGAATGAGGATGCTTACGTCATTTTGGAGCATTTTGCGGCCAACAGCGAAGAAATTGAATTGCATAGTTATGGAAACGGGATGTTATTCTGGTCTGGCGCCGGCGTACACAACCAGTTCCTCGAAGCGGCCATGGGGTACAATTCGGACCTCAATGGCGCCCTCCACACCAGCCGCGGCTGGACGCAACCCAACCTTGTCGCCTATATGGAAAGCCACGACGAAGAACGCATGATGTTTAAAAACCTGCAATTCGGGAACGGTTCAGGCGGCTATAACGTGAAAAATTTCGTCACGGGGCTCCAGCGGGTAGAATTGGCCAGCGCATTTTTTTATCCCCTTCCCGGCCCAAAAATGCTGTGGCAATTTGGAGAACTCGGGTATGATTTTCCCATCAATTACTGTCCGGACGGTACAATCGCCGAAGGCTGCCGGGTGGCGAACAAGCCGATCCGCTGGGACTATGCCGAAAGCCCCAACCGCCGGCGCATTTACGACGTGAAACGCGCACTCATTGAGCTGAAGACAACCTATGATGTTTTTAGCACCACAAATTTCCAGACCTTCCTCCAGGGGCCGACCAAGCGCATCCACCTGCTGCACCCCGAAATGGATGTGGCCGTGGTGGGCAACTTCAATGTTACGCCCGATAATGTGCAATCTCCTTTTCCGCACACCGGCTGGTGGTATGAATATTTCAGCGGCGACAGCTTGCAGGTTACGAATACCGGCACGGCACTCCCTTTAGTTGCCGGCGAATACCGTTTATACACCACCACGCGCCTCAATGCGCCTCCGGGGGGGTACATTACTTCGGATACGGAAATCGAGCGGTTGAATTTTAACCTGACCCTCGCTCCCAACCCTGCTACGGATGCCGTACAAATAGGCTATATCCTGCCGGAAAGCGCTTTCGTGCAAATAGAAGTGCTGGATATGCAGGGGCGTCGCGTGTTGTCGCTGCCTGCACAACAACAAGGCCCCGGCGCGCACCAGGTTGCCATTGACACACCGTTCGCCACGGGGATTTACCTCGTAAAATGCTCGGTGAACGGGCAGGCGGCCGTGAGTAAACTGGTGGTGGAGCGGAAATAATGGCAGAACCGGCCAGATGCAAATTGACCTTTTGCATTTGGGATCAGAATGCTATATATTTGTATCCGGACAAAATTTAACCCATTGCCAAAACCAATAAATACGCCTTACGCACCTGGAATAGTGTGACAAGTTGACCTTGTTGCACTATTCCAGGTGCGTTTTTTTTGAGGGTAACCGAAAAGGACTCCCCGAATTCGCACTCGATTACCAGGCGGGGTTGGTTGAACAATAATCTTCTCAAAACCTAAAAATACGCGTTATGATGTTCCCCAAAATAAAAATGTACCTGCTCTTACCAGGGCTTTGTATAGGTTTTTCAATAGGCCTTTACGCTCAAAAAAGCTCC
>JALHRK010000710.1 GCA_022841505.1 Saprospiraceae bacterium | reverse complement strand
GTGTCCGACACGTGTTGTGATTCGACGGCATACCATGGAACTTACCAATCGCTGCGATCCCAATCGCCAAACCCACCAAAACTAAACGTCAGTACCCCAATGGGGCTGCTGAAATCGCCACTGTCTGCGCCCGGGATATTGTTCACCCCGCTCACCCAACGATAGCCGCCGGTGAGTCCGAGCCGAAACCAACGCGTGAGGTTGAGCTCGACGCCCACTTCCGGCGTCAGGGCAAAAATGCGGTCGGAATACACCGTATCGTCGTCGTCCCGCAAGCGAATTTTACCCCAGCCGATTCGCGCGCTGGTGTAAAGGTGGATCAGTTTATGCGATTTGTAGGTATAGCCCATCCAAAATCCGCCGTGACGAAAGCGAACGTTGTAATTGTCGCCGTCAATGGCATAATCGGGCGAACTGGTGCCAATACCGTAGCCACCGAGAAAGGCATTGTTGAGGACGAGGGCGCCGCCGCCACCGACCATCCCGGTCGTTTCTCCCAGGATATTGCCAATTTCCACGATGGGGCCGCCAAAAGCGCCTACAACGTCCAAATCGTCAAACAAGGTTTCTTGTTGGGCATGTGCGGTAATCCCCGTCAGCAAAGCCAGGGCAAAGAGTAGTGATTGCTTCATGATGTTAATTTGTCGGTTGATAAAGTTTGTATTCCTGTATAGGATGCAGAGATCGTGAGCGTACCCCTATGTGCAGGTTAATAAATCTGTAGTTTTGTACTTCGTAGTCTCTACCTTCCATGCTGAATCAGGTGTTTTCGTTGTTAAACACCTGATCATTAATAAAAACTTGTAGCTTTAGCCGGAATTAAAAACAAAGCAAAACAATGAAATCAATTATCGCTTTAATTCTGATTTTTTTTAGCTTCACTTTTTATTCCTTTGGTCAAGAACCAGCGCAAATTTTAAATGAAGGAAAAAAATTATACCATTTAGAGAAGGCTTCATGGTATGGTACTGATTATTTTTTAGAGAAATTTCCACATAAGAAAAATGACATTGGCGGATATGTGTCGTATGAATTAGACAACCAGGTTGTTAATATCTTTTTTGACAAGGTTGACAACAATCGAATCCTTGTAAGAATTTACTTTGCAGCATCGCCTGGTAAGATGCCTGTATCTGTTGACACAGTAAATAACACAGCCAGTCTATTAGAAACTGAGCTGATTTCAATGAGGCTGGACGCTTTGAATAGAATTGTTTCAAATTCAGATGGTTTTTTCTCAGTCTATGAAAACACTTCTTTTAATCCAATTCCGATAATTTCTAAAAACGAAAGAAAAGTTTATGTTTTGACTGCGCCCCATGCCAATGGAGTTGTTTTATTGGGCAATGATTACTTATTAACTTATGACCAGAAAATTAAACTAAAGAAGAAAAAGAAAATTCACAATTCACTAATTGAACTACCATTCAAGGATGAACATGGAAACGAAGCAATAACTACAATTCACTCTCATGTAAATTCTAAATATATGGACCCTACAGACATTTGTACGTTGCTTTTATACAAAGATTACGTTAAATGGAAACAACACTATGTAATGGGTAAAAAGTACGTGTCAATATTTGACATGGAAAAAGAAACCTTAGCAGTTTTAACATTAAAAGCCTGGAAGAAGATATCTCGGCAAGGAAAGAATTAAAAAGCTGTATCCTGCAACGACCTAAGCATACTCTTAGAGCTTGTTGAATCTGATTATACGCAGATGGGCCGCTCCAGTTTTTGGAACGGCCCATCTTTTTTATGCTTCCGGAGCGATGGAGCAAGGCAACACTGAACGATTACTACCCGTTCATCGAAGCGATAAACTCTTCGTTGCTGGTCGTATTGATCATGTGCTTGCGCAGGAATTCCATGGCTTCGTCCGGTTTCATGTCGGCTAAGTGGTTACGCAGGATGAACATGCGCTGGAGCGTATCGCGGTCCAGCAGCAGGTCGTCGCGGCGCGTGCTCGACTTGGTCAGGTCAATGGCCGGGTAGAGGCGTTTGTTGGCCAGTGTGCGGTCGAGCTGCAATTCCATATTACCCGTTCCTTTGAATTCCTCAAAGATCACCTGGTCCATTTTCGAACCCGTGTCAATCAGCGCCGTAGCAAGGATCGTGAGCGAACCGCCGCCTTCGATGTTCCGGGCTGCACCAAAGAATTTCTTCGGTTTGTGCAACGCGTTGGCTTCCACACCACCGGAAAGTACTTTTCCGCTGGCCGGGGCAACCGTGTTGTGTGCGCGGGCAAGGCGCGTAATGGAATCAAGCAGGATGATCACATCGTGGCCGCTTTCTACCATGCGTTTGGCTTTTTCCAGACAGATGGTCGCCACGCGAACGTGGTTGTCGGCAGGTTCGTCGAACGTGGAAGCAATCACTTCCGCATTTACGCTCCG
>JALHRK010000709.1 GCA_022841505.1 Saprospiraceae bacterium | reverse complement strand
AAATCCGCGGGATGGAAGGCGACCGCAAGATGCACCAGCAAAAAATGCAGTTCCTGGAGCAAAACCGCGCCAAATTTGTCGAATCGGTGCAGGACGCCGAACGCCGGGCGCGCCAGTTGCAAAGCGACATCGAACACTACCGCGAAGAGGTGACGCTGGAAAAACGCATCGAAGCGCGCTTAGAGCAGGAATTGGAGCAGGCGGAAACGACCCTGCAAAAAATCCGCGAGAGCCACGGCACGCTTAAATCGGATTTGGACGCCGTGATGCAAAACCAGCAGCAGGCCGAACGCGCGGTGTTTGAATTGGAAAAACAAAAAGCCATCAACGGCAACCAGATTGCCAACTACCGCCAGGAACTGGAACGCAGCAGCCAGGGCATGAGTCAGCGGCAGATCGAAGCGGCCACGTTGCAGGAAAAAATCGGGCAACTCGAAGGGGAAGAAAAGCGCTTTGCGAAGCGGTTAGAGGAGTTGGAACAAGCCGAAGCCCAGCGTTTGTCGGCACTCCAGGCTGCCGAAAACGAAAACGAAGCCCTCACCAAACGCATCACCACCGTCAACCGCGAACTCGACGCGCGCCGTAACGAGTTCAAACTGACGAAAAGCATGATCGAAAACCTGGAAGGTTTTCCGGAATCCATCCGCTTTTTGAGCAACAACAAGGACTGGAAAAAAGACGCACCCTTGCTGTCCGACCTCATCTACGTGAACGAAGCTTACCGGGTGGCCATCGAAAACTACCTGGAGCCGTACCTCAACTACTACGTGGTGCAAAGCATGGAAGACGCCTACGAGGCCGTCCAGTTGCTGAGCCGCAGCCAAAAAGGCAAAGCCAATTTTTTTGTACTCGACGCTTTCCGCGATTACCAGGCGCCCATCCTCATGCTACCAGAAACGATGAACGCCATCGAATTGGTGGAGATGGACCCGGTTTACCGCAACCTCTGCAACTACCTGCTGGAAAACGTGCTGGTTTCGGAAAAAGAAGATTACTCCGGCGCCCTGCCCGACACCGCCGTGCTGCTGTCGAAAAGCGGCCAGCTCATCCGCAGGCGTTACAGCATTTCGGGGGGATCCATTGGCCTGTTTGAAGGCAAAAAAATTGGTCGCAAAAAGAACCTGGAAATGCTGGAGGCGACCATCAAAAAATCGGAGCGCGATGCCGACCGCCTTTCCACGGAATTTTACACCCTCAAAGCCAAAATTGAAGGCTTCAAAGCGCAGCATACCTCCCTGCAAATCCAGCAGGAGCGGGCAGCCATGAACAAACTGGTACAGGAAAAAGTCTCCCTGCTCACGCGCATGGAGAGTTTCGACACCTACCTGCGGGAAGGCAACGAAGCCCGGCAGCGCGCCACAGTGGCCATCGGACAATTGGAACAGGACATTGCCGACATTGAAGTGCGGTTGCTGGAAAAACATGAAATGGCCCGGCAAGTGAAAGAGCGGATTTCCAATACCGACGGCTCGTTCCGGCAGGTGGCGGAGCAGCTCAGCCAGGCTTCAACCGCTTACAACGAACAAAATATTGCTTTCATCCGCCAACAAAACAAGGTGGGCACTTTGCAGCGCGAGCTGTCTTTCCGCGAAAAGCAATTGGAGGAAGCCAACGCCGCGATGGTGGTCAACGCCAAAAATATTGAACAGAACGAGGCGGAAATCACCCAGGCGGCGGACCTGATTGCACAGGTGGAACAGGCGTTGCTGGCCGACTACGAAGTGCGCAAAGAACAAGAAGCCCTGCTCACGGAGGCGGAACAAAGCTATTTCAAAGCGCGCGGCGCCATCAATGAAATCGAGGACGGTTTGCGCAAAGCGAACAAAACGAGCCAGGACACGCAAATGTTGGTGAACCAGCTCAAGGAAAAGCTCACCGACGTCAAGTTCAAAATCAGTTCGGTGGGCCAGCGTCTGAACATCGAGTTCGGCATTTCCATCAACGACATCATCAACCGGCAGCCCAATCCGGAGCACACGGAAGCCGACCTGGCCCCGCGGGTGGAACGCCTGAAAGAACGCATTGACAGCTACGGCGAAATCAACCCGCTGGCCGTAGAGGCTTACGATGAGATGAAAATCCGCCACGAAACCATCAGTGAACAACGCGACGATGTGGTGCAGGCCAAAGCTTCGCTGATGGAAACGATCAAAGAAATTGAAGAAACGGCCACGGCGCAATTTCTGGAAGCTTTTGGGCAGGCGCGCCTGTATTTCATAGACGTTTTCCGCAGCCTGTTCACGGAAGACGACAATTGCGACCTCATCCTGCTCAACCCGGAAACGCCGTTGGAGTCGAAAATCGAGATCGTTGCCAAACCCAAAGGCAAACGCCCGCAAAGCATCAACCAGCTTTCCGGCGGCGAAAAAACCCTCACGGCCACAGCCCTGCTGTTCGCGTT
>JALHRK010000708.1 GCA_022841505.1 Saprospiraceae bacterium | reverse complement strand
AATAAGCCGGGCAAAAAAGCCAGCAGAAAAAGTGTTCGGTAATCGCCGGGATACATGTGTAAAAAAAGCAGCGCCAGCAAAGGACCGATCACCGCCCCAAGGGTATCCAGCGAACGATGGAATCCGAATATGCGGCCTTTGGTCGCCGTCGTCGCCTCGTCGGAAAGCAGGGCGTCCCGCGCACCGGTGCGAATGCCCTTACCCAACCGGTCTGTGGTACGGGCAAAAAACACCCACAGCGGATGCGCAAGTACCGCCATCATGGGTTTGGACAATGCGCTGAGTCCGTACCCAATTTGTACAAAAGGTAAACGCCGGCCCGAGGTATCGCTCCAATGACCGAAATAACCCTTGCTCAGCCCGGCAACAGCCTCTGCCACGCCTTCGAGTATGCCAATGAAAACGATCGAAAATCCGATGCTTTTCAGGTAAACGGGCATAACCGGATACAACATTTCGCTGGCCATGTCCGTGAACAGGCTGACGAGGGAAAGTATCCAGACGTTGCGAGACATTTTTAGAGGAGAGAGGTGAGAGGTGAGAGGTGAGAGGCGCCCCTTTTGGCGGCTCTTATGTTTTTTGGTATGGGTTTTTCAGGCCTGTAATCGTGAGTGGTGAGTCGTGAATCGTGAGTGGCATCCTGTTAGAAGTATTGGCATTTTCTCCGCAAGGTAAGGTGCCGCATATTATCTTGCGGAGCAAATGCTAATACTTCTAACGGGATGCTACTCACCACTCACCATTCACCACTCACGATTACAGGCCTGAAAAACCTATGCCTAAACCAAAAGAGCCGCCAAGCGGGATGTCTCTCACTGCTCACTTCCCACTGCTCACCTGTGCTCTTGTGCTGTCTGCTCTTGTTCGCCCAGTGCAGCAAGCATACTGCTGAAAAGCCGCCCGCAGCAGCGACCGCTCCATATCCATCCTGGTATAAACCGCCCAATGAGCGGGGTAATGTCGAAACAATAGACATCAACGGCGATGGCGTGCAGGATACCATACGATCCGATGATTCGAGCGGTAGCGGGTTCGGAGCGCAGTATTATACCATCACCAATGGGAAAACAGGCGAAAAATACGAGATCGAATTGGAATCCTGTTTTTGTGAAATCAGAACAAAAGTTGCCATTCCGCCCACACTCCTGAAGCCTGAAAACCTGGCCTTCAAAAAAAAGATGGAGGAAATATTACTGCCGCGAAAAGCCGCTAAGCCTGATCCGTCGCTGCAATGGATTCTGCAGGGCCTGGAGCAGCGACGCCGGCTGACAGACCAGAAATACTTCGACGTTTTTATTGCGGAAGGCATCCACTGGCACCCCTTGCCCATTCAGATTCCTGAAAATTATTACCTCGAAATGCGCGACGAACAATCGCCCGTTCCTGTTGCTTACTACTTATTGTACGGCGGTGACAAGCACTATTTGAATATCAAAACCGATACTTTGCAGGAAAGATACCGGGATGAAAACATCATGTTATGGGCCACTTTGCACGGCATAGTACTCCAAAAACAGGATCAATATGCCTGGATTTTTGTGACGGATATTGAATTGACCGGTGCGCCCGAAAAATTAAGGTGGCCTTCCATAGGCTATTTGAAAAAAGTGGAAAACGTATTGATTGTTAATCATTTAAGGCCAACAATGTCGGATGATAAAATATACCTGATCGATCTGGATACCGGAAAATGCGCCGGAATCAATACAGAACAGTCCGCTGAAATAATCGCCATTTTAGGCCCTCCGGAAAAACAGATCGCTGACGATCCGGTGATCCGGGAAATGTTGGAAGAATTCAGAAAACTTTAGATTAAATTCATTACAAATACTTGATTATCAACACTGATAACCAATAACTTATAACTGATAACCACTTAAGGACTTGAAATTCATTTTGCTCAGTACCCTGCTCTGTACACTATTGATCGGTGGCTCCCATAAAATCGACTACACCCAATGGCGGGAATACCTCGGCGGACCGGATCGCAACCACTACTCCACGCTGACGCAAATCAACCCGGGCAATGTCGACAAACTGAAAGTAGCTTGGACGTATGCAGCACCCGACAGCGGGCAGATGCAAATGAGTCCCATCATCGTCGACGGGGTGCTGTACGGCGTTACGGCAGCCGTGCAGGCTTTCGCCCTCGATGCGGCCACCGGGCGGGAATTGTGGCGTTTCGGCGACACCCTTAATGCCTGGCACAGCACCAGCCGCGGAGTGACCTACTGGGCAAATGGCGACGACCGGCGCATCCTTTTTACCCGGGGACCCGATCTGTGGGCTCTGGATGCCGAAACGGGGAAACCCATTGAAACATTCGGCAGCGCCGGGCACGTAGACCTGCACGACGGACTCCCGGAAATCGCCCGCAACAAGTTTATCATTTCCAATACGCCCGGAAC
>JALHRK010000707.1 GCA_022841505.1 Saprospiraceae bacterium | reverse complement strand
GATTGCCAAACGAGGCCGCTGACAGCCCGTTCAGGTTCAGGTTCGAAACATTCACAAACGACAAAACCGACGAGTTGTACTGAATGCTGAACTGCATCCCCAAAATATTCGTAAACCCCTGGGTTGCGACATTCAGACATACCTGCTGGCCTTGTGGCGCTGTGATGCTTTCTATATCTAAGCTAAAGTTGTTGCTGCCGCCACCGCCACCGCCGCTCACCGTTACGGTGCCGCTGGTGCTGTTGAACGGCACTTGCTGAAGCGCATTATTCAGAATTTCTATGGAGGTCGGCGTATTGCTGAAGCTCACTGTACTGGTGGTGGTTCCGGTTATTGTAAAACATAACTCAAAGATCACCGTGCCATCCGGGCGCGTGACCCCCACACCATCCGGGTCATTCCAGGTCGTGGTAATCACCCCGGGGGAAGGATTGCCAAACGAGGCCGCTGACAGCCCGTTCAGGTTCAGGTTCGACACATTCACAAACGATAAAACCGACGAGTTGTACTGAATGCTGAACTGCATCCCCAAAATGTTCGTAAATCCCTGGGTTGCTACATTCAGACATACCTGCTGGCCCTGTGGCGCTGTGACGCTTTCTATATCCAGACTAAAATCGGCGCCGCCGCCACCGCCGCCATTGACCGTTACTGTCCCCGCGCAACTATTGAACGGGAGTTCATTCAGGTTGTTATCCAGTACCTCAATACTGGTTGGCGTGTTTGCAAAGCTTACCGTACTGGTCGTGTTCCCGGTTACCGTGAAGCATAGTTCATAAATCACAGTACCATTGGGATGGGTGATTCCAAGTAGATTGGGATCGTTCCAGGTCATGGTGATACGGCCAGGTTGCGGTGTGCCAAACGATGCTGCCGTCAACCCGTTCAGGTTGATGCTGGCAACATTATTGAACGTCAAAGCAGCCTGGTTGTAATGGATGCTGAATTGCATCCCGAGAATGTTCGTAAAGTTCTGTGTAGTGACATCCAAGCAGACCTGTTGACCCTGGGTCGCTGTGATGTTTTCGATTTTAAGGCCGAAGCCGGTAAAAGAGCATTGGGCGGTTGCTGATTGTACAGCAAATAGCCATAGCCCCGCAAACAGGCAAGTAAACCATTTACGCATTTTTGTCGGAATTGGGATGAAATAATAACTATTGTACCAAAATCAATTTCTGCGTCACAGAAAATTCATTTGACTGTAGACGCAGATAATATGTTCCAGTTGCGGGAAAAATTTCCTTTTTCAATGAAAATGTTTGATCACCTGCATTGAAGTAGCGGTTGTCTTCCCAAACTGTTTGTCCTTGGGTATTTGTGATACTGATATGGGCGTTTGTTGCTCGAGCGATGTAGAGTTGAACTTGAGTGCGCTCTTTGAAAGGGTTTGGATAACACTCCCGGATGCTGAAAGGAGCGTTTACAGGATCGGCAATGCTGTTGGGGGCAATAACTTCCACCCTGCCATCTTGATATACTGTTGGAATCGCTGTAAAAGTGGTGTCGGCTATTTCTTTGATTGTTGGCGTATCGGAGAAACGAACAGTAGAAGTGTCTCCCATAGAGCCAATAACATCGAATACGATTGTGAATAAGTTAGTACTATCTGCTAAAGTATAACCATTTAAGGCCATGTCTAACCATGAAAAAGTGAGAATACCGCTCTCAACGAGTGGGGTTCCAAAGTTTTCTGAGCTCGTCATCGGAATTGCAAATCCGGAAACGGCTTTAAACTTGAGGACTTCAGGATTCCAATGAATAGAAAACTGAGTACTGACGATGTTTTCAAAGTTGACTACTTTCAGCTTAACGCCAACCGTATCGCCTTGCTCGTCTAAATAATCAGGGAAAATGAGAGTAGGTTGCGCGAATGCACAACAGGTAGGTATCCATAAAAGGAATGCCAGGAATAGCTTTCCGATAGTATGTTTCATATTATCATGGGATAATTGCCAGGTTCGTTAACGGCCGCAAGATACAACAAAATGGGCAATACAATTCAAACCGGCAAGTAATTTCTCTATTTCCAGTTGTGTCTAAGGGGTTGATATTAGCAAAGATACCGTTTAAGGCTCTTTTTTGAAGATTTTATTAAAAAAAAGGGAGTGGTTCCCCGAAAGGAACCACTCCACAGTTTTATCGTGATTACTCAACGATGATCATCTGCTTGGTTGCAGTGAAATCAGCAGTTGTAAGCGTGTAAGAAAGTACGCCAACTGCACCCAGTTCGTTGCTGTTCAAGTTTACAGTGTTGTAACCTTTAACCGCCTGAATGCGTGTTACGCGCAGTACTCTACCCGTTACATCCTGAATAGAGATCGTTGCTTCTGCATCTTCTGGCAGGTTGAAGCCAATCAACGTCTCACCCTTGAATGGGTTAGGCGTGTTCTGGTACAACTCGAAGCCAGCGGCTGCTGC
>JALHRK010000706.1 GCA_022841505.1 Saprospiraceae bacterium | reverse complement strand
TTCACACAACAACCCAACTTTCGTATTCGGAGACAACATCTACTCCGGCGATCAGGCATTGAATTTAACGACCTCTGTATATGGTCCGGTAGAAACTGGTGACAGCTTGTTGTTTGATTATCGCCTCACCTTGTGGTTTGCCGGTGTTGCCCCCTTTATTCCGGGTGCCGGAGACAAAATCGAAGTCTTCATTTCAACAGACTGCGGGGATACTTACACCCTGTTTCACACCATTGACGCTACGAACCACATCCCGTCAGCGGCTTTCCAAACGGTTCATCTCAGCTTAGACGATTACGCAGGTGAGAGCATCCGGGTTCAGTTTATTGGAACCTGGGGCAGCGGCGACTACTGGCTCGATTTAGACAACATCAACCTCAAGCGTTGCCCTGCATCTTTGGGGCTTACCGCAACAGCAACCGGCACCGCAGCCGGAGCAACCGACGGGCGCATCACGATCGCGGCAAACGATGGCCAGGCGCCTTACACCTTCCAGTGGGCCAGCGGCGCCAACAGCGGCACGGAGCTGGAAAACTTAGCGGCGGGCTTTTACACCATCACGGTAACCGATAAAGCAGGATGCAGCGATGTGGTGGCTGCCCAGGTGGATGTCGTCGTTGCGGCCAACGAAGTTAACCGCCTTATCGGCAATGTTCGCATCGCACCGAACCCAACTTCCGGCGACGCCCTGCTGAAAGTGACGTTCCGCGAAACCACGGACGCCCGCATCACCTTGCTCAACAACATAGGCCAGGTGCTGTTTGAAACACGTGATCAAAACGTGCGCGAAGGCAATTACCGCTTAGACCTGAGCAATTACGAAGGCGGACTCTACCTGGTCCGGATTGTAGCCGGCGGGCAGGTGCACACAGAAAAGTTGATCAAAATGCAATAAGCATTTTTTGCAATACATTTTTTGAAGAGGCATTCCGGACATCGGGATGCCTCTTTGTATTTGAAAAAGTTAAACCATTTGCACAAATAAGTGTATCCTTTCAAGTAAGCACACTATTTACCCAATCACCACTTCAGCAGGATTATGAAAATAGGGATTGTTTGTTATCCTACCTACGGGGGCAGCGGCGTCGTCGCCACAGAATTAGGTTTGGGCCTGGCCAAAAAAGGCCATGAAATTCACTTCATCACCTATCGGCGGCCAGCGCGATTATCGGCCTTTCATGCCAATATCTTTTTTCACGAAGTCACCGCCGAAGATTACCCGTTGTTTGAATACCCGCCTTATGATACGGCCTTAGCCAGCAAACTGGTGGATGTGGTCAAGTTTGAAAATTTAGACATCCTGCACGTGCATTATGCCATCCCCCACGCGGCGGTCGCTTATATGACGAAAAAGATTTTGCTGACCGAAGGGCGTTATATCCCGGTGGTCACTACCCTGCACGGTACCGACATCACGCTGGTGGGCAGCAACAATGCTTTTGCCCCCGTGGTGGCTTTTTCCATCAACAAATCGGACGGTGTTACTGCCGTATCGGAAAGCCTGCGCCAGCAAACGGTGGATTTGTTCAACATCCAAAAAGAAATTCGGGTCATCTATAATTTTATTGATTTTGATCGTTTTAAAAAAATAGACAAAGACCATTTCAAAAGAGCCATCGCCCCCAACGGCGAGCGCATCCTCACCCACACGTCCAATTTCCGGAAAGTGAAGCGCATCGAGGATGTGATTCTGGTTTTTAAAAAGGTCTATGAAAAAATCCCTTCCAAACTGCTGTTGATCGGCGACGGGCCGGAGCGGCATGCGATGGAAGAACTTTGCCGCAAACTCGATTTAAGCCACGAAGTGCGGTTTTTGGGCAAACAGGATGCCATTGAGGAACTCTTGGCGGTTTCCGATTTGTTCATTATGGCTTCCGAAAGTGAAAGTTTTGGTTTGGCTGCGTTGGAAGCGATGGCCTGTGAAGTGCCGGTGATTTCCACTAATGTAGGCGGCTTGCCGGAAGTGAATATTCACGGGGAAACCGGATTTTTGAGCGAGGTTGGCGACATTGAACAAATGGCGCACAACGCCATCACCATCCTGAGCGATGAAACACTGCTGCAGCAGTTTAGAAAAAATGCGCTGGCCCAGGCCCGCCGGTTTGACATTGACAAAATTTTGCCGGAATACGAAGCGTATTACGAAGAAGTGCTTAAAGCGAGCAAGCTGGAAGTGTATACTTGATTTTGAAGAATTTTCACCACATAGGTTTTTTCACCACATAGCTCACATAGAATCAGTCACAACTTGTCCCGACTTGGCGGGATAGATCACATAGGAACTACTCCTTGGGATACATCAGCACTATGTGTCCTATGTGAAAACCACTATGTGAACTATGTGGTAAAAACAAAAAAACGCAAAGCAGATGATTTTCCCCTACGGCGATGACCAGGTTAAAGGCGGACATTTTCCCTTG
>JALHRK010000705.1 GCA_022841505.1 Saprospiraceae bacterium | reverse complement strand
ATCCTGCCATTTTGTGCAGTGGCCTTGGTGCTTCTTACTACCGATCTTGGCAAATACTTTCTACCGGGCGCCGGCAAAAAATCCACCGACCGTTTCAATATCCCGCCCGGCCCCAAATCCCGCCAAACCCTCAACCAGGCCAAACACGAAATCAGCCAGGGAGAACCCGGCGAAGCGCTGCGCCACCTGTCAAGTCTGAACCTTACACTCCTCGATAAAGAAATTGACCTGCTCAGCAGTCGCCTTATCGATTACCAACGCACGCGCCGATACGCCACCGAAGCCCCCGACGTTGAAAATCGAACACTCAACCGCATTACACGCGATACACGCGACCTCATTTCCGATCTCGAAAAGGAACTCTCCTCCAGCACGGGCAACTACGACACCGTTCGCGCTTACCTTAAAAAGCGCTACAACAACCGAGTGAGCCAAAAATTAGCCAGCCGCCAGCCCGTCAACCTGCGAAGGCTCGTTAATACCGATGTGGTCCACGAGGACTTTCATGCCGCTTTAACCCCTTACAACAGCGATGAAAGCAGCGGCGCGATGCTGCAAACCTTTCAGGACGCAGAAGGCCGTCTGCTTTTGGTAGGTGCTCCTGGCGCCGGCAAAACGACCCTCCTGCTTCAACTCGTAATCGAATTATTGGAGCGCGAACCCGATGCGCTGTCCGTCATACTCAACTTCGCCACCTGGTCAAAGGAATACATTACCCTCGATGCCTGGCTCGAAAAAATCCTGCCCGCCGAAATGGGTATCAGTGATCGTTTTGCTGCGGAAATCCTTCAACAAAACAACCTCATCCCACTCTTTGACGGTTTCGATGAAATCCGGGAGGAAGATCGCCTTTCCTGCCTGGAAGCCCTGAACCGCTATGCCGAAGACAGCCACCGCCAGTATGTCATCTCCTCCCGCAAAAAAGAATTCCAGGATATAAACAAAGGCATACTCATCCACCTGCCTATTGAAGTCTGTCCACTCTCCTTCGATCAACTCAAAGCAGAATTACAGCGATTAAGGAAAGATACCGCCCAACCAGAACGAGGCGCGCTTCTGCTGCTGGATGCCATCGAAAAAGACTCCTTGCTCCGCAAAGTTGTAGAAACCCCGTTCTATTTCAATACCCTGCAAATCTTATTCAACGCAGGTATGGGACTAACGGACTTACAATTCAAGTCCGATACACTAGAGGGCAGACAAACTGAAATCCAGGAGCGTTTTGTGGAATATGAAATGAAAGCCCATATTCAGCGCCAATACCCGGCAGAAAAGGCAAAACACTGGCTCGCTTTTCTCGCATCTCGCATGACTGAACGGAATATGGTGGTTTTTGAGTTGAGGGATTTGCAATACGATTGGTGGAAGGGGTGGTCAAGAAGAGAATTAAGAAAAGCAAACCAAGTCTCCGGACTGGTTAACGGGATACTCGTCTGGCTGTTCATGGGGTTATTATTGGGGTTAGCTTACGCGTTAATCAGCAGGTTGATCACTGCGCCGATGTACGGGCTGGTCATTGGGCTGATCTTCGGGCTGAGCGGCTGGGTACAATGGGGGATAGCCGCCGGGCTGGCCGGTGGGTTGCTCGTCGGGCTGATTGCCGGGCTAATCGGTGGATTAGGTGGCGGGCTGATGGGCGGATTAGGCGGCGGGATAACAGGCTGGTTACTCGTCGGGCTGGCCACCGGGTTGATCAGCGAGTTACCCTTAATTAAAACAAAAGACAGCATAAATTGGTCATGGAAAACTTATATACTGGAATTAATAATCCCATTAGTTGCTTGGCTGGTCATAGGGCTGATCTTCGGGCTGATTATTGGGTTGGGCGTTGGGTTGGTCATAGGACTGATCTTCGGGTTAAGCGTGGGGGGCGACCGGCTGCTTGATTTGATAAATAAAAGCACCGACATTCTCCAAATTACAACCCCCTACCAGCGCTTCAACGCTTCTAAAAAAGTGCTTTATTTCTCTATTTTCCAGCACAGGTTTCTCTGCTCCCAATTACGCAAGCACAACCTGCTTCCTTCCGACCTTGTTCCATTCCTCAACGAAATATCCCTCCGTCACATCCTCGAATTCGACGGCGATCCGGTCACGGGAACGGGCGGCGGCTCCTGGCGCTTCAGGCACCGCATTTTGCAGGAGTATTTTGCGGAGAAGTGGGTGGAGGAGGAGCATGAGAACCAAAAGTAATACAAACAAAAACCCGCCCCGGATCATCCAGCGCGGGTTTTTCATACAAACAACCCCCATTTTCAAACACTCGTCATTGTGACTGTCCCTTATTTGCACCCCAAAAAAACAAATCCCTCATAACCAATAAGTTACGAGGGATGTTTTGTAGCCCGTACGGGAATCGAACCCGTGTTACAGGAATGAAAATCCTGCGTCCTAACCCCTAGACGAACGGGCCTCTTGTCGGAAGCGGGGCA
>JALHRK010000704.1 GCA_022841505.1 Saprospiraceae bacterium | reverse complement strand
ATTGATAATAAAAAAATGAAAATAATAAATACTTTAGGAGAGGCAGTTTTTGTTAAAATCGCAGCCTCAAATAATGAAATTATAGACATAAGTAATTTGCCAGGAGGAATCTATTGTTTAACCATAAATGATAAAACCGAGCAATTTGTAATTCAATAAAAATCCGAAAATCGAGCGGGCTGAGGTGAATCATAAAACCCACCTCAGCCCGCTCAGACCATCGTGCATACGTATCCAGCCAGGGCGGAACGGTCAATAACAAAAGGGCAAAAAACGGTGAAAAACTGCTTCATGTAAAATGGGTCCAATTTGTAAAATACAACCTGAAACATATGCGCACATATCACGGACAAGGTTGGGTTAAGATCAAAACCCCGATTGACTTGAAGCCACCCCGTCAATAAGCAACTTACGATGCCAAGCAACAATTTGAAATACACTAACAACACCTCCCTATGGAAAAAGGATATAAAAACGTAGTTTACCTGTTTGTAGTTATCGTGTTGATAACCTTACCACCCTATTAACTACTTAAAACTCAATATTATGGCAAAAGATGAAAACCGCCAGTTTGACTACATCATCATCGGAGCAGGTTCTGCGGGATGTGTTCTGGCGAATCGCCTTTCTGAAAATTCCATGCATAAAGTTTTGCTGCTGGAAGCAGGCGGCCCTGATAAAAAAATGGAACTCGGTATTCCTGCTGCGTATGGAAACCTGCACCGCTCCGAAGTAGATTGGGCATTCTCAACCGAACCACAGAAACACGTGAATGATCGAAAAATCTATCTTCCCCGCGGCAAAACCCTGGGAGGGAGTAGTTCTACGAATGCGATGGCTTATGTAAGGGGCAATGCTGCCGACTATGATGAATGGGCAGCGCTGGGCAACAAAGGCTGGGCATATCAGGATGTGCTGACTTATTTTAAGAAATCGGAACACAACGAAGATATTACAAATGAATATCATAGTCATGACGGTTTGCTGAATGTAACTTTTCCAAAATATTTCCAGACACCGTTTGCAAGGGCTTTTGTAGAAGCCTGCAGCGAAACGGGCATTCCCAAAAACAATGATTACAACGGCGCAAAACAGGAGGGAGCCAGTATTTTTCAATTTACGATTAAAGACGGAAAACGACATAGCGCAGCCACTGCGTTTTTAAAACCTGCGCTCAGCCGTTCCAATCTTACCGTAGTGACGCATGCCGTGGCAAAGGAAATTTTGATAGAAGGTAACAAGGCTGTTGGTGTGGAATATGTAGCGGGTAAAAACATGACTCATAAAGTGTATGCATCCAAAGAGATAATTCTATCCGCGGGGGCTTTTCAATCACCACAAGTGCTCATGCTTTCGGGCATTGGCGATGCCACAGAATTACAAGCGCAGGGTATTACGGTTAAAAAAGAATTGAAAGGCGTTGGCAAGAACCTGCAGGACCATCTGTTCATTACCGTTTCAAGTCTTGCTTTACAGCAGGAAGGTTTTAATCATCATTTAAAACCATTCAACCAGGTGCTCGATTTGATAAAATACCTGATTACGCGCAAAGGTCCCTTGACTTGCAGTGTGCTGGAAGCGGTTGCTTTTTTTGCAGTGAATGGAGCAAAAACGGTAAACTGTCAGTTTCACTTCGCTCCCATTCATGTCGGAAATGACTATAAGACAGATGTATATAACCCTAAAACCTATCCAACCGTGGATGGATATTCCGTCGTACCAACCCTTTTAAAACCTAAAAGCAGGGGTTATGTAGGACTGCGGTCTGCAAACCCTTTCGATGCGCCGGTCATTCAACCCAACTTTCTTTCTGAAGAAGAAGATTTACAAGTGCTGGTTACGGGAGTTAAAAAAGCATTGCAAGTACTCAACGCAAATGCATTTCTGCCCTATCGTAAATCAATCACTTTTCCCATGGACCAATCGGAAAAAGGAATTATTGAACACATTAAAAAAGCGGTCGAAACCATTTATCACCCTGTCGGCACTTGTAAAATGGGGGATGATTCAATGGCCGTGGTAAATGACCGGCTACAAGTGCATGGAATGGAACATTTGAGGGTGGTAGATGCATCCATCATGCCAACCATCGTGGCGGGAAATACCAACGCGCCCACTATTATGATCGCCGAAAAAGCCGCTGATATGATATTAGCATGAGCGGCCCGCCGGATAATTGGGAGATTTCAATCAATGTCTGTTGTACCTTGGGGCGGGTCAAAAAGGACACCACGGCATCGAACGGGGTTTATAAGAACACCTGCCGGGGCACAAATCAGATTATATGAATAAAAAGATGTTTTTCAAGATACGCCTGTATGTTACCGCAATAGTCACCCTTGCAATATGGGCACTATTAGCCTGGAACCATTATCATGGAGGAATACCCCGTCATCATATACTGGCTCGTGAAGATTTGCCTGAAATTTCAAATGGATGGGGAGGGC
>JALHRK010000703.1 GCA_022841505.1 Saprospiraceae bacterium | reverse complement strand
ACGTTATCTTAGCGTCGGTTTTTAAGAGAACCTTAACATTGTCTTTTTTATCCTTCATAATAACAGTCGGGTGATTTCTTACGAGAGCGGGGCAGTTTTGCCTGCGCTCTTTTTTTTTTGCCCTCTGCTTTTTGACGGAATCCTGTACCCGCTCTTGGGTTTTGCGGTTTACATTCTCTACCTTTGTCTCTTCATACAAACAACAAAGAATCACTGTGATTGAGGCAAAGGGCATCTATAAATCGTTCGGTTCCTTGCATGTGTTGAAAGGGGTTGATCTGAAAATCGGAAAAGGAGAAATCGTTTCCATCGTCGGAAAGTCCGGGGCGGGAAAAAGTACCCTGCTCCATATTTTGGGCACGCTGGACAACGCGACCAAAGGGGAGTTGAAGATAAACGGGGAAGCAGTATTCCAATTGAATGCCAAGCGGTTGGCTGCTTTTCGCAATGCAAATATTGGCTTCGTATTTCAGTTCCACCACCTGCTTCCGGAATTTACGGCATTGGAAAACGTATGCATCCCGGCATACATCCAACGCCAATCAGAAACGGTTGCTGAAAAGCGCGCCAAAGAATTGCTGGACTACCTGGGACTTTCCGAAAGGTTGACCCATAAGCCTACTCAACTTTCCGGAGGAGAACAGCAAAGGGTAGCCGTAGCGCGTGCCCTGATGAACCGCCCCGCAGTTGTTTTTGCGGATGAACCTTCCGGAAATCTGGATTCTGCCTCTTCGCAGGAACTACACCAGTTGCTGTTCAACCTCCGAAAAGACTTTAACCAAACGTTTGTCATTGTGACCCATAACGAAGAATTGGCAACGATGAGCGACCGGCGTTTGGAAATGAAAGATGGTTTATTGCTTCAGGAATAATGCAATTATGAAAGCGCTGATACTCGTAGACATTCAAAACGACTTTTGCCCGGGTGGCCACCTGGAAGTTCCGGAAGGGGACCAGGTTGTTCCAGTTGCGAATGCGTTGATGGACCGGTTTGACCTGGTGGTGGCCACACAGGACTGGCATCCGGCAAACCACGGCAGCTTTGCAGCCAACCATCCCTGGCGCAAGCCGGGTCAAGTTATTGACCTCAATGGTTTGCCACAGGTGTTGTGGCCCATTCACTGTGTGCAGGATAGTTTTGGCGCGGAGTTTGTACAGTCGCTGCACACGGACAAAATAGGGCAGGTTTTTGTGAAAGGCACCGACCCGGAAATTGACAGTTACAGCGGTTTTTACGACAATGGCCACCGAAAGGCGACAGGAATGGGCGACTTTTTGAAAGAAAAAGGCGTGGATTCCGTATACGTCATGGGCTTAGCCACCGATTATTGCGTTAAATTTACGGCACTGGACGCCGCTGCTTTGGGGTTCAAAACCCATTTGATTGAAGATGGATGCAGGGGCGTTAACCTCAACGCAGGCGATGTAGATCAAGCAATTGCAGACATGCGGTCGGGTGGGGTAGTCGTGACGAATTCAACTGAATTATAATATCTTACCAAATAAAATCAAACGTTATGGTACAGGAAATGGTATTTTCCTCACAAGAACTCATAGACCTGGAAGACCGCTATGGCGCCCATAACTACCATCCGATTCCTGTAGTGTTGTCAAGAGGAGAAGGCGTTCATGTTTGGGATACGGAAGGCAAACATTATTTTGATTTTTTGTCGGCCTATTCAGCTGTTAATCAGGGGCATTGCCACCCGCGTATTGTGAATGCCCTCATTGAGCAGGCTCAAAAACTGACGCTTACTTCCCGTGCATTCCACAACGACGTGCTGGGCCGGTTTGAGCAATATATTACGGAGTATTTTGGATATGATCGCGTTTTGCCCATGAACACCGGAGTTGAAGGCGGTGAAACGGCAATTAAACTTTGCCGCAAATGGGGCTACGAAGTCAAAGGGATTCCCGCCAATCAGGCGAAAATCATTTTTGTCTCCGGGAATTTCTGGGGGCGTACTTTAGCTGCTATTTCTTCCTCTACCGATCCAGGCAGCACCGGCAATTTTGGCCCTTATATGCCAGGCTATTTAGTGATTCCATACAACGACCTGAAAGCGCTGGAAACAGCCCTGCAAGATCCAACCGTGGCCGGTTTTATGGTGGAACCGATCCAGGGAGAAGCCGGGGTTGTCGTTCCTGACGAAGGTTATCTGCGCTCAGCTTACGAATTGTGCAAAAAAAACCGGGTACTTTTTATTGCGGATGAGGTGCAAACCGGCCTTGCAAGAACCGGAAAGCTGCTGTGCTGCGACCACGAAGGTTTCCGTCCGGATATTCTTGTGCTTGGCAAAGCGCTTTCAGGAGGCATTATGCCAGTTTCGGCCGTGCTTGCCAGTGATGAAATTATGCTGACTATCCGTCCGGGCCAGCACGGATCTACGTATGGTGGCAATCCCTTAGCCTGCGCGGTTGCTATGGAAGCACTGGAAGTGATCAAAGACGAACAATTGGCCGATAATGCCGAATACCTTGGCAAGG
>JALHRK010000702.1 GCA_022841505.1 Saprospiraceae bacterium | reverse complement strand
TTCACATCTGCTAAACAACTTAATAAACTTTTCACCGAATTTAATTTTGCGCAAATGTATAAATTACTTTAATATGTCAAAGAACTTAACGGCCCTGCCTCCAAAGGGGGATAAGCTCCGCGCTCGGCTTTAGGATAAGATAAGGTCTTGATAATGAACTAATTATTTGACAAAATTTAATTTCTAAGGCCAAACGCGGAGCCTGTCCCCCTTTGGAGGGGGTGGCCGCAGGCCGGGGGAGGACAAGCGAAGAACATAATCCTTCGTACAACCCTAACTCACCACTCACAATTCACAATGGAAGCAGCAAAGCGTATCGAAGAAGCCCTCAACAATAAAAGCACCGCGCTCGACCTGAGCGGGCTGGACCTGAACGCGTTGCCGCCAAATTTTGCCCAAATTGCGCCGCAACTGACTTTATTGGAATTGCAGCAGAATAAATTCCAGTCCGTTCCGCGTGAAATCAGCCTATGCACCAACCTGGAAACCCTCGATCTTGCTCAGAATGAACTGCTTACAGGTTATGGACTGGATGCGCCCCGGAAATTGACTACTGTCGATTTGCATCACAATCAATTCAGCATTTTCCCGCCGGAACTACTGGAATTGCCCTTGTTGAAAACCCTCGACCTGAGCAACAATAAAATTGCCCGCCTGCCCGCAGGTATTCGTATTTTAAAAGAACTGGAATCACTCGATTTGAGCAACTGCCTGATCGAGGTGTTGCCCCCGGAAATTGCTGAAATGAACGTGCTCCAAACCATCCGGCTGTTCAATAATCCCCTCAAAACCCCGCCCCTCGAAATTGCCTTGCAGGGCATTCAGGCGATCCGCGCCTACTTCGACGACCTGACTAAAAATACCCAACGCGACGAAAGCAAAAAATACCTGCTCAACATCGCCATTGAAAACTATCCCGCCCAATTCAACTACCCGCCGCGCGCCGGTTGTGTACAGGAATGCAGCGATTTGGCGGAAGTATTGTATAAAAAGTATGATTACAGGTACGTTTCGGGGCTGATCAATGAAGAAGCCACGCGTGATGCCATTTTCGATGCCCTTGAAAAATTGCGTAGAACAACGACCGCCGAGGACTGTGTCATCGTTTATTTCAGCGGCTGGACAGGAGATGGACTACCCGAAAGCGACCTGCGGAGTTACGACAACGCCTATATCCCGCTGCCGGAAATTTTTGCCAAATTTTCCACCATGAAAGCGCGGCATGTCCTGCTGATCGTAGATAATCACCTGCAATCCCGGCTGTTCAGCCGGACGCGTGGACTGGAGTCCGAACGCTCCGCTTTCGCCTCGCGCTGGGCTTTGTACCGCCTCGGCGCGGAATGGGACGCACGTTTTACGCCGCACCTGACCAACTGGCTGAAAAACAATACATTGGGTGAAGTGAGTGCGCGGGAATTGTCTTCCATTCTGCACGGCGCCCTGGCGAGTTCCCTGTCGATTGCGGGCGATGAAGGCGGGGAGTTTTTGATAGAACCCAGGGCGGAAAGTAATGTGGGTGGAGCCATGTCGCCGCCGCCAGTTGCGCCGGAACAGGAGGCGGGAGCGGAGCCGCCGGAGGCAGGAGCGCCGGGTACTCAGGACGATCAGGAATTGATTTTTCAGATATTTGTAGATGGGGTGAAGGAGAAAATAGCGGAAGGAAAAATAGAGGAGGCACTTGCTGAATTACAGAAACATCTTATTGGATTGGGCCAATTTGATGCTCTTACGATAGAAGCGCGATTGGCTGGATTAAATAGGAGAAATGCACAAGGAGTTCTTAGCCAGAGAGAGTATGTTGGAGAACTTAACACGATCAGGGCTAGTTTACTCGAATGGCTCCTTAAGATGAAGCCAAAAGAAGTGAATCTATCAAATTTTTCCCTGCAACCCAACACCAAAACCCGGAGCGAAGCGGAAAAAGAACTGCTGGATGAAATTACGAAGGAAATAACCCAAATAGAAGAACTCCGCAAAGTATATCTGTCTGAAACCTCGCTTGAAAAGAAACGCGAAAAAGAAGCAGAATTGCATAATTTAGTAAAGGAATTGGAAAGCAAACAGCAAGCGTTTTCCAAAAAATTTGGCCCCGCCAAAAACACGCAGCATCCGGCGGCTGAAGCCGCCGGTACGGTGATAGCGGAAGAAAACCTATGGAAAAAAGCCCTTGCGGAGAACACCATTGCCGCTTATGAAAACTATTTAAAAGAAACAAAATCAGGCGTTTACAACAACGAAGCGCAGCGCTGGATTTCTGATCTTCGCCTGCTGGAGCAGGAAGAAGCGCTTTTTGAAAACATCCAAAAAAATCCGAACCTCTCTTCCATTCAGTCTTACTTGACCACCTTTTCCGCCGGCGCGCACCGCGCTGAAGTGGAAAAAATACTGGCTGATCTCGAAGCCGCCGAAGCCGAACTCTGGAAGTCCGCCGATACGGCCAACACCATCGCCGCCTACCAGGAATACCAAAACAAAACGCAACTCGGCAC
>JALHRK010000701.1:1556-2494 GCA_022841505.1 Saprospiraceae bacterium | reverse complement strand
AATTATTGATCGTGCCCGCCAATTCAATGATGTATGGTTGTTGGGATTGGGTATTTAGTTGCTCGAACGTATCAACGGCCTTTTGATAGTAGTTGCCGGCCTGCTCGAATTTGTTGTTTTGTTCTGATAATCTTCCTAATATGTTCGACAGGTGCCCGCACACGACGGTAAACTCCTCGGGCCGCTTTTCCGCCAGTTTTTCGTATAGTGCCAGACTTTCCGTATAAACGGCTTCTGCCTCATCCAAATTACCGTTGTCGGCATAACTCAGGCCTAAATCCCAGAGTAGCATGGCTAAGCCCGGCTGATATGCGTCTGGGTCCTGCAGGGCAATTTCCCGGTAGTGTTCCAGGCTATCAAGATAGGTGTCGATGGCTTCCGCATACGCCTTTTGCCGGTGCAAAAGCCTGCCCGTATCATGCCCTACAGAAGCGAGCGAAGTTGAAAAAGCCTTTGGATTTTCCTTGTCCAGCGCATTAAACAGATCAAGACTTTCCCGGTAAGCGGTTTTGGCCGGAATTATCTCCCCCACCGTTTGATAGGCATTCGCAATGTCGTAGAGGATATTAGCCACATCCACCCGGTATTTTTTAGGGGTCTCTTCTGACAACTTGCGCCACACTTGCAGGCTTTCCGTATAATGTTCCAAAGCCAGGTCGTAATTCTGCAGCCTGAAATTAGAATAGCCTACGTATCGGAGTGTTTGGGCCAGTTCAGCGGAATAAGCGGATTCGTTACTTAATTTCCGGTAAATGCCTAATGCCTGGTTCAGGTACATAAGACCTTGTTTTGGGTCGAGTTTGAAGCTTTCTAAAATTCCAAGCCTGACCAAAACCTCTGCCAGCAGTTCAGGCTCCACATCGGCAGGATTTTTTTCTGCGATTTGGTTGAGCAATTTTAAACTCTTCCTGTATTGCTGCTGCGCCTGGGTATATTGC
>JALHRK010000701.1:0-1546 GCA_022841505.1 Saprospiraceae bacterium | reverse complement strand
AATGGCTTTAAAACGTATATCCCGGGGCTCCTGTCCGTGCACCTTATGCCAGAGTTGCAGGCTTTGGTGATAATATTTCATTGCAAGCGGATAATTGCGCTGCTTCCGGTGGAAAACGGCGTAATTGAATATGATTTCCGCCAGCATTCTCTCCTTATCCGGTTTGTCCTTGACAATTTGCCGGTAAATATTTATCGCAGTCTCAAAGCATTGTTTGACTTTGTCCTGCTCGGTGTTATCATCCAACAACAGGGCTAATCTATATTGCAGGAACGCTTCATCTTCCCGGGAGCGGCCCGGCTCAAGTTGTTGTAATGCATCGTTCAGTACCTGGATGGCTCGTTCTTTCTTGCCTTGTGTTCGCAGAAATTCCGAAAACTGAAGGAATGTATCCGTTTGTGGAAACGTCCGGAGCGACTCCTCGTATAAACAGATGGCCTCCTCGGCCGCAGCGGCATCTGGTTGCAACAAGGACAGCAGCCTGGCTTTTAACAAAAACTCAAAAGCCAGGTCTTTCAGGTTTTGCTCGGTGTTCAACAATACCGTTTGCCCTTCTTTCCTTTGCTCCAGAAATGTCGTCTGCTGCTGCTTTAACATATCCGCGTCTAATATGCTGTCGACTTTTTGCAGATTTCCTTTTTTCAACAACTCTTCTATTTTTTCCAAACGGTTGGTCTTCGTTTCAGCGCGGCTGATGAGGTCCGTTAGTTGCTCCGTCAATTGGATCACAAAATTGAGTTGCCTTTGCATTTCAGCCAATTTTTGACCATGCCTTCGGCGCCTGTCGCGTTCGCCGGCTGGCAGAAACGCTAAGAGTTCCTGCAACAAATCAACCATTTCTTCCAATTGCTTCCGTTCGGCAAATGGCGCGCGATCGGGTAGCGCAAGCGGCTCCCGGCCGTCAGGCCGGGGCTGACTTTCTGCTGCCATTACAAAACCGTATGGGGAAGCGACGGTAAACGCATCATTTGTCATCTCCGAACGGCTCGCTACAGGAGATGCCCGGAATGAGTGCGTCGGTATTACATTGGCGCCCTGGTTTACCGCCATATTTTCTTTCTCCGAGGGATAATACCTTTGGTTCTCAAATGCTTTGCAAATTTCATCTACCAGCTCGACAACAGCCTTGTTGATACTGTTCTGCTCAGGGTCGGTACCGCCTGACGAGTTAGAGCCAATAACCAAAACCTCTTTCTTATGCCTGTTATAACGGTTTTGTAGCAGGATAACCGTGTTATGCCACCGCATTCCGAGCGTCCAATCTTCCAGCAGATCAAACGCATCCTCAAGCCAGTCCTGAGCGATCATATTATTGACCTCCTCTTTGAGTTCCTTTGCTTTCATAATATAAATTTTTTTAAAGAAAAGGGAATATGCTTGACAGATATAAAGTTACGCCTCTGCTTCAGCGGCATTCAATGATTTCTGTCATCCTCCCGTACCACCTACGTCTCCTTCTCAACCACCGTCTTCACCCACAGCGCGACTTGGAGGTTTGTGCGCGATGGCGCTGCTCGAGTGAAGGGTTGGACAGGCTGTGCGCCGG
>JALHRK010000700.1 GCA_022841505.1 Saprospiraceae bacterium | reverse complement strand
TCGGGTATTCCCGCTGTTCTTTCAATTTTTCAAACAACCCTTTTTCATACACGAATAAATGCCCGGCGTGGGTCAGGGGTGAACCAATGGTGATCAGGTCGGTGATCAACCATTTGTTGCCGATGCGTTTCAAATAGTCATAACTGCGCTGTTGAGCAGCCTGAAAATCTTCGATATTGGCTTTGTCCTCCGAGAGCAGTTTAGACGCCGTTTCCGACGATTCCAGCAAATCGAGTTTGCTTTTATCCGGCCCGCTGAAGACTTCATAGAATTTATCCGGGTCAAAGCTTTTGTAATATTCATTCCAGAGAAACTTCACGAGGTCATACGCGATAACACTGCCAAGGCTGTGGCCGACTAAGATAACCCGGTCGTATTTGCCCGATTCGTGCAGCCTTTTGAGCAAGCTAATGCCTTCCATCCGGATATTCCTTCGTTCCAGGATATTCCCGGGCGACGGATCGAGGTAGCGCGCTGCATCGCCCAAATAATTGAACAGCAATTTGGTAAAAAATGCAAGAATGAACGTGGCGATCAAGCCGGTAGAAATGGTGGCTATTCTTTGAACGATATCCGTAAATCCGTATTTGTAAGTAAAATAAACGCCCGGAATAAGGGTAGCAAGCGTGACCACCCACAGAAAAATAAATACCGGCAATAACCGCCGCGAAACACCCCCCGGACGCCGGAAAATAACCCGCTGCACCCAGTCTTTGATGTGGGAATAATTGGTATTCCGCATGTGGTGCGCCCAGTAGAATTCATAAAAATCCGTGGTCGAATGGTTCCTGCCCTGGCGCATGGTCAATTTCCGGGTTTCGTAATTGCCCGAATCGGTGTCGGGTTTGTCCCAAAAAAGGACTTCATCCGGCCGCGCCAGCTTCATGGCTTTCAGGTACTCCGCAACCGATTCGACAAAACTCCTCAGGGTAATGATCGGGCGTTGTTCGCCGATTCCGTGGATGAGGACAACGGCCTGGCGTTTTTTTGTGGTTGGGTTCATGCTATTTTATTTTTTCATTACCTCAAATTTAGCAACCGCAACGACATCATCCCAACAAAACCTCATTTCCCCATTATTTTTTGATTCAACAATTTCAATGGTAAATTGCTCCCTGATCATTTTAGTTTGTTCAACAGGAATCGTAACCAGAGCAAAATCTTTGCTCCTGTTCGGGTCTGTAGGCCAGGATTTAAGATCGGTGTTAAAAATAAGCGTCCATGCTTTCTTTTGGGGCAGCGTATAAATGCTGTATTCCCCTTTTGGAATAAGGGTGTTCCCGATTTTAATAGCATCCTGAAGCGTCAAAACGGTTGGTCCATTTGCGCCGGTTCGCCACAAGGTATCGTATGGCACGACACCGCCAAAAATTGGTCTTCCGCGTTTATAAGGCCTTCCGTAAGTCAATCTGATTTTTGAATCCTGAACATCAGCCTGAATGGTCTCTGTGGGTGAAGGGATCCCAATCCCGGGTGTTTTCGCCATTCTTTTTGCAACCTCGTCAATGTTGATCGGGCGATGCTTGTCCACATAATAATTCCATGGCGTGCCAATGCCGTCTACGTTGAGGATTTTTCCTGCCTGGTCAATTTTGATTTTAGTGTATTCTAAAAAAGGGCCGCCAAAAATGACCGTATCTTGATTCATAAAATGAACCCCGATGTCGTAAACCCCAATATTGTGATTAATCATTTTTAAAGGGATTTCGGGTTGCCCGGATTGCACCAAACGCATGCACTGCCATTCCATTAAGGAAATAAAAGGAACCCAACCGCCGACAAAATCTACTTTTGACGCCGGATGCCTGTAATTTTTTTCATCCTTTACGCCGGTTATTGAATTGTAGTAGGTACAGGTATCATTTTTACAATTCATATTTAACCGGTATTCAAACGCGCCGGATTTTGCCGGAAAAGGCAATGAACTGTTGAAGGGATCCATCGCCGAAACATTAAATTCCCGGATGCTGCCATCCGGATAAAAATGAATGCTGAATTCGCCAATATAATCCTCCGGCACCCTGACAAATGCTTTCCCATACAGGTGGTTGTTGATCATGGTGTAGGTTTCCACAAGTACCGTGTCCACCCCCATGCGGCCAATAAAGGAAGCCGTATACGGTTGATTAATTTGGCAAAAGCTGCCGGTCGCAAAAAAAAGTGACGCCAGTACCGCGATGATATTTGTTGCGTTTTTCATAGGAAAGCTTTGATTAGCAGTTTTGTCATGTGTCTGCTTTTTAGAGTTCGAGAGCAAGGCATGTTTGGCCCCAAAAGCGGGAGTTTACTCGCGTAAGTGACCGATTTTGGGGCCAAACATAACGCAGCTATCGGACTATAAAAACAGACACCCTATTTATGTTGTCGGAACAGCCAGGCCATCATCATAGCATCGCTATACGCGCCAATCCACGAAAAATGGCCCACTTCCGGATATTGCGTAAAGCCCGGATGCGCGCCAGCCTTCGTCAGGGCGCCCACCATCTCGTACGAA
>JALHRK010000699.1 GCA_022841505.1 Saprospiraceae bacterium | reverse complement strand
AATTGATAAAAAGGCCCAGTCACTGCGGGCACTCAACTTTTAACAAAAAAAACGCTGCCTCCGCCTTGTGCCTCCTGTTCTTCGGGCTCTCACCCTCTCTCTCCCTCCCTCTCTCTCCCTCTCTCCCTCTCTCCCTCCCAACTTTTTTATCCCTACCTTTGCAAAAAAGTTAATATGAAATTTGCGCTCTTGTTTTTATGCCTCCCTGTTTTTGCATTTGCCCAGGTTTTCAAAGGCGAAAGTGTGGAGTACGACGCTGCCAGCCAGCGTTTTTTGACCTCTGACGACGGTACCAGCATTGTGCAACGCGCTGCCGACGGCGCCATTTCTTATTTCGGAACCGGGTTAAAGGCCAAATACGGGATGGAAATCATGCAAGGGCGGTTGTTTGCCCTGACGGTGACGACTTTATACGCTTACGATTTGGTTACGGCTACCCAGTTGGCGGCCATTCCCATCCCCGGAGCAACGTTCCTAAATGGCTTAGCTTCCGATGGGGACTCCCTGCTTTGGGCCACCGATTTTACGACCGGGAAAATACACAAAATTAATGTTTCCGACCTCCAACAGCCCGTCGTGACCACGATCGTACCGGTATACGGGGGCACGCCGAACGGCCTTGTTTACGATGCCGCCAACAACCGGTTGGTGGTGGCTTCCTGGGGAAATAACGCCCAAATAAAAGCCGTTGACCTGGCCACCAATCTGGTGAGCACGATTACAACAACCAGTGTTTCCAATATTGACGGCATTGATATGGATGGGCAGGGAAATTTTTACATCGCTTCGTGGTCGCCGGATCGGATTATCCGCTACAACGCCGATTTTTCTGCATCCGAGGTCATCACCGTTTCCGGGTTGAACAATCCTGCCGACATCAGTTACGCCACCGCCATTGATACGCTCGCCATCCCCAATACAGCAGGCAACAATATTTTGTTTGTCGGTTTTTCGCCGGTTTCTCCCGTGCAAAACACCGATGAAGCGCCGGTTGATTTTGCGATTTCGCCCAACCCGGTTACCGAAGCAAGTCAATTGGTCTTTGACGCCAAAGCGTCCGGCGTCGCGCATTGCTCCATTTATGGAGAAACGGGGAATCTTGTTTTTCAGACCAGCTTCAACGTGGTGGCCGGAAGTGAAAACCGGCTTCCATTATCTGGGTTTCGGGCAGTGCCGGGGATGTATACATGTGTGTTGCGGATTGGAAGAACTGAAGGTGTGAAAAAAATGGTCAGGGTTTGGTAGCCCCCATGCTGGCGCGAGGCTCCGGCCTCGTGTCTACTATTCGTCAGGCTCTGCCTGACATTAAACTTTTGACAAAAACATTGCAGCGAATTTTCGCTAAATCTTTTTCAGATGCGAACAGATGTCCTATCTTTGCGTTATCTTGAAAAAACATCACCAAACGATCAACTACCTAACATAAAACTGTCTTCGATGAAATTATTGGTTTGCATCAGTAAAACGCCGGACACAACCACCAAAATCGTCCTCACGGGCGACAAAAGTGCATTGGATACCAACGGCGTACAATACATCATGAATCCCTACGACGAATGGTACGCCCTGGTGCGCGCCCTCGAAATCGCAGAAAAATCAGGCGGCACGGTCACCCTCATCAACGTAGGTAAAGCCGACAACGACGCCATCATCCGCAAAGGATTAGCCATCGGCGCCAACGACGCCGTGCGCGTGGACATAGAGCCGCAAAGCTCCTTAGGCGTGGCCAAACAAATCGCAGAACACGCAAAAACCGGCGGCTACGACATCATTTTCCTCGGCAAAGAAACCATTGACTACAATGGCTCGGAAGTCGGCGCCATGGTGGCCGAATACCTCGACCTGCCGTTCATTTCCTACGCCAGCAAGCTGGAACTCGACGGAAACACTGCCACCATTTCGCGCGACATTGAGGGTGGGGTAGAGGTGCTGGAAGTCGCAACGCCCTTTGTGGTCAGTGCTGCCAAAGGTTTGGCCGAACAACGCATCCCGAACATGCGCGGTATCATGACGTCCAAAACCAAACCCATTGCAGTCGTGCCACCTGCCGCTTTCGACGACCTTTCGGTGACGGTGCGCTACGAATTGCCAAAGGAAAAATCGGCGGTCAAAATGGTTGACCCGAATGATATGGATGAGTTGGTACGGCTCCTCCACGAGGAAGCAAAAGCAATTTAGGGAGGATTTGAAGATTTGAAAATTTGAGGATTTGAAGATTCGATCCATCCTGTCAAATCCTCAGATCTTCAAATTACCCAAAAAACCATCTTCAAATTTTCAAATCATCAAATTAGCCAAAACCCCCATCTTCAAATTTCAAATCATCAAATCTTCAAATTACCAAAAAACCTCATCTTCAAATTTTCAAATTTTCAAATTTTCAAATCACATGATCCTCATATTTATTGAACATCAAAAAGGACAATTCAAAAAAGCTGCTTTTGAGGCAGTGACTTACGGATATAAAGTAGCCCAGGCCATGGGCAGCTCGTGCGCGG
>JALHRK010000698.1 GCA_022841505.1 Saprospiraceae bacterium | reverse complement strand
TTTGACGTTTACCCAAAAAAAACTAACTTGGCGAAGCGTTTGTTTTTTTTCATCCTTATGCGATATTACCCACAATCGCCAAAACCCGGAAGCTGTCTTAAACATGATGTCTAAATACAGGTTTTTCATCATCATCCTTGCGCTCGCCTGCATTGCTACCAAGTGCCAGAAGGCCACCACGGAGCACCTGCCGCATGCGCCCACTCCCTTTGATGTTCCGTCTTCAGCCTGGGCGGATTCGTTGATGAAAACCATGTCGCTGGAACAAAAAATTGGCCAGTTGATCGTCCTGGAATCAGACGTACCCACGCCCAAAATTGAAGCAAATGTCAGAAACTGGATCGCGAAAGGACGGATCGGTGGTTTGTGGATGAGCAACCTGCCTTTGTCCGAATATTTGCGAATCGCAGATACGTGCCGCCGCTTAGCGCCATTGCCATTGCTGCTGGCCACCAGCGAAGCCATCCTGCTCAACAGCCAGTTTACCGAATTGCCTTTGTTGCCACGCAATCTGACCCTTCAGGCTGCCGGCTCTGATACAATGTTCGTTCATTTCAGGGAGTTGTACTTCCGCCAATTGCAGGCATTGGGCCTCAATTGTGCCATCATTCCTGCTCCAGGCGGCGCCGAAAGCGAAAACCCCGAGGACTTCAATCAGGTGGAGCGGCTAAACCAGCAGCACCTGCTCAGCGTGGCTGACCATTGGAATGTCCGCCACCTTCGGGCGATGCGCGATACATCGGCGGCAAGTCTGCCGGAGTTGCAGGGCTATCAGGATGCAATTAATGCGGGCGTTTCCGGATTTTGGATTGACGACCAATTGTTGAAAGACGACTCGATCAGAAAATTGCCTTTTGGTTTTCTTAAAGACGCTTTTTTCAAACGCCTCGCTTTTGGAGGACTGCTGATGGCGCGTGTAAAAACGGAAATGGACATTGCCGCCTGGATCCGGGCGGGAGTTGACCTGTACGTGGTGGATCGCGCGCCGGAGCGCGTGGTGGTGGCATTCCGCCGCTTATTGCAACAAAAACTCATCAACCAGCAGGCCATTGACGAAAAAGTGCGCAAAGTACTTTTAGCAAAATCCTGGGTAAAAATCAAAACTCCTGCGTTACCGCCCGAAGGCAGTTTTCCCTATTACGCCGCCGTAGGCTGCCTGCCGCCGGAGCAGGAAATCATTCGATCCCATTTTGAAGACCCGCAATGGGGATCGGTTGGGCGGGTGCTTTTTGAGAAAGCAGCTAATTTGGTTCATAATGAAAACAACTTATTGCCATTCAAAAACTTGCGAAATTTAGACTTTCGCCTGGTTTCCCATTGCCGACAGCCGTTATCGGCTTTTTACCACCAGGTTTCCAAGTATGCAGACTACCAGATTCAACAAGATTTCACCCTGGATGCAGGAGAAGAATTTTGTGAATCGCTGGTTTTTATTGTGACAATGGATCGCCTCCGGGCAGGAGACAAAGCCGACAGCGCCTTCATCCGCCGGGTATTGGCTACTGCCAAACGCGCCCATGTGGTTGTAGTCAATTTTGGCGTGCCAGCACTGTTGCGCGACCTCGATACTTCCCTCACCGTCCTGCAGCTCTACGAACACAACCAGGTGACGGAAACCGCCGCTGCGCAGGTCTTGTTTGGTGCTTTGGCGCCCCGGGGAAAACTGCCGGTAGCGGTTTCTGCGCAATTTCCCGCAGGCGCCGGCGCAACGTTTAAGCCCGTTCGGCTGAAGTTCACGCCGCCCGAAGATGCCGGAATCGAAGCTTCCCGGTTAACCGGGATTGACCGCATTGTTTATGCCGCCATCAAAGACCGCGCTACGCCCGGATGCCAGGTGGCGGTGGCTAAAAACGGAAAAATTATTTACAGCAAAGCATTTGGTTACCACACCTATAAAGCCGACCACCCGGTGATGGCGGACGACCTGTACGATATTGCTTCGATCAGTAAGGTGGCCGCGACTACTTTAGCGTCGATGAAATTGTACGAACAAGGGCGCTTTCGACTGAGCGAACACATCGAAGACCACCTGCCCTGCGATAAGACTTCTACCATTCGCAAGATCCCGATCCGGAAACTGCTCATTCACCAATCCGGTTTACAGCCGCACATGCCGGTCGTGCCTTATATCGCTTATCGCGAAAAAGACAATGCAAATTGCGACTTGTATTTTTGTAAAAATCAAACCGATACGTTTTCCATTCAGGTGGCAGACCGGTTCTTTTTTAACCGATTTTTTGAACAACAGGTTTGGAAAGATGTCCACCGGCTGCCAGTGGATCGGGGCAGGGATTTTCGCTACAGCGATGCAAATTTTATGCTGTTGCAAAAAATCTTAGAGACCAAAATGGGAGATATGGCCATTGACAACTGGATGGAAGAAAACTTCTACCGGCCCATGGGCTTGCGCAATACGGCTTATTGCCCGATGAAGCGCTACGAACGACACCGCATTGTGCCCACTGAAAACGACCAGCGGTGGCGCCAGCAATTGGTCCACGGTTATGTACACGACCCCACGGCGGCCTTGATGGGCGGAATTGCCGG
>JALHRK010000697.1 GCA_022841505.1 Saprospiraceae bacterium | reverse complement strand
GTTTAAAGCTTTCAGCGATTTCCCGTTAATCCGATCTAAAAGATGTTGACCTGACAGCCTTTGAAAGTGGCGAAAGCGCATTTGAAGGCTGTTTTTTTGTACCGCCGAACTCCGATTCGGCGACGCCTACGAGTACCGCTGAACTCCGTTCGGCGACGCCTACCTTTAATAATCATACTTCCGCCGAATCGGAGTTCGGCGTTACAGCACTGCCGAATCGGAGTACGGCTGTACAGGCCCCGCCGAATCGGAGTTCGGCGGTACGGCGGTATGGCGGTATGGCGGTACGGTGATTCAATAAAACGTCATAACCGCCTCTTTCCCTTTTCTTTGTAAGTCCGGCACCGTCGCATCTTCCGCCGGGTAACCAACAGGGATCAGCAAAAAAGGCCGTTCCTCATCGGGGCGATTCAGGATTTTTTGCAAAAAATTCATTGGACTCGGCGTATGCGTCAGCGCAACCAAGCCCGCCTGATGGATGGCCGCCAGCAAAAAGCCGCAAGCAATGCCGACCGACTCCGGCACGTAATAATTTTTTCGTTTTTCTGTTCCAATAACATCGTGCAGGCGTTTAAATACAACGATCAGATACGGCGCTGTTTCCAAAAACGGCTTGTGCCAATCGGTGCCAAACGCTTGCAAATCATCCAGCCACTCCTGCGTCATGCGTCCGTGGTAGTTTTGGTACTCTTCTGCTTCCGCCGCTTCGCGAATGGCTTTCTTAACGGCGGCGTCAGTCACCACGCAAAAATGCCAGGGCTGTTTGTGTGCACCCGACGGCGCCGAAGCAGCCGTTAGGATCACGTTTTCGATCACCTCGCGGGGCACCGGCTGGTCAGAAAAATCGCGCAGGGTGCGGCGGGCGTTCATGAATTCGTAAAAGTCGCGGCTGCGGGTTATTAATTCGGCTGGCGTGCGGTGTTCGGTACTGTAGGAAATGAAGTTCTTCATGGTAAATTGCTGGAAAGTAATGGATGCAAGATTCTAATAAAATTTGGGATTTCTATCCAACATAGCCTATCTTTGTAGAAATTGAGACCTCTTTTAGATGTAACAGAATCGCAACATTTAATAATGACCGCAGCACCACATTACATTTTTGACGAGTTGGCAGAGTTACTCGCCGGAATGAACCCTGAAAGCGTTCTTGCTTTTCATACATCCTCAAAAGCACAGGAACGTTTAGAGGAGTTGTTGTCAAAAAATAAAGAACCTGAAGGTTTAACAGATACAGAAAAAATTGAGCTGGAACAATTGATGTTGGTTGAACACATTGTCAGTTTAGCTAAAGCACGAGCACTTAAAAGGTTATCTGTTGCTTCAAAATGAGTAAACAATTTTCCCCGGCTACCCGCCAATTTATTGCACTTCGAGCCAATTTCCGTTGTGAATATTGCCTTAAACCTGATATGGTTGCAAACTTCTCTTTTCACATCGAACACATCATCAGCCAGCAGCATGGTGGTTCTGACAACCTTAACAATCTTGCGTATGCTTGTTCTCATTGTAATTGGAAAAAAGGCCCGAACATAAGTACTGTCCTGAGCGAAAATGGGCCTATCATTCCATTGTATAACCCACGAACAAGTAATTGGGCTGATCATTTTGCGTTAGAAGGTGGAGTTATTCAGTATAAAACGAGCATCGGAGAAGGAACCATTCGGCTTCTTGAGTTCAACGCAATTGAGCGAATTCTGGAGCGAATAGAGCTTATCGAAGCAGGGATCTATCCATAATTTATTATTTGCGTTTCCAATCCAATAGCCCGTATATTTGCATACAAAACCAGACAACATGAAGTCTAAGCACATCCTTTTGTTTTCTCTGCTGGCCCTTGCCGCCTGTAAAACCGAAACCGGCGACCAGAGCCAGGCCACCTCGCAACCGCAAATGAGCGGTATCCAGATAGACCGAACAGACAACCCGGAATGGCGCCACGAAAACCTGCGCCTCTACCCGCTTGTCGCCGACGCTGCGTTCGTTGCAGGCCATGCGGCGGCGGGCAACTACATTGGACTGAAAGATGCCATGGCGATGCCAAAATTTCGCATTGTGGAGAAAAAACCGTTTGGCCGGTTCGAAGACCACGGTGCGGTGAATATGCTGACGGTTGAAAACCGAACCAATTATCCAGTCTTCCTCATGTCGGGCGACGTGGTGAAAGGCGGTAATCAGGACCGCATCATCGCCGAAGATATGGTGGTGCCACCTGTGGCCATCGCCGATACACCGGTTTTTTGTGTGGAAAAAGGCCGTTGGCAATACCGCGAAGAAGACGCTGGCGACGCTGCCGCAAAAAAGGTGTACGCTTTTAAAGGTTATTACAATGTGGCGTCCGGTGAATTGCGCCGCACCGTAAAAGAGACCAAAAACCAAAACGAAGTTTGGGCAAAAGTTGGCGATATTACGTCTGCAAATGACGCAACCAACGGCACTTCCGCCTATACTGGTCTGGAAGGCTCCGAAGCTTTCGTGGAAGCGCGCGGACAATACCTGCGCTATTTTGAAGGCAAATTTGGACAATTAGAAAATATGGTCGGGGTACTTGC
>JALHRK010000696.1 GCA_022841505.1 Saprospiraceae bacterium | reverse complement strand
ACGTTTCTGCCTCGTCTAAAACAAAATTTCCTCGCTTTCGCTCGATCATGGAAATTTGAACATGCTCTTAAACTTACCCAATTGCAATTTGTTTAAATAAGATCATAAAAAGTCTACCCCTTAGGCAACCTTTTCCCCGCTTTACCCGAAGTTAAGTTTGAATTCTTTAACGAATCAAAAATGACATGGGAAAAGCATCAAAGAACCGCCTGTTTGTGGCGGCCATACTGGGAAGCATCATCTGGATGGCCCAAACGGCCTGTACCAGGGAACACATTGAAAATGTGAATCCGGTCTGCTTTGAGACCGATGTGTTGCCGATTTTTCAATCCAATTGTACCCAAAGCGGTTGCCACAACTCCGTGGATCGCGAAAAAGGATACGACCTCACCAGTTACGATAAGATTGTTAGCAAAGGCATCACGCCAGGCGATTACAAAGGCAGTGAGATCTATAAGGCCCTGGTTGTGCCCGGTGGCGAATCTATGCCACCTGCGCCCTATGGTCGCCTCAGTGACGAACAAATTACCAACATTGCACTCTGGATCGAAGAAGGCGCCAACAACACCATCAACTGCGGCGACTCCGGTAATTGCGTCACCGACAACGTCACTTATAACGCAACGGTCAAACCCATCCTCCAAAAATATTGCACGGGCTGCCACTCCGGTGGCGCACCTTCCGGCAACATCAGCTACGCCACCTACAATGCCACCAAACCCACTGCTGTGAGCGGCGCCCTGGTTGGTTCTATAGAACATGCTCCGGGGTACATTCCAATGCCCGAAAATGCCAGCAAAATCCCTGCCTGCGACGTCGAAAAAATCAGGCAATGGGTTTCGCTTGGCGCAAAAAATGATTGATTCTCAATAAAAATAATAACCATGAAAAAGATTGTAATGCTTGTGGGGCTTCTGCTCCCGACTGTTTTTTTTGCGCAGGCTCAAAGCAAATATTTTACGCGCACAGGCGCCATCAATTTTAACGCGGAGGGCGCCATGGACGACATTGAAGAGGTGAAAGCGGCAACCAAAACGGCGACCTGCGTGGTAGATCAGGCCAGCGGGCAGATGGAATGGGCGGTGCTGTTGAAGGGATTCCAGTTTAAAAGTGCCCTGATGCAGGAGCATTTCAATGAAAATTACGTTGAAAGCGACAAATTTCCAAAAGCAACTTTCAAAGGACAGATAGACAACCACGCCAACGTGAAATGGACAACGGATGGGACTTACCCGGTAGTCGTCAATGGGAAAATGACCCTTCATGGGGTTACAAAAGACCTGGTGGCCAAGGGCACAGTTAATGTAAAAGGCGGTAAGCCGGCATTGGCTTCAGATTTTTTGGTCAAGCTGTCCGATTACGACATCAAAATTCCTTCAGTGGTGGGGACAAAAATCGCCAATGAAGTAAAAATCACGGTAACCGCCAATTTGGAACCTTTTAAAAAATAAAGCCATGAAATCATTATTTTTTTGGATCGCAACCGGATTTGCGCTGGCTTTTGTACCCATAGAACTCAGCGCGCAGGAAGGTAGTCTGCTCGATATTCTGGGTGAAGAAGACGTGACCGATTACACCACCAATGCCTTCAAAAGTTCGCGGGTCATCAATGGCCACAGCATGGAAATGATTGGAGAAGGCACACTCGACTTCCGCATCCTGCACCGGTTTGGCCGCATCAGCGACGGTTTTTATGAAATGTTCGGCCTCGACCGCGCCAGCATGCGCATGGGGTTTGATTACGGCATTTCTCCCAATCTGATGGTTGGATTTGGGCGCAGCACGGCTAAGAAGGAAATGGACGCTTTTGTGAAGTACCGGATTTTGTGGCAATCGAAAGGCAGCAAAAACAATCCGGTTTCCTTAGTGTGGGTCAGCGGAATCACCATGAACGGCCTCAAAGACCCGATTGGCAATCCGGAAGTGCCGGTAACGTTGTCCAGAAGGCTGGGGTATTACCACGAGCTCATCATTGGCCGCAAAATTACCGACGGGCTCACCCTGCAACTTTCTCCAACCTGGGTGCACCGGAACATTGTAGATAATCAGCTCATCCCAAATGAGTTATTTGCAATCGGTTTCGGAGGCCGCGTCAAATTCACCCAGCGCTTAGCTTTTGTCTGGGATTACGGGTATGTGATCAACCGCTTCCCAAGTAACCTCCTGGCCAACCCATTGTCCATTGGATTGGACATTGAAACGGGCGGCCACGTTTTTCAACTGCATTTTTCCAATGCGGTTGGGATGAACGAACGGGCTTACCTCAGCGACACCAACGGCGACTGGCTGAAGGGCGATATTCAATTCGGCTTCAACCTCTCAAGAATTTTTCAGATCAAAAAACGGCCCGTTGAATGAGCGGAATACGGGATTCCAAAAACAATTTTTAATTTCGCATCATCAACTTGGTGTTCAACTTTATAGAATACAAAGGCGTTCATCATTTTTTATCGCTCATGAAGCAGGTTATCCTCACTTTACTGATTCCGGTTCACCTTTTCAGTGCCATTGCACTGAGCGGGCCGGGAGAGGAGTGGATCAAACTGCCCTCCCTG
>JALHRK010000695.1 GCA_022841505.1 Saprospiraceae bacterium | reverse complement strand
CAGAAAATTGCATAGGCGCGTCGCGAATTTTCCTTTGATCTCGCCGCTGGCGCCCAAAAAAACGACCAATGGGAAGATGAAAATGATGGTCAGTGAATCGTAAAGGCCGTTCATCCACAAGTGTTCGCTGCCGCCGATTCTGGGGATTGAAAGTACCGTCACAATCAGCAAACTACACCAAAAAAAAGCGTTTTTGACGTGGATCAGTTTCCCAACCCGAAAAAGCAATAGCCCGGCAAAAAAAGGATACATCAGGCGGGTAAACCCGATGCGCAATTGAGTAGGTTCAATGGACCAGCCGCCGATGACGTCGCCATTCGGACTGGTGACGGCGAGGTGAATCAGGGTACAACCGGCCAGCAACACCAGGATAGAAAGAGCCGTTTTTGAAAAATTGCGAATAAAAAGGGCGTAAAGGATATTGGCGATGTATTCAAAAAACAAGGTCCACCCCGGGCCATTCAGCGGGTGCATTTCGTACCAACCGCGAATGTCCAGAGACTTCGGCACTGGAATCAACGTAAATCCAATGACCATAACCAGCAGCATTTTCCAAACGGGCGTCTCGCCGATGTTGGGCCACAATTCAAAATCCTGAAAGTAGAAACAAACCGCGCCGACGATCATACCCATCACCACCATTGGGTGAAGCCGGACAAGCCGGCGCTTGAAAAAATCGCCCAACGTCATGTTGCCCCAGCGGTCGTCATACGCGTAGCCCATGACAAACCCCGACAGCACGAAGAAAAAATCCACCGCCAGGTACCCGTGGTTCACGATTTGATCGAGATGATTGGTGGCGTGCGCCTCAAAAATGTGAAAGATAACTACCATAATGGCCGCTACACCGCGTAGTCCGTCTAAGATGGCATAATGGGGTTTTGAAAGGAGTGGCATTGCGTTCATAAAAAAAATCAGCGTTAGTTCAGGTGTATGGCTGTGTATAAGCTTGTTTACAACAGGATTGACCTATCAAAAACCTAGGATTTGTTCATCTTACATTTCCTTCAATTTTTCAAACCGAAGCTTGCGAAATTCCTCATCCGCTTCTTTTCGTTCTTCAGCGGTCATGGTGCTTCTGAAAACAAAGCTCTCGACAATTTCTTCATCAGACAATTCCTTCCTCAAATCCTCATAAGTAGGCTCCTTTGTCTTATTCATCTCCAAGATATTTGTTGATTAAAGTTTGTGAAACAGACCCTTCTATTCCCAAATATTCGGTACCCTGTAACTTCGCCTTTTTCGGCTGGTTCAGCTTGATCACGATAGTGTCCATATCAATCAAAGTTCATCCAAAGATAAAGCTATTTCAAGAAAAGGCAACAACCTGCACCTCTGCGAAAACCTTACTCAGCACCACCTCCAATCCATTTTCCTTAGACTCAAAAGAGGCCTGTTTGCCATCCACCAAAACGCCCCCTACCGCATCCACTAACCCAAAAAACAACACCCGAATCCGTTCATAACCAGCCCGATAACTCCCCTCCACCATTTGCGTCAAGTGAAACCCATCCGCCGTTTTTTCAGTCCGGAAGCGGCGCAGGCAATACGCCCCGTTCGCGTAGTCGTAGCCTTCGCCGGCGTCTTCGTACCAGGTGCTTTCTGCCCCTTCGCCGTAGTAAACACGCAGGGTCGCTTCGGCCACCGCCTCACCGGTATGCTGCCGGACGGGGTGGGTGGGAATGACCGCACCCGCCTCTACGTAGAGTGGAAAAGTCTCCGGTTTTAGGGATATCCGATGGAACTGCCCGCCTTCGAGCGCTGCGCCGCTGTGGTAGTCTAACCATTGGCCTTTCGGCAAATAAACGCGCTGGAATTTGGCGCCTTTGCGCAATACCGGCGCGACCAGCAAGTGCGACCCGAATACAAATTCTTCTTCGCGGTCCCAGGTTTGCGGGTCTTCCTGGTCGTAAAACCCGAGGCTGCGGATAACCGGGCTCCCGTCGGTTGCGCATTGGCGGAAAGCCGTGTAGAGGTAAGGCAGCAGTTGGTAGCGTAGCTCGATGGCCTGACGGGCTTGGGCGGTGTAGGGTTCGCCGAACGACCAGGGTTCCTGATCTAAGCGGTTGGCTGCGGCAGCTTCCTGAACAGCGTTTTCGTCCACCGAAGCGTTGCCGCTGGCGTTGTTACCCATTGAGTGGATGCGAAAAACGCCATGAAAAATGCCGAGCTGCAGCCAGCGCACGAACAATTCGCCGTCGGGTTGATCTACAAAACCACCCACGTCGGTGCCGCACATCGAAAAGCCCGAAACGCTCAGGCGCTGGCATTGCAGGTTGGCTAAACGCAGGTGTTCCCACGAAGCCACATTATCGCCCGTCCAGACCGCAGCGTAGCGCTGTCCGCCGGAAAACGTAGCGCGGGTGAGCAGGTAGGGCCGCTTTTGGGGTTGCAGGGTTTTCAGGCCCTCGTAGGTGGCCCGCGACATTTGCAGGCCATAAATATTGTGCGCCTTGCGGTGGTCGCAGGGATCGCCGTCGTAGTCGTGTTGCACCGCGTCGGGGAAGGTCATGTTGTTGACCTTAAACACCGCGGGTTCGTTCATGTCATTCCAGAAGCCGCTCACGCCCTGCTCG
>JALHRK010000694.1 GCA_022841505.1 Saprospiraceae bacterium | reverse complement strand
GTGGTGGGTTACAAACTGGCAAAACCGTCCCTTTTCAAACAGATGTACAAGCTGGGCTGGGAACAGTTCATTCCGTTTGTTGTCACGATTGTGGTTATTTTATTCACCGACCTCCTGACTGGAATTATTGCAGGAATGGTCATGGGCGGTTTTTTCGCGTTGCGGCACAGTTACCGCAATTCACACTACATGAAAGAAGCGCATACGACCGAAAATGGCGTCAATACCTACCACCTTGTTTTGGCGGAGGAGGTCTCATTTTTCAATAAAGCAAGCCTGATCAGGGAATTAGAGGCCATTCCTGAAAATTCAAAAGTGGTTATTGACTGCACCAATTCAAAATCCATTGATTATGACGTGGTTGAGTTGATAAAAAACTTTGACAGCAATGCGAAATCCAGAAACATTATTGTGGAGAAAATCAAATTCATTGAACCCGTAGCGTGAATTCAGGCGCATCGTTTTGACCTGATAACGCGGCTGCTTCAGCACCTGACCAAATTTTGATTCAACATCATTAAAAAATAAGTTAATGAAAACCTTAACTAAGGAAATGCAGGACGCCATCACCCCTTCTATGGCGCTGGAATTGTTACGAGAAGGCAACAAGCGGTTTGTCAGTAATCTGAAAGTGAACCGAAATCTTTTGCAACAGGCCAACGAAACATCAGATGGGCAATATCCTTTTGCCGTGATCCTGAGTTGTATTGACAGCAGAACGTCGGCAGAGCTCATTTTTGACCAGGGCTTGGGCGATGTTTTCAGCATCCGCATTGCCGGAAATATCATCAATGAAGATATTTTGGGCAGTATGGAATTTGCCTGCAAAGTTGCCGGTTCCAAAATCATCGTTGTCCTGGGGCACACCAAATGCGGCGCCGTAAAAGGAGCGTGCGATCATGTGGAAATGGGCAACCTGACGGCTTTGCTTACCAAAATCAGGCCCGCCGTTGACGATGAAATGACCGTTACCGAAAACCGCAATTCAGGAAATGGCGTATTTGTGGAAAAAGTAGCGAACATAAATGTCAAGCGAACTGTGAAAAGCATTCTCGAACGGAGCCCTATCCTCAAGGAAATGGTGGAAAAAGGAGAAATCGGGCTTGTTGGCGGCACACATGACATCACGACCGGCGAGGTGGAGTTTCACCTTGATACGCTGGCCTTAAACCGCGTGTAAGCCCGGCTTTTGTTTGTGGTAATCGTTGGTTTCCGGAGACCGTTAAGCCTTTTCAATCCTACAAGAAGGTGAACCAGAAAAAACTGCTAATTTGGCTGGTGAATTATTTTGAGCGGTGAAAAGCTAAAACGACTGAATCCAATGGGGTACCCAATCCATGACCTGAAAAAGCAGCTATTGCCCTTAGCCGTATGCCTTTTCATGGCAGGCATAACTCAGGCGCAACAATTAACCTATCTCTACTCCGGCAAAGACCAAAAAGCGTTAGATCTTAAAGATTTCAGCGCCCGTTTAAGCAGTATTTGCCGTGATAGTTCAGTTGGGGGGGCTTATGCCATCTGGAAAAAAGGAAAACTGTTCCGGGAACAAGCCGGTGGTTTCAAAATCACGCCTGCCGATTGTTTAAATCAGGCAGGCGTTCCATTTTTATCTTCAACGAGATTGCATGTTGCTTCCATGAGCAAAACCATTACGGCCGTTGCCATTGCTAAATTGGTGGATCAGCAAAAAATAAAATGGGAAGATCGGGCAAAGTCTTTTTTGCCCTCTTACTGGAAGCTCCATCCTGATTTTGAAGACCTTACCATCCTTGAACTGGTCAACATGAAGAGCGGATTAGATGCTCCGCTTGATGCCCTTTCTTCGGGCACAGATTCTCTGCGAAAGCTGATGGAAAGAGGCCCCAATCCGGAAAAGCGCGGTAAATTTAATTATCAGAATACCAGCTATGGATTGTTGCGGATCATTATTGGCTATGCAACGGGTTACAAAGAGTTGCAACCTGGTGCAGACTCATTGGTCGTTGGCATTGTGACGGCAAAAATGTATAAACATTTTATCAACGAATACCTCTTTAAACCTGCGGGTATACCTCCAGCCGATTGCAGCATTACGGATTGGGAACCGGCTTTTCAATATCCATTTCCTTATGCAAATGAACCCGGCGAGCTCACTGGATTTGGCAGCCTTTCCGCTAATGGTGACCTCAGTGAATATGCCGGTGGTTTTGGATGGTATTTATCAACCATAGATGCTGCAAAATTCATTAATGCAGTATTTGTTACCAAAAAAATTCTATCCCAAAAAACACTCACTGAATTATTCCAATTCGGGTTTCCGTTTAAAATTCGCAAAAATGCCTATAGCGAATATTTTGGCTCCGGAGGAGATTGGGGGCATCCGGTTAATGACCAAGGATGGCGGGGTATCCACGCTTATTATTATTGTTTTCCGGAAGATATTGTGGTGACCGTATTTTTAAATTCCGGAGAGGGAGCGCTAACAAGGCGTGTTATCCATGCTTATGAGCAGGCATTTAAATAGTGTCTGTCTTTATAGTCCGATAGCTGCGTTATTTTTTGCCCCAAAATCGGTCATTTACGTCAGTAAACTCCCGTTTTGG
>JALHRK010000693.1 GCA_022841505.1 Saprospiraceae bacterium | reverse complement strand
GTAGCGCAGCACGCGGACAGCCGCTGCGCGCACCCGAAAATCGGGAGCCGTGAGCAACTGGCGCAGCAATGCGGCGTCCACCTGATTCAGCCCCCAGGTGACCCAAAGCGCTTCTAAACGTTGGTGTTCGTAGTGCGGGTCTGTTTTGTCCAATTGCGCCAACCACTGACCCAGCGCAGGCAGCACTTCGTTGGCCTTCCGACCGCGCAACTCGCGGCGCGTGCGGTAACGGGTGCGGTATTCGGGCAGTTTCAGGTTTTCGAGCAGCGTGGAGACCGGCGCTCCTGCGATCTGCGCCGGAACCACCAACGGGCGCGCCGGATAGGTAATGCGGTAAATGCGGCCATGCACATGGTCGCGCAGGGGGTCGCGGGCGTTGTGCTGCATGTGCCCGATGAGGATATTGTGCCAGTCGGCGATGTAGAGCGAGCCATCGGGTGCGAACTCCATGTCTACCGGACGGAAGTTGGGGTCACTGCTTTGGATCAGATCCTGGCGGTGTTTGCTGGCGTAGCCCGTGCCTGAATCGGTCAATTGGTGCTGCTTGGTGCCTAAAAATCCAATGACGTTGTTGATTAAATAATCGCCCTGCATCTCATCGGGAAAATGGCGGCTGTACACATATTCCAGGCCCGATGTTGGTCGGACCATGTGTTTTTCTTCGACCAGCGTTTCCGTCATCGGGGAGGCGACGCCGTACAGGGGTTTGATCGAGCCGGGCATCATCCAGCGCACATCGGGGCCGGAGGTTTCGGCAAAAATGTTTTGGCCCCATTCGTCAAAAGCAATGCCCCAGGGGTTGGGGATGGCCAATTGTGCGGTGCGCTCCAGGTGCCGCCGGGCGGGGTTGTACCTGAAAAAACCGCCGTTGGTGGCATTTACCGGGCCGTAGGCGGTCTCGACGTTGGAGTGCAGAAATATGCCCTCCGCCATGTAGACTGCCCCGGATGGGTCGGCGCAAAAAGCACTGATGGCGTGGTGGGTGTCGTGGTCGTCAAATCCGCTGAGGACCACCTCCACCTGATCGGCTTTGTCGTCGCCGTTGGTGTCGGTATAAAGTTTGAGGTGCGGACTTTGGGTCATGTACACGCCTTCGGGCGCCAGTTCAAAGCCAATAGGCAGGTGCAAACCCGCTGCAAACGTAGTCTGCTTGTCGGCTTTGCCGTCCGCATTGGTGTCTTCGAGGATGATGAGTTTGTCGTTGGGTTTGGCGTCGCCGGGCTTGTAGTGCGGGTAGGAAGGCATGGTGGCGACCCAGAGGCGGCCTTTGTTGTCGAAGGCAATTTGCACCGGATTGGCCAGGTCTGGAAAATCCTGTTCCGAGGCAAACAACTCGGCCTTGAAGCCGGGCGCTAAGGTCATGGAAGCAAGGGCGTCGGCGCCGTACAAATATTTGCCGGCGGCGGTGGTATAATTGGTCTCCACGGGGGGCAACACCAGCGTCTTGCTATCGGCTAAGGCCAAATCCCAGGTTTCGCCCTGCGCGGCTTTCCAGATGGCCGTATCGCGGTTGGCGGTCATCTGGCGTATTTTAGTTAGCTCGGCGGGGTAGTTGTCCGGTCCGAAAGGTTCGTACCTGCGCCCATACACATGCACGCCGTTGGGGATTTTGATGTCGTTGTGCCACATCCAGTTTTTTTCCTGCACGGCGGCCTCCACCAGCGGGCGGTGGGAGGGCGTGGGAATGGATTGTTTGCCGAAAATCTGATCGGCCAGCAACACGGCCAATTTGCGGTAGCCTGCATCGTTGAGTTGCGCGCCATCCGTGGTGAGGGCTTCGCCCTGGTCAAACCAGCGGGCAGTTTCCTCCAGGATCCGCACAAATGGCGTGTTGGTTTTCTTGCACACTTCAGCCATCGCCGTGGTGTACAACTCCAGGTTTTCGTTGATTTGCCGGCCATCCGGGAGGTCGTGGTTGGCCGAAAGGTTTTGAAAGGCAGTAGGGGAGACCAGCACCAATTGTGGCGCGGAATGCCCGTTGTATTCCTGAGCTTGCGTATGTTGAATAAAGGCGTACAGTTCGGCTTTGAAATTTTCGAGTCCTGCCTTGCCGGCAAACGATTCGTTGTAGCCGAAAAAAGCAAGCACGATATCGGCTTTGTGGTTGGTAAGCCATTCATCGGGGGAAGCGAAAAAACCTTCGCTCTCGGAAGGGTGCTGCTTGTCGGGATGAAAAACCTGGGCCCCCGGGAATGCCCACGGATCCAATCGCCCTGGATGGGGTCTGAACCCCGCGGTATTACCGGGGTCGCACATATTCCGGATATACAATTGCGCGTCGGGGTAGCGTAGATACAACTCGCTTTCAAAATGCCCGTATTCGAACATGCGCGAGCAGAGGTTGTTGCCAATGAATGCGATGTGGGCATTGGGCGCCAGGGTGATTTCCGGGCGGGGGCCACAACTCACCAGGAGCAGCAGCAGCGATGCGTAGGCGTATTTGTACATGCGGATGGAAGGTGTTTGATTTGGGGTTCAAGGTAGGGGTTATTTTTTTTGGTTGGGGAAGATTTTGGGGTTATGCTCTGTGCATTTGCCTGGAGTTCTGCTGGAATTTAACCCATTGGTCTTTGTATCTGATTTCT
>JALHRK010000692.1 GCA_022841505.1 Saprospiraceae bacterium | reverse complement strand
TGAATGACAATTTCAGGGATTTCAAGCCTGGCGTAGAAGTTACCTGAAATTTCGTCTACACTGCCAAAGGAGCGCGTACGCAGGTAGTCGAGGCCGGTGCGGTAACTGTTCACCCTCAGCTCTGTTTTGTACCCGTGCGTCAGGCTGAAGTTGGTGAAAATATCTTTGAACAGCGGTATTTTCGACAAGCCATTGTAGCTCAGGCGCCAGTTGATGTTAGGCTGGGTTTTGAAAATATCTAAGCCCGTGGTTCGTGCATCGGAACCGGTATAAGCCGCAATAAACGCCGGGATCAATACATCCTGCTGGGTGCGGCCATAGCCGAACTTATAGCCTACTGCGGCAAGGTTTGGATCGGTATGTGCCTGATCAACACCCAACCGTTCCGAAACGACCACCCGGTTGCTCTCAAACTGCTGGAACAGGCTTTTGATTTCATCTTTGCTGTCCTGGAACAGGGTTTGAAGCGCAGAATACGACACCGTCATGGACCCCATTGTGGTCGGCACCACGTGAACATAGTTGGCGTTGCCATCCAAAGTGGTATCCTTGAACGTCTCGGTGAAGTTTTCTGTAAAAGATTTGCTGATCTCCAGTTCCACCCGGAAATCCCGGAAAGGTTCCAGCGTGACCCGGGCGTCGTACGTTTGGGTATAATCCTGAACGATGTCCTGGTTGAAAAAGACATTGCCGCTGATCCACTGGCGGTTGTCGTACAACCAGTCGCCATTGCCCTCGGACGGGTTTTCGCGCTGATTTTCCGACAAGGTGCGGATATTGGGTTGTATACCCGCGATGAAATCCCATCCCGGCGCGCCAAATCCGGACTCCATGCCCATGAGATTCGAGCGCGGCATAAACCCTGGCACCACCGTTCGGAAACGCTCGTTGTAGTTGAAACGCGCCTTGCGCAACATCAGGAGCGGGCGAATCAGAATGCGCTCCAGATCGCTTGGCACGCGATCTTTCGCTTTTGCTTTCGGATCTTTTGCCGGGGCTTTTGGATCCACGTCTTTTGTATCCTGATCTTTTGGCGAAGTCGTTTTGCCTTTTGTTTTCGGAGCTTTAGGTTTTTCGATGCCGCGCAGGTAGGCAAACTGGCCGTAGAGCTTGTCAAAGTTCAGGTCGGCGCCGATTTGCCGGTTTTGGCTGTTCTGGATCACATTGCCCAAACTGTCCACGTTGAGGGCTGCGGCGTTCCAGCTGTATTCTGCCTGGTACTGCGCGCGCACTTGCACCCAGTCCATAAACGGAAGGTGGCGGATGGGGAGCGTATAGGTCACGTTGATGTTGTGGCGGTAGAGTTTCGGGCGCCCCAACTGGCGAATGTTGTTCCAGATGCTGTCGCGCCGGAATTTATTGATGTCGCCAATCAGAGGCTGATTTTCAAGCAGCGTAATCTCGTTGGGCTCGTCAATAACCGACGAATTGGACGAGTTGAAGGTAAACTTCAACGCTTTGGTGATGTCCCACTGCAGGTTGTACTGCCGATCCCAAAGGAATCGCTTGTTGAAGAAGGTATTGAACCGTTCATCCACCCCTGCGAAGCGATAACTGGTGCGTGCAAAACTGCGATCCAGGATGGTACTGAACGTAAATGAGTTCGGGATAGGGTTGATGTTAAACTCCTTGATCAGTTTCAGGTATTTGTCGTTTTTAATGCCTTTGAAAGGCTCCCAGTATTTGACGCGCGTGCTGAAACCGTAGTCCAATGCGCCCGTATAGCGATCCTGCCGGTCGAACTGTATAATCGGGTCGCGCCGGTCGGTTTGGGTAAATCCATAACTGACGCTGAAGTTCGAAATATCCCAGGGCATGGGCGTTGCCTGCGCATTGGTGCGTTCTTTGCGCACATTGGTGAAGTTGTAGCTCTTGATGGCCGTCACTTCCTGCGATTGTTCGCGAAGGGCATCCCGGTCAATAGGATCGGCAATACTTTTCAACTGATCTTTGAGTACCAGGTCAAGGTCGTATGGGTTGTACTCAGGCGTACTTGTGGTATTCGACAACTGGGCATAGAACGGGATTTTCACGCCCCACTTTTCAGGCAAAAATTTGCCCAATTCCAGCGTCGTTGCAATGTCGTAGCCAATAACTTCTTCCCGGCTGCGCTCGTGCACCTGCTGGTCGAGCGCTCCAAAACCAACGGAGTTGTAATTGCCTGCAATGGTTACGTTCCCCAGATCCGCCAATTGCATGTCCAATCGTGCCAGGGCTGCCCCGCCGCCGCGTTCGTCCAATCCGGTCACCCGCAACTCGTTGACCCAGACTTCCGTATCGTAAGAGGCATTGTTACCCGTGTAAGGATTGCGCACCCCGACCATGACCATTTTGACAAAGCCGAGGTTGGGGCTGCCTTTGACCTTGATGACGTGCGAGAGCGGATCGGATGGATTGATGGCTTGCACGTATTCGGCGCCTTTGCTGAAGTTGGCAGCGTCGCGGTCCAGCTTCAGTTCGCGCAGTTGGGAAAGTGCAAAGTTGAATTCGTTTGCGGCAAGCCAAACCGCTTGTTTATACTGAGAAGTGTTGGGGTTTGTTGGAAGCCCGTCGGGATCCGACATCGCCAGCGGGATCTCATATTCGT
>JALHRK010000691.1 GCA_022841505.1 Saprospiraceae bacterium | reverse complement strand
TGTTGCTGCGGCGCCAGTCTGCGATGCTGTCGAAGCGTTCGCCATAAAGGATGAATTCGGTCGTATCCGGGAATTCAACACCTCTTTCTTTATAAGGATAGAAATAATCGTCGAAATGGATGCCGTCTACATCGTATTTTTCTACAATTTCAGCCACTACATCCACCACATGTTGCCGCACTTCGGGCAAGCCAGGGTTGAAATACAGGCGTCGTCCATACTGCACCACCCAATTGCGGTGGCGGTAAAACTGGTGTTTGGAAGTCGAAAGCGCAGCGGTGTCCAAATCCATCGTGGCGCGGTAGGGATTCACCCAGGCATGGAATTCCATGCTGCGGTTGTGGGTCTCTTCGATCAGGAATTCCAGCGGGTCGTATTCCGGCTGCGGCGCCAGTCCCTGCTGGCCGGTGAGGTATTTAGACCAGGGCGCCAGATCGGTTGGGTAAAAGGCATCGCCCGCAGGTCGCACCTGGAAAATGACGGCGTTGATGCCCATTTTTTTGTACTCATCCAGCAGGTTTTTCCACTGCTCTTTGTGGGCAACGCGGTCAGGGGTTGCTCGTTTCGGATAGTCAATATTCGTCACCGTTGCCACCCACACGGCACGGAATTCGCGCTTCGGTGGTGGTTCCACATCTGCCCGGCCCGACGCGATCATCGTCTCCTGCGACCACAGGGTCGTGTGGAGGAAAATGCTGCTTGCCGCAAAGAGAAGTTTCAGGTGTCGTCGCATATTGATCGGTTTTACGGAAAGAATGGGATTTTGTTACCTGTCTTAAACTTGTCACCTTTTTGGGCGATCGCGCAGGGGGATACTTTATGCCCTGCTGTGCTGATTTATCTTGGCAACAACAGGGTTGTAAAGTGTTCATTTTTTATGAGAAACCCAGTATAAATACAGAAAAAACAGAACAGACACGAAAGTAAATGGACGGGCGCTAATTACTGAATTTTGACAATTTTAAACGTCTGCGCCTGTTTGGCGCCGGGGGCAATAATCCGCAACCAGTATGTTCCGGCGGGCTGCGCGCTCATGTCCCATTGGGCAGTGGCCAGTCCGGGTTCGATGCGGCCATTCCGGATTTTCCGGGCGTTGGCGTCGAACAGTTCCACGGCCAGAGCTTCCTGATTCCAGGTCTCGGGAATCTGGATATTCAGCTTCGTGCTAACCGGATTGGGTGCGATGGTAATGGCTCCGGCAGGCGCGGCGTCGTAGCGCGGCAGAGGATTGACGGATTCCGCCGGTTCTACCCGGAGGAGATCTGGTTGTTGAAACCCCTCAGTAAGCAGTTCGCCATTGCCAAGCGAAACGGTGGCGACGGCGGTTTCTCCAAGTGTCCAGTTTAGATTTACTTTACCGCTTTGGCTTTCGCCGCCCGCACTGGCAACAACGGTGCGGGTTTGTGCGGATGCGCTCAGGCTCAGGGCAATTGCAGCCATCAGCAAGGGAATTTTGCAATTCATAAAGTATCTGATTTTGATGATGAAAAAGTATGTTCAGACTACTTTGGGAGGAGAGGCAGCTAAGATAGGAAATTTTACTTTTCCCTGTGTTTTTTTTATACTTTTTTGTCATTCCGCAAATAACGCACTTCATGTGCCTCCGTTGGCAGCGGCAGGTCTAACAGCCGGATCATCCGCTCTAAGTGCGCATAGGGAATGTCTTCTTTGCGGCGCTGAAAGATGTTGTTCCGGCTGGTTTCCACATAAGTAATCTGAAAGGCAGGATTGTACACGGAAAGGGTATTGATCAGCTTGGATCGGAGTTCTGTCGTGAGGTTGGTGCTGTTCCAGACGAAGCTCTGCCGGGCGGCGCAATACTTTTTTGCTAAGTTGTATGCCGCCTGAACCACGTGCCCTTGCCCCTTACTGTCGCCGTGTTCCACGCCCATTTCCGTCCGCAGGTTGTCGAGGCTGACCACCGGCAGGAGGTTGTTTTTCAAAAAAGTATCTTTCCCGCTGCCGGGAATGCCCGACATCAGCCGGATTTGAAATGCGGTATCGTCGTACAATTCAGCAGGGTAGCGCGCATCGGTGAAAAAGTAGCGAAACTTGCTGTGGGCATTCACAAAGGGATAAGCGTTTTCAAAACATTGGTTTTCCATGCAAAACTCTTTGAAATATTCCACCCGCTCCAATAAATCGGCTTTGTCGGCACAAATCCGGCCCAGCACATCTGCCTTCGCCAGCAGGTAAACCAGCCGGTTGCTGCACCGCAAGCTCGCTCCAATGACTGCCGACCACGGATTCGGTTTTTCCAGCGCCCACAACGGCAAACCGTGCAGGCGCACAAGGCTGCAAATCTGTTCGCGTAGCTCAAAATCGGCGTCCCAGAGCATTTCCCGGGCTATTTTTTCGCCCACCGCCGCATGCCGGGGCGAAGAAATCCTTCCTTCTTCGATCACCGTGCAGGCTGGTTTAGCCACGTCGTGAAGCAGCGCCGCCGCCAGCAACACCTGCTGCTCCGGCCCGACCAGATCGCCAAATTCCGGCAAACCCAGCAGCGCCTCTGCCACCATTTCGGTGTGGATACCCACATTCCCCTCGGCGTGGTAATCCGGCTCCTGCGGGCATTCGTGCAGCAGTT
>JALHRK010000690.1 GCA_022841505.1 Saprospiraceae bacterium | reverse complement strand
TAGCCATGAAAAAGCTTCATCATTTCAAACCACCCTTCAAAAACACCTTTATTCTTTTCTTTTTCTCTGTCATGCTATGCAGTATTCCCGTTTCCGGGATTTCACAGGAAAAAACCATCGCCGATTTAAAAAAAGGATCTGCCGACGCCAAAAAAGCGGCGGAAGAAGAAATTAAAAAGAATAACTATGACTGCGACAAAATCCTCAAGGCCATTGAAGCCGCAGAAAAAGCACGCGATGAAATTGCCGAACGGAAAAAGAACATGACTCCGCCGAAAGACAATAAAGACCAATCGAAAGAAGCGAAGGCTTATCGCGATGTGGACGCTGCTGAAAGGGCGGCTGCAGCCGATGCCGCCGCCGCCCGAAAGTGCGCGCACGGTCTGGCAACATCCGATGAAATAGAGGCAGAACTGGGAAAAATGAAAGACAAGATAGACAATGACAAGAAACTGACCGAAGCCGAGAAGCGCAAATTGAAGGCGTTGATAGACGAATTGATCAAAGCAGCCAAAGACGCCGCAGCGGACAATCCCTGCGACCCTTCCGCGGTGAGAGACGCCGTGAACGACAAACTCGCTGAACAGTATGAAGAAAACAGACAGCGGGAAGACCGGCCTACACGCGATCTGATCCAGAAATGGTTTGAAGACAATTTCAGGCTCGACGATTCCGGCACGGGCAAAAAACCGCGCATCGAACACGATGCCAAGCGCAAAAGACGCCCGTTCACACACATTTCCGTTCAACCTTCGACGCCCCGGGATCAGGTGATCTACTTTACGGCAGCGCCTTCTGTCCTGTATCCGCTCTCCAATCCGGATGCCCGGACGATGGAACTCAACGCCCTGCAAGCAGCCGTTTTTTCGCCGGAGGTATTCCCGCAGTTGTTTGAAAGACTGCAAGGCGAGTTTGTACTTGGCAATATGCACGGCACACAAAACCGGGACATAGCACTCGAAGGATCGTCCCAGATCATGCCGGGTATCCGTTTGGGCCTTGGTTTGGGCAGGCGTTTTGAAATTCAAACGGGCGCACAATATTTCAAGTCCGAGTGGACCGGAAATTTCCCTGTGACGGTTTTCTCGCAGGAGATTACTCAACCACAGTTGATCCAGGGCAATTTGCACGCTGCTGCTTCGGGTATCCTGGCAGAAGCGGATGCGGCTTACTTTTTAAGCAATGGCGCATTTCAACCCTTTGTAAAAGCAGGCGCCCGCGCTCAAATCCCGACGCAAAACAGTAGCGGCGGTGATCTTGCAGGCGTATCTATCCCTGTTGAAATGCCGGGACTGGAGCTGTCTATTGCACCGTTTGGTGGTCTCGGCGCAAGGATTGGTCTTGGCGCGCGCGGCTACGCGGACTTAAGCGGGACATACGGAAAAATACCCGGCGGCAGTTATGCGCCCGCATTGGATGTATCAGTAGGTTTGAAATTCGGGGGAAAACGGAAGCAATCATCTCCTTTGCCGCCGACAGTAAAATATGGCCAGTCCATCGACGACGCTTTGCTGGATGGCCTGAAAGTGGAACGAAACGGCGACTGGTATGTCGTGTCGGTTTCAATGGGTCTGAACCCGGGCAGCGAACCGGCTACCGTGCAACCCGAATTATTGTTGTCTATTGACGGGAAATTGACCGGTCGTTATTCATTCGGAGATCAGGGTATTTCTTCTGGTATTTGCTGCAGTTCAAGTACCCCTTGTGAAAAAGTAGACAGTTTCAGGGTGGAATGTATGGGAAGTTGTCAGGACAATAATTCTCTTCCCGAATGTGTCTATTTTAAAGACGAAAATGTTGTGGTCCCAGCGCAGGATGGCAATAACCTGACAGCAGAACTGGTGTTTCCTCCGGGTTTCCGGGAAGTGGCCGATCCGCTTAGAAAAAACAATACACAAATGGTTTCTATCCGGCCATTCGGCAGCGATCAGGGCGCGCAGTGGATTCGGGTTCCGGTGGATTGTCCCACCCAATCCGTTTCTTATACCGTTGACGTATGTGCCGATTCTGCGGATCAGGCAGCAGACAAGGCAAAAACACAATGCCGGGGTAAATATGTCTGTAGCGATTCCTGTACTTTATCCGTATCGGCAAAGTCGGAAGATTCGAAAGAGGCCTGTAAAGAAAACGGTAAAAGAGGTAAATTGTATACCGTTACGGTCACATTCAGTTGCGAATGAATATATTACGAGCCGAAACTGAGGTTCCACAGCAGTCCCGGTTTTTCCCAGTTTGGAAAAACCGGGATGTTTATTTTTCCAAATACATCAATGAACCCAACCGTTAAATACGCCCGAAGTGTCTGATTTGTGTACTCCCAAACCATTCCAATACCTACTTTTGCGAAAAATATAAACACAATGCGACTGTTAACTCTGTTTTTAGCTGTACTCAGCTTGACCACATTATCCTGTCTGAAAGGTGATTCCCCCGAGGAACAACTTGAAATCGACATCCAGAAAATTAAAGATTACCTGGTTGCCAACAACCTGACGGCTACGGAAACACCTTCCGGCCTGCACTACATCATTACCCAGGAAGGTACGGGGGGCAACCCCAACCTGCAATCCAACGTAACGGTGAAGTATAA
>JALHRK010000689.1:872-2592 GCA_022841505.1 Saprospiraceae bacterium | reverse complement strand
ATAAAAAAATCAATAGAACATTATGCTGATCAACAACCTGAAAATTGCTTTCCGAAACCTTGTCTCGCACAAGTTTTTTTCCCTGCTCAACATTGTCGGATTGGCCTTGGGCATGTCGGCATGTTTGACGGTGATCCTGATCATTCGGGATCAGCTGAGCTACGACCATTTTCACACCGATACGGATCAGGTTTTTCGGCTCATTTGCCAACAGGAAGACGGGATGAAATTGGCCACAACACCTTATCCGCTTGGGGATGCCCTGCTTCGGGATTTCAGCGTAGTGGAGTCGGAGGTTCGGCTGGTGCGCAGCATTCAGGGCATTGATGCCACCACGGCTACTAACCTGACGTTGCCCGTCAGCGGCTTTTTTACAGAATCGTCTTTTTTCAAAATATTTGGCTTTCAATTGGAAGCCGGCAACGCCGCTACGGCCCTGAACGAACCCAATACCATGGTGATTTCCAAAAAAACGGCGGAACGATTTTTTGGAAATAAAAATCCTATTGGCGAAATCCTGACCCTGCGCGACAGAGGCATTTACCGCATCACCGGGGTTGTAGCGCCTCCACCCGGGAAATCGCATATCGAATTTGACTGCCTCGCTTCTGCCGGTTCGATGACTGCGATTGAAGCAGGCTACAAACCGGAGGAAGCTGCTGAAAAAATAGTTGAAAACTGGGAAAACCGCTACATGGTTTATGGGTATGTGCGATTGAATCCGGGCAAAACAGCATCTGACCTCGCGGTAGCACTCGCTGCAATCGAAAAAGACCGGGCAAACGCCGGGAAAGGAGACCAGGCGCTGCGGTATTTTTCACAAAACCTTGCCGATATCACTCCAAAATCTGAAATGTTGGTCAACGACCTTGGTGCTGGCGCCCCCTGGTTTTTTATCTGGGGCTTAGTAGCCTTTGTCGCCATCCTTATCGTATTTCCGTGTTTGAATTATGCCAATATGGCTGTCGCACGGGCCTTGTCGCGGACACGGGAAGTAGGCGTCCGTAAAGCAATTGGCGCGAGGGTAGGGGACATTAAACGCCTGATTTTGACCGAAGCAGTGCTGACTTCGCTGATTGCGCTCGTTGTAGCCTGGGTGCTGCACCTGCCGCTCAACCACTTTGTAGAAACGGGATTTCCCGAGGGCTTGATGCCGTTCGAATTGCAAGCCGATGTATTGGATTGGGCGATTTTTATTGCCTTTAGCATCGTGGTTGGAGCATTGGCGGGGTGGCTTCCGGCGCAGCGATTGGCCAAATTACAGCCAACTTCAGCCTTGAGGGGGAATGCAGGCAGCCAATTGGCGACATCTTCCCGGTTTGGTTGGCGCAAAGTCATGCTCGTGGGGCAATTTTCAGTGTCGCTCATTTTTATGATTGTGGTGGCGACCCTGTGGAGCCAAATGCGCTTCATGACGTTGGCCGATTATGGTTTTCAAAAAGAAAACCTGCTGACGGTTGAATTGCAGGGCAACGCTGCAACGACGGTCGGCGCGGAAATGTCGCAGGATCCGCGCGTGACGGGCGTTTGCGCCACTTCGGTCGTACTGGCCGGGAATAACCTGCAAGGTATTCCACTTCAGTTGGAACGCGGTGGCGAGTCGCCGGGGATTCATTGCGCTTCTGTGGATGCAAACTACATTCCCGTGATGGGGCTGGAGTTGATTGCCGGGGAAAATTTCCCTGAAAACAGAACTTCCGAAAAGGAACAGTACCTCATT
>JALHRK010000689.1:0-862 GCA_022841505.1 Saprospiraceae bacterium | reverse complement strand
CTTTGGCTGGGCGACGACACCCCTGTTGCAATCCGCGGGGTTATGCGCGATTTCAACTACCGCAATTTTGAACACAGGATCGAACCTTTTGCGCTGCGGTATGCGCCCATGGAACACGGTATTTTGCACATTCGGATCGCCCCCGGCGACCCTTCAATGGCATTGTCGGCCTTGGAGGGCATTTGGAAAAAAATAGACCAGGTACACCCCTTTAAGGCGGAATTCATGGAGGAATCCATGCGCAGGGCTTACAGTCATGTAACGCTGATGGGCTGGTTGGCCAGTTTTTTTGCGGTGCTCGCCCTTTCTTTGGCCTGTATCGGGCTGTTGGGCATTGTCACCTACACGGTCAGCACGCGGGTGAAAGAAATTGGCGTACGAAAAGTACTGGGCGCTTCGGTTTCAGAAGTGACGTTGCTGTTGTCGCGGCATTTTGTGGCAATCCTTGGCGTGGCGGTGGTCATTGCCATTCCTGCAGCGTATTTCCTGTGCAATTTGTTTTTGAACCTGTTTGTCTATCGCATTGAGGTTGGCGGGCTGATTCTGGGTGGCAGCACCCTCTCGCTGCTGGCCTTGGGGCTGTTGACGGTGGGGGTTCAGGTGGTGCGGGCAGCGCTGGAGAATCCGGTTAAGAGTTTGCGAAGCGAGTAGGAAGAGGCAGAGCCTCTTAAATAGTAGACACGAGGCGGAGCCTCGCGCCAGCAAGGGGCAACCAGCCTGGCACCAGCAAGATGCTGTCAAACTCCGAAAACCATCGAAACAAACCCTTTCCCTGTCGAATTTTCCTTCGCTTTTTGAGCAAAAAAACGGTAATTGAAGTAAAATTCACCCGATGACGATTAAAAAAACAGCATGGACGATG
>JALHRK010000688.1 GCA_022841505.1 Saprospiraceae bacterium | reverse complement strand
CGCCGTCAAAATACAAATGGCCGGGCATAGCATTAGCATATTTTCTTAGTCAATAATTCCAACGCTAAATTCCGTTCTCTGGCTCGCCCAACACGTATCGCATCAATCAGCGCCAGGCACTCTCAATCCTCATGAATCAATCATCTCTCATCTATCCACGGGTCTTGCCTATTTGCCTCTTGCCAATTTGCCTTCTTGCCCCTTGCCTACTTGCCCCTTTGCTCCTGAAAACTTCCTCCACAAAATATACCCCACCGGCAGCAGCCCCACCAACAACCACCACATCCAGCCGCGATCCGGCAAATCCAGCGGTTCCATGTCTCCGATGGTCACGAATGCGGCCCAGAAGAAGGGGTGTGCGCGGTTGCCGGAAGCCTCGTCGAGGTAGGTTATTTTGGCCTGTCGCAGCGCTTCGTCTTTGGTGAGGTCGTTTTTCAGGCCCTGGTAGTAGCGTTGCATCAGGTTGGCCGATTCGCGGTCGCTGATGCGCCAGAGGGTGGTGACCAGGCTGTTGGCGCCGGCGTAGGAAAACCCGCGGGCCAGACTTACGACCCCTTCGCCGCGCCGAAGTTTGCCGACGCCCGTTTCGCAGGCGCTGAGCGCCACCATGTCTGCGCGCAGGGACATGGTGTATAAATTCTTCAGATACAACAAATTGCTGTGCGCGGTATCTTTCGTTTCGCTGAATGCGACGTAGGCGTATTCCCCGTCTTCATTGTCCGCTTTGGCGTGAGTGGCCAGGTGCAGCACTGCGTAATCCCCCGCCTGCGCTTTGAAGGATTCCACGGTGGCCTCCGTTCCGACCAAAGTTTTGGCGGGAAAAAGGTTGCCGATACCGGCCACTTCGGCGAGGTTGTCTTCCAGTACGCCAAAACTCCGCCGGCGTTCTTCCGGGCTCTGCACCGCCAAAGCAGGAGAAAAGCTGGGCGCAATGGCCAGCACCTGCCGGTATTTCGGGCGGTTTTGACGTTGGCGCATTTCTTCTAACGACAACACCGAATGGGCGTAAGAGAAGCTGTATTTCCGCAGGCAGTAAGGCCAGGCGCGGAAACTGCTGTTCGGATCTGCCTTTCCGGTCAGCAGGGCCTCAAAAGGCAGGTATTCCAGCAGACCATCGGGGATGATCGTCACGCGGTAAGGGAGGTGGGCGCTGATGGGTTGCAGAAGCTTTTCGTAGAGGCGGTAAGCGCCGTCGGCGTAAGCTTTGACCAAGGTTTCGGATGGCGTCAGCACGTAATTGTAAATGCTTTCCCGCAGGGCCTTAATGTCGTTGTCTAACGTGCCTATGGGCGCTTTGGTCATGAAATAACCGCCGTCGGCCCGGTAGACTAAGGTGTAAATATGGTCATCGCCCACAAAATACTGCACTAAGGCTTCCTGTGGCTGCAACAGCCGGTTCAGGATGGCTGCCGTTTCGGCGCTGCGGTCGGCGTGTTTCATCGTGTAATACGCCGGATAGTCCTTTTCCAATTGCTTCAGCAAGGCCCAGTATTGTTCGCGCAGGATAAACAGGCTGTCATTGTGGGCGTGAAAGGCGGGGTCGTTCTGTTGTGCGACGGGCAATTTGCGGCCCGACTCGTACCGGCGGTTTTCTAAAGTGGCAATCTGTTCGCGCAGGCGCCGCTCCATTGACAGCAGCGTATCCGGAATGCCGGCTAAAATGCTGGCTTTGGACTGCTGCATCATTTCTTTCAGCAAAATGCTCCGGCTTTTTTCCATGTAGCGCATGGCCCGGTCCACGTATTGCCGATCGCCCCGCAACCGGTAAAATTGATAGTTGACCTCGATGATGCTTTCAAAAACATAGTAAAACCGATTTACTAAATATTGCTTGGAATCCGACTCGTCGAAAGAACTGATGATGTAATCAATCAGCCGGATGCATAAATCGTACTCCTGATGGGCGCGCTCGAGGTCTTCTTCGCACCCGTTTTTCAGAAATAGTTGGAAGCTGTTTTTGGCTCTGAAGTAGAGGGTGATGAGGAGGCTGGGTTTGGAGCCAATAATTTGCTCAAAGGGGAGTGTTCTCTTTTCATCAAACCCCACGTATACTAAGGCACTATCTATCAACACAGCCGCTTCGGAAAACCGGTTTAGATTGGTGTAACAAGCGCCAGTTTTAGTTAAGTTCTCAAATATTAACATTCTAAAATCATCCTTTATATCATTCAGTTTACTGTTTGAAGCTAAAAAGAATTTTGCAGCTTGCTCATATTGTTCTAAAAAATAATAACAAATCCCAATCCTTCCATAAACTCTTCCTACTTGTATTGAATCTTTTTCGTCTAATAGGTTTAGAGCTTTATTATAAATATTAACTGCGCCAAAATAATCTTCTTTTTTTTGGTATGTCAAAGCTAAAGACCGATAAAAATCCGATAGCTTTTTAGGATCTGGAGTTGGATTATTTCGGGCAATTTTTATGGCTTTTTCTTTAAAGATTAAAGCTTTTTCATAACTACCCAGCAAATCATTACACTCCCCCAGGTTTTTATAAACATCAGCTACCTTAATACTTTTACTTCCAAACTCTTGAGTTGCTAATTTGCTGGCTTTTTCAAAATAGCTCATTGCTTTAAGGATGTCGCCTTCTAATTTATAAACAA
>JALHRK010000687.1 GCA_022841505.1 Saprospiraceae bacterium | reverse complement strand
CACCCATTCACCCTCGGCGCCACCTCCTTCCCAATCAACTCGATTGCCCGCTTCAATTGTTCATGCGACAATCCCGCATTGTCCATTTGAAACGTCAGCCTCGAAATGCCGCCCAGCGCCTCGCTGTGCCGAAGTATTTTTTCCGCCACTTCTTCCGGTCCGCCGACAATGAGCGCGCCTTCATCATGCGTCTGGGCGTCGAAACGCGCGCGGGTCACAGGCGGCCAGCCGCGTTCGCGACCGATGCGGGTGAATGTTTCGGCGTAGCCCGGGTAATAATCATCCATCGCTTTTTGCCGGTTTTCAGCCACATAGCCCAGCGAATGCAGGCCTACTTTCAGCTGCTCCGGCGCGTGACCGACACGTCTGCCGGCCTCCCGGTACAGGTCGACCAATGGGCGGAAACGATGCGTTTCGCCACCGATAACGGCCACCATGAGCGGGAGTCCCAGGACGCCGGCGCGGATAAACGATTCAGGCGTGCCGCCTACGCCCACCCAGATGGGCAGCGGGTTTTGCAAGGGTCTGGGGTAAATGGTTTGGTCGCGCAGCGCCGGGCGGAATTTGCCCGACCAGGTGACGGTTTCGTTGTTGCGGATTTTCAGTAAGAGGTCCAGTTTTTCAGAAAAAAGTGCATCGTAATCGTTCAGGTCCAGCCCGAACAGCGGATAGGCTTCGATGAAAGAACCGCGTCCGACCACCATTTCTGCCCGACCCTGTGAAATCAGGTCCAGCGTGGCAAAGTTTTGAAACACCCGAACCGGATCGGCGGCGCTCAGCACCGTCACCGCGCTGGTCAGGCGGATGCGTTTGGTGCGGGCTGCCGCTGCGGCCAGAATCAGTGTCGGCGCTGAATCGAGGAATTCCTTGCGGTGGTGCTCCCCGATACCAAATATGTCGAGGCCCGCCTGGTCGGCGTGTTCCATTCTTTCCAGCAATTGCGCCAGGGCGTCTGCGCTGCTGCCAGTGGCAGGCATGGCGGCAAAACTGTCGATTCCGATTTCCATATGAATGATTTATTTGTCTTTAAAATACTCGACGCCGTTTTCGCCTACATAACCCGTGCGGCCGTTAGTGCTTACCTGGTAAATCGCGAAATTCCAGAGTTTATTTACCGGTAATCCTTTGTGATAGCGGATATCGTCATACCGGCAGGGAAGAGGCGGATAATGGGTCAACAGATGAATGATTCCCTTCTTATTCTTTTGGTGTGTGACAATGGTTTGATCGGATATTTCACTGAACCCATCGTACACGAACGGAAGCACTTCCTGTCCTTTTGGGGTTACCATTCCATATTTTTTCCCTTCTCTAACCAGCAAAACCTCCGATGGATATTTGGGGTGTTGGTTTTGCCCCACTTCCTCTCCTTCCATTACCTCCCTTACTTCGTCAAAACCGTTGCCTATCATCTCGATAATATCGTCAAAAAAAGCGGAGTGGATATTGCCGCTGTTAATATTTAAAAGTGCCACTTTCTTATTTTGTTGTACCAAAACGTATTCGTACCGTCCTCCTGAAAAGCCCACAACGCGATTGTAAAGAATTTTCGAGATGCCGTATTTGCTTTTAAGTTCCGGTTCCAGCGACTCAAGTTGTCGTTTTTCTGCCGGCGAAATTTTATCCCGATGGGTAGCGTCGAACTGTTTCTTATCGACAACAGGTTGGCGGGAAGCCCTTCTTGTCAGGGTAGTAACAACGGTTTGTTTACCATCGGCATGGATATGATACCAGGTATCTTTTTTTCTGCCTACCATGCCTGCTAATTTGTACACTTCCTGAAAATAATAGGCTGGCAACACCTCGTCAAACTGAGGTATTGCCCTTAGCTCTCCATATCTGCCGTACAAGCCAAATTTACCGTTTTGCCGGGTAACGATATTCCAAAAGTCCAGATACTCAAAACTGACCGAATCGAATTCTATGGGAATGAATGCTAGATTGTCTGTATTAACTACACCTACCCGGGATTTTTTTGTTACAATGGCGTACCGATCGTTCTTAACGGGAAGGCCGGGACTGGCATCGTATCCGGTGATTATTTCTTCAAAATCATAATCCAGAACGCCGTAAAGGCCATCTTGTTTAAAAACGGCGCCCTCGCAATACCAACCGTCATAAAAACCGACGCTGTCGTATCGCGGTGGCAGGAGCACCTGCCCCAAAGTGTCGCAATAACCCCACAAATTACCCTCGCGGTAAGGAATGTACAGCCTCGACGGCGTTTTTGAAACGTACTTGAACTGGCCCCACAAAGGAAGCGCGGCGAAGAGCAGAAACAGGATGGAAGTTAGCCTGGTCATTTTTTAGTTCTTTTATCGAGCCGAGCCTCGCGCAAGCAAAGCGGCATCCCACAAAGCCCAAAGCGTATCGGACTTCGCACTTCGCACTATCGACTTCGCACTTCGGACTATTTACGGGTAATCTCCGCCCCAATCGCATTCAGCCTTGTATCTATATGCTGATACCCCCGGTCGATCTGGTGGGCGTTGTGGATCACACTTTTGCCTTTGGCCGACAAGGCCGCGATCAGCAGCGCCTGTCCGGCGCGGATATCCGGCGAAGTCATTTCGATGCCGCGCAGCGGATAACGCCGGTCGAGGCCAAT
>JALHRK010000686.1 GCA_022841505.1 Saprospiraceae bacterium | reverse complement strand
GCCCAGTCGAAATCCGTATTTTCTTTGTGGCGCTTCCGGTATTCCACCGGCGTGCAGGTGCGGTATTTTTTGAACAGGCGGTTGAAATTCGCCACGTTGTTGAAGCCCGAGCGGTAGCAAATCTGGTTGATGGTTTCGTCGGTGCTCAGCAGGAGCTTGCAGGCGTGGCCGAGGCGGACATCCACCAGAAACTGCGTAAAACTCTTAAAGGTGTATTTCTGGAAAAAGTGGCTGAACGCGGACGTGCTCATGTTCACCAAAGCCGCCAAATCGCCGATTTTGATGTTTTGATCGGTGAAGTTTTTCAGGATATAGCTGTACACGAGCTGGATGCGGCTGCTCTCCGATTTGAGCGCCTGCGGGGTGAACCCCTCGCTCACCAAATGCGTCGCTTCTGTGGAGCGCGACAGCAGGTCTAAAAGCTCCAGAAAGCAGATGATGCTCGCAAACCCCTGGTCTTCCGTCAGCGCGACCATGGATTTCATGGCTTCTTCAAAAGTCTTGCCGTGGAATTTGATGCCCCGGGCCGAGTCCTGCAGCAGTTTCCGGATTTTGTAAAACCGCTCCTTTTGAAACAGGTGTCCGGTGAACAGGTCCATGCCAAACTGGATCGTAATCACCCGGTAAGGCTGCCCGGAATCCTGCAACGCCTGGTCGCCGTCCCATTTGTGGTAGAGGTAAGGGCCCAGTAATACGAGGTCGTAGTCCTGGTACCGCTCGATGGAATCGCCCACGATGCGTGTGCCCGACATGCCCGCCACGAGGTTCAGTTCAAACTCCGGATGGTTGTGGATCGGGTAATCGAACCCGTTTTTAAACGAGTCTAAGACCACAAAAACGTCCGGTTCTTTCAATGGTGTGATTTCCCTGTAGATGTTCATTCCTGATATTTAATTTCCCTAAAGCGCGCGTTAACAAAAAGCCATTTCACGAAAGTACCATTTATTGGCATAAAAGTATCAATTCCGCTTTTGATAATAGCCGATCTTTGCGAATAAGAGCTTGTTGATGAAAATCCCAATCAGCCTTAACATCATTCGATACAATCCAAATGTTTTAAAATATGGGGCAATTCAACACCTGGGGTCATCCTTCAGGCAGGCATTTCCTGCGCGTTATTTTCCTTCCTTTGTTTGCACTGCTGCTGCTCGCTTTTGGGCAAACAGCAGTAGCTCAGCAAGTTGCGGTCTCCGGAATCGTGCTGTCTTCGGAAGACGGCCTCCCGCTGATCGGCGTCAGCGTGGTGGAAAAAGGGACCAGCAACGGCGCCATCACCGATGTGGACGGCAAATACGAGTTGTCTGCAGCGCCGATGGCTACGCTCATTTTCAGTTATATCGGGTATGAAACCGACGAAGTCTCCCTTCAGGGGCGCACCAGTGTCAACCTGACGATGCGTTCGGCTGCAACCCTGCTGCAATCGGTTGTGGTGACGGGCTACCGCAAAGAAATCCAGACCGACGTTGCTTCTTCCATCGCTTCTGTGAAAGGGACGGATGTGGAAAAACTCGTGGTCCTGGGCCTGGATCAGGCCCTTCAGGGGCAGGCGCCCGGCCTGATGGTGACGCAAACCACCGGCGCGCCCGGCGACGACATTGCCGTGCGCATCCGGGGCGCGGGCACGTTGGGCAACAACAACCCGCTGTTCATCATTGACGGCGTGCCCACCACCGGCAACATCAACATGTTTTCCACCAACGACATCGAATCCATTGAGGTGCTGAAAGACGGCGCTGCGGCGGCCATTTACGGCGCGCGGGCGGCGAACGGCGTCATCGTCATCACCACCAAAAAAGGCAAAGCGGGCATTCCGAAATTCAGTTTCAGCAGCTCGCTGGGTTTTTCAAACGTGTACCGGCTTCCGGAGCAGCTCAATTCCGAAGAATACCTGACCATCCGCAACGAAGCCATTAAAAATGCAAATACCCTGCGCGACCTGCCCCGCCAGCTCGACACGTTCGACATCGGGATGCTCGATACCCTGCCCAACATCAATTGGTTAGACCAGGTGTTCAGCCAGGCGCCGATTCAGCGGTACAGCCTGAGCGCAACCGGCGGCAGCGAAAGCAGCAACTATTATATTCAAGGCGAATACCTCAACCAGCAAGGCACCTTCCGGGGGCAGGGGTTTGAAAAATACAGCCTGCGCTTCAACGGCGAGGCGGGCAGCAAACGCTTTAAGATCGGCAGCAACCTTTCATTTGCCTACACCGACCGGAAAGTCATCAACAGCTCCGGCGACGGCTTCGGCCCGGGCAACGAACCCAGCGGCATCCGGTATGCCCTGATTGCTGCGCCTGTGTTCGACATCCGCAACCCGGACGGTTCCTACATCAATACCTCAACCGGCCTCGGCGACCCGCTGCTGTACGGCGACGGCAATGCCAACCCGCTGGCGTTTATTGACGCAACCGACTGGACAATCAAGCGGTACCGCGTTTTCGGGAATGTTTTTGCAGAACTCACGCTTTTTGAAGGCTTGAAATTGCGCACCAATGTGGGCGGCGATTTCCTGTTTGAAAACGAAAAACGCTTCAAAGAAAGGCTGTCGGCAGCCATCTATTCCCCGACTTCGCTGACGGAATCGCGGGTTTTCGACCAAAATTTAG
>JALHRK010000685.1 GCA_022841505.1 Saprospiraceae bacterium | reverse complement strand
TCCTTCAAATCCTTTTTTAATCAAAAAAATCCTATTCCATCTTTACACCATGAAAAAAGCCCTCATCACCGGCATCACCGGCCAGGACGGCGCCTACCTCGCCGAATTACTCCTGAAAAAAGGATACGAAGTCCACGGCATCAAACGCCGCAGTTCGATGTTCAATACCGACCGGATCGACCATTTGTACGAAGATCCGCACGTCAACAACCGGCATTTTGTGTTGCACTACGGCGACCTGACGGACAGCACCAACCTCATCCGCATCATCCAGCAGGTGCAACCCGACGAGATTTACAACCTCGGCGCTCAAAGCCATGTACAGGTGAGTTTTGAAACGCCCGAATACACGGCCAATGCCGATGCTGTAGGCGCCCTGCGCATCCTGGAGGCCATTCGCCTGCTCGATTTGACGGAAAAAACAAGGTTTTACCAGGCATCCACTTCCGAACTCTACGGCCTGGTGCAGGAGGTGCCGCAATCCGAAAAAACGCCGTTTTACCCGCGTTCGCCGTATGGCGTCGCCAAGTTGTATGCCTACTGGATTACGGTCAATTACCGCGAATCCTATGGCATTTATGCCTGCAACGGCATTTTATTCAACCACGAAAGTCCGCTGCGCGGCGAAACCTTTGTGACCCGCAAAATCACCCGAGCCGCCGCTAAAATCGCCCTGGGCCTCCAGGACAAACTCTACCTCGGCAACCTCGACGCGCAGCGCGACTGGGGCCATGCCAAAGACTATGTGGAAGGTATGTGGCGCATCATGCAGCATGAAAGCCCCGAAGACTTTGTCCTGGCTACCGGCGTCACCACAGCGGTGCGGGAGTTTTGCCGCATGGCCTTCCGGGAAGTGGGCGCCGAACTGGATTTTAAAGGCAGCGGCGTTCAGGAAACAGGTTTTGTGGCATCCTCCAGCAATCCCCTGCTCCAACCCGGTCAGGAAGTGATTTCCATCGATCCGCGTTATTTCCGGCCCGCAGAAGTGGATTTGCTGGTAGGCGACGCGACCAAAGCGAAGGAAAAATTGGGCTGGACGCCTACCTATACCTTGGCCGAACTGGTGCAGGAAATGGTGGCTGCGGATATGCTGCATTTCCGGCGGGAACACTTTTTAAAAGAAGGCGGGTTTGACATTTTGAAGCAGCATGAGTAACACAGGCATTCAGGACTGGAACATAAGCGCCCGGGTATGGATTTACCCGGGCGCTTTGTTTTTATTGTTATTTCCCAATCCGGCGTTGATCCTAGGCTTCGGCTTGTTATTGTTTACCCTGGAATTATGGTGTTTTGTTCAACATGCAGACCGAAGTATAGACCTGAGGGTTTTGCTGCGTATGTCAGCCTTGCTTTTTATGTGGATTGCACCGACAGTAAGTTATTTGTTTGCAGGAGCAGACTGGTATACCGGTTATCAAATGGCCGTTCCGTCCGGTGTTTACTTTGCATTGATTATTCCCTGCACGGTTGCTTTCAACCTGGTATTGTCCATACCTGTCGGGGTGGAGCGTGTGTTTTCCGGGCCAAAAGATACATTATTCGGCTGGATTTTGCTGATAACCGGGCTTATGGTCGGAGCGATATCGCCATATCTGGATATCCCTTCCTGGTTGCGACATCTGGTATTTCTGACCAATCAATTGTGGTTGGTGGGCTTGCTGTTTCTGCAGCAGGCATACCCGAACCGGCGCTGGATGATTTTAGGCGGCGGTATATTGTACTTGACGTCCATCGCTTTACAAAGTACGCTGTTCGGTTATTCTATCGTATGGTCTGTTATTTTACTTTGTTACACCTTGAAACCGGAAGAAATCCCCTTGCGATTTCGTTTGATCAGTGCATTGTTCCTGGCGTTTTTGATATTGTTTTTATTATCGTTTAAGTATGAATACCGGCAGCAGATATGGCATGAGAAGCGGCTGGAACCTAAATGGCAGATTTTTCTTGAACTGACCGTCCAGCGGCTTCTCCACCCGGCGGATTTATTCAAGCCGGAAATCATACAGCATTATACCGACCGGCTGAACCAGGGTTATCATACAGCCATGACAATGGCGTATATACCCGCACAGGCGCCTTTTGAACACGGCGCTACCCTGTTAGAGGATGTTCGGTCTGCTTTGCTGCCTCGTTTATTAGCGCCGGATAAACACAAGGCCGGCGGCGCAGAAAATATCCGTCGTTTTTCCGGTATAGAAAAGCAGCGTTGGAGCAGTAACATCGGACATTACGGGGAAGCCTACGTGAATTTTGGGGTCTATGGAGCCTGGATGGTGATGCTTGTTTATGGACTTTTGATTAGCGCGGCAGTTTTTTGCATACGGCGTTATCTTCCTATGCCCTGGTGGCCCTTTGTGCTGGTTCCATTGCTCAATGTGGAAGAAGACATCGGTATGGGTCTGAATCATTTGAGCAAGTCGGTTTTGTTTATTTTATTAGTGGTAGTAGTGGCGAGGATAATGACACGATTTGTAGCGAAATGAGTAAAATCCTCACCATCGTCGGCGCCCGGCCCAATTTTATGAAAGCCGCGCCGCTGCACCGGGCTTTGCTTGCCAGGCCCGGGGTTGTTTCCAAAATCGTTCACACCGGACAACATTATGACCCGGTGAT
>JALHRK010000684.1 GCA_022841505.1 Saprospiraceae bacterium | reverse complement strand
TTGTATAATAAGGTGCAAAGGGCAAAAGGCAATAATCTCGTAAAATGAAATGATTTCATAAAATCAATCTGATTGCTTGCTAAAACATCAAGCTTTACGAAACAAAATTGCCCCTTGCCTTTTGCCTTTTGCCTCTTTTCTTAACACCGGTCACTAACTACCGCACCAAACTCACATCGCCCTTTTCCTGCATCACATCGCCCCCCAATATTTCAAATTCAATGGAATAGACATACACGCCCGGCGTCATCATCTGGCCGCGCGCTTTTCCGTCCCACCCATAATTTGGGTCATTGGCCTGGAAGTTTTGCTGCTCAAATAAAAGGCCTCCCCAGCGATTCCAAACCCGGAAGGATCGGATGAGCCCAACATCATTGCCAGCATTCACAAAAAAGCGGTCGTTGTACCCGTCGTCGTTGGGCGAAAAAGCAGATGGAATAAACAGGCGGACGCGCCGGGTCAGGGAAATGGTCAATTCGTCGGTTGCGGAACAACCATTCAGGTCGGTCACCACCACCTGGTAAGTGGTCGTTTCCCCGGGTTGTACAACCGCGGAAGGACAGTTTGTGCAACCCGGAATCGCCGGCGTCCAGACGATGCTGGCGACCTGGTCGGATGGAATATTGGCTAAGGCGGTGAGCCGGATGCTATCTCCCAGCAAAATGCCAACTGAAGCGCCGTTGCTGCCCGGTGCGCTGAGTTCCACGGCAATGTCCGAAGGCGCGCTCAGGGTTTGCATCAGGGTTGTTTCGCATCCGTTTGCATCCTGGACTACGATGGAGTAATCGCCGGGCGCGAGATTGGAAAAAAGCAGAACGCTGCTGAAGCCGCCGGTGCCAAGCTGGAACAGGTAAGGCGCTTCACCGCCGCTGGCATTTACCACTTCGATGGCGCCACTGTTTGGCTGGCTGCAGGAAACCTGAGTGACGCTCAACTCAGCAGTAATTTGTGCTACGGTCGAAATTACCGTTACCTGGTCTGTTGCGCTGCAACCCGTTGCCGGATTGGTCACTGTTAACGTGTACGTGGCAGATTTCGTGACGTCTACCTGCGGCGATGCTGGCAAATTCAGGGGTACGCCGCTGCCGTCCGACCAATTATACGTCATACCCATGCTGGTATTCGGCCCGCCAAGGGGCACTTCCGTCACGGTGCAGTCCAATTCCTGGTCTGCCCCGGCATCAGCAACTGGCGCTGGGTTGATTACTACCGTAGCCGTGGCTTCCACATCCGAACAGGGCGCGGTGGCGTCTATAAAATACCGGAAAGTATACGTGCCCGGCGTTTGTCCGGCGGTATTAAACGAGCCGGAAGCCGCATTAAAAGCGCCGCCCGAGGAAGGAGTTGCAGAAGTCTCTGACCAAACACCGCCTGGGTCTTCGCCCTGGAGGAGGTTGGCCAAAGTGATCGCCGAAGGCGTATTGCTGCAAAGCGACTGGGCCGGTAACGGTTGTCCTGCCGTTCGCGCGGCTTGGATCGTGATGGCCTGCGTCAATTCATCCGAGCAGGGGCCCTGGGTGACTCTGTAGCGCAGGCTGTGCCCACCGGGCGACAGCACCGAGGGGGTCAGCGTAGTGGCGGGCATGCCGTCTAAGGTCCAGGTTCCGTTGGGAGTGGCGCCAGCGGTCAGCAGGCTGTTCAAATCAATGGCGGCAGCATCGTTGCAAAGGGCGCCGGGGCTGTTCCACGAAGCGTCGAGGTTGGCCACGGTGACCGTCACTTCGTCCGTAGCCTGGCAAACCTGGCGGAAGCTGATGTCGTCTAAAGAAAAGTCGTTGCCGCTGGCAGTCGTGTTGACGTTTACGATGCAAATGGTGGCCGTTGTTGCATTTGCCGACGTCCAGCCCGAGCTGAACTGCGTCCAGTTGCAGGTAGCCGACGTAGCCATATAGACGTTGCCAATTTGGATGCCGTTGATGGAAAAGCGGAGCCTTGCCGGGTTTTGGGAAACCGCTGAGCAAGCCCAGGCGCTGAACAAATATTCCGTATTTGGAAGAATGGTAATGGTTTGGCACCACACGTTGTTTGACTGCCCGGAGCCGTTCACGGTCATCATGTTGCCGGGGTTGTCGCCGGTATGGTCTTCGCAGTCGGCATACTGGTTGTGCGCCTGACCGGAGTTGGACACGATGGCGTATTCGTTTTCGAGGATGCCGATACTGGCGCCGCTGTCGTAGTTGTAGTCCGTGTCGAAACCCGTGTCGCCCTGGTTGAAATTGCCGTTGACCACTAAGTTGGTCGGCGAAAGGCTGCGCACCAATATGCTGTACGTGGTGGTCGCGGGGACATTGGCCATTGTATTCAGGCTTGCGGCATTCGTCAACCCGGTTGCGGGGGTCCACTGCGAACTGAGGATGGCGCCGCCGGTGACGGTTGCACTCAACGTCGTATTTCCCGGCGCGCAAATGACGTTATCTGCGCCAGCGTTAACGGTGACGGGGCAATTTTGTGCGCCTGCAAAAGGAAGGATCATGGAAAAACCGGCAATCGCCAGTACAAAGGATAAGCCGTTTCTTTTTTTCATTGTAAAAAAGATTGAAGAATGAATGGGCATTTCTCTTCCCGGCCGTCCCTGATTTGTTGTTGCGCTGTGATTCAAAAAAAAAGCGCATGTTG
>JALHRK010000683.1 GCA_022841505.1 Saprospiraceae bacterium | reverse complement strand
GGGACTTTCGACGGTCGTCCAGCACAAGGTCAACGCCATTCACGCGCCGATGCCGGGGCTGGTCTTTGAAATTGTGGTGCATCCCGGCGACGAAGTCCACAAAGGCGATCCGATGCTCATTCTGGAAGCCATGAAAATGGAAAACGTGCTGAAATCGCCTGGCGACGGGGTGATCAAAAATATTTGTGTAGAAAAGGGGGCGCCGGTGGAGAAAGGGCAGTTGTTGATTGAATTGGAGTAGGGGTTGGGTAAGGAAAGAGGCAAAGGGCAAATGGCAAAATGCAAGTGTGAAAAATAAAAAATTCCTAAACCATGAAATCAAACACCATCCGCACCTCCGTGTTAGTTGCCCTGGCAATATTGGGCTTATCCGGTTGTTCTGCTTCCTATGCGCAATCGGGTAAAGCATCAAAAGGTTCGAAAAACGAGATAGCCTATTTTACGGATGAAGACGGAGACGGGAAATTTAAACGCATCAAATTAGAAGAGCCCCCCGAACCTCGACAAGGCAAGGAACAATGGGCACGGGATTTCTATAACGCCATCAAATATCCGGTTTCAGCCAGACTAAACGGGACACAGGGAATTGTTACGCTGGAGGTTTTGATTGATGAAACGGGGACAGTGCAGGAAGTGGACATCAAAAAGAAGGTTTCAAAAGATTGCGATGAAGAAGCGAAAAGAACCTTTCTCTACACGACTCAGCAAGGCTTCACGCCCTTGATCCGGAATGGGGTGGCCGTGAAGTTTAAAATGGAGATGAGCGTTTTTTTTTCGCTGAATTAGTCTTTATGTTTTATTCGACTTTTAACCCTCTAAAATGAAAAAACTCCAAATCGCACTGTTTTCAGCTGCCCTATTCCTGTTTTTTCAAGCTTGCCGCGATAATTCTCTGATTATCCTGAAAGCCAGGAAAACAGAGCAAAGCAGCCATCTTGGTAAAGGCGTCTGGATCATTGTGCCGCCCGGCTTTAAAAAAGCAAAAACTTATGATGGGTTCCAGGCAGAATATCCAACCACTTCCGTTTCGCTCCAAATTGAGGATGCATCCCTCGCTGAGGTAAAAGAAAGCTTCAGTCTAAAAACTTTGATGCTCAAAAATACGGCTTTGCTGGAGTTGAGACCCGTCCAATTCGGGGCGACAGACAGCGCTTTTTTTGCGGTAGTTCACGACAAACGGAAAGGGACAATTCGCTATTTACTATCAGTGCAACAAGGTTCCAAAACATACAATATCAAGGCTTTTTGTTTAAAAACACAGGAAAACCGGTACGATGAAATACTAAGGACGGCCCTGTATTCAACGTATATTGGCGAATACGAAGAAGAAGAAGAATTATTTAAAATGGCAGGGCTGGAAGAGTCAGGCGGTGTGGTTTTTACAAAAGACGGGCAATATCCGACAACCGCTCCGGACGGGGCTAAGATAGAAGTTGTGAGCATTGGAAAAAATCATGATTATCCTACCCAACAACATCAATTTAACTTTCTGAAATACGAGGTGGCCAAAATGACCGGTAATTCTGCCAATGCATTTGGACAGGAACCGCTAAGCCAAGGCACTTTTGTCACAGTAAGTGGATCCGGACCAAGAGGCTATGCTTTTACTGCTTTCGTTGTTGATCCAACAGAAACGGCGATCATGATAAAGTGCTTTGGTAAAGCTCCGGGAAACATGGCTGAATTTGAAGATTTTGTAAGGGCAAACTTTATCAAAGCAGGAATTATGAAATTTCGTTAGTAACTACTTGATATGAAACAAAATGCGCGTTCAATTTTTGTATTAGCCCTCCTGGCGCTCCCCTTCTCCTGCACGCGTACACTCGTGCCCGGAGACAGCAAATACCTGCGCATGGTAGGCGACATCACTTTTGACCCAAAAGAAGACGATCCTGATTTTGAGTTGTGCGATGAGGCCAACGCCAAACAATACCACAATTTTAACCAGGGATTTCAATACAAAGGCGAAAAACCAGCGCTTGAAAAAGTCTTTGCTAAAGCCTACCGGTCAAAAATGATGCTGGGTGAAACCGGATTGATCCGGATTCGGTTCCTCGTCAATTGCAAAGGGAAAACCGGTTGGTTCAGGATAATGGGCATGAATGAAAACTACGAACCTAAAACCTTCGATAAATCCATTACCAAACAATTGTTACAAATTACCAAAAGCCTGTCGGGGTGGAAAATACTGCCCAATGAACAAGCTCCGGAAGATTATTACCAATACCTTATTTTTAAATTACAAGACGGACAATTAATTGAAATTATGCCATGAAATACCTTGCCCTGACAATTGCCCTGATGGGGCTGCCGCTTTTCGGAAGCGCCCAAAATTGCAACGCCTTCCTGTATGCAAAAGACACCCTTCAGTACGAAGCTTGCGTGATTGCCGAAGGTCGGGGTAGTCACTACCAATACAGCAGGGAATACCAGGAAGCGTTCGACAAAGCGATTGAAAAATGCCCTTACTTTTCGTACGCCTACCTGCATAAATCCACTGCCTACCTCAAAAGCGGAGATTTCATTACCTGGAAAGCCCTGATGGACAAAGCGGTTGAATTGAATACAAAAGAAAACTTAGGCTACAGAGGCTGGTGCCGCTATCAGTTAAACAGAGATTACCG
>JALHRK010000682.1 GCA_022841505.1 Saprospiraceae bacterium | reverse complement strand
GCGGTTGCAGGCCTGGTAGGCATGATGAAAAGTCTGCGCCCTGAACTAACTGCACAACAGGTTTATCAAATCCTGCAATCCACCGGCGCGGAAACGCGGAATACGGTTGAAACCGGGAAACTGATTCAACCGGCGGAGGCGATGAAGAAGGTTGGGGCTCGATAAGGGGCAAATTGGCAAGGGGCAAATTGGCAAAACGGAAACATGAAAGTATCGTTTTGCCAATTTGCCCCTTGCTAATTTGCCTACTTGCCTACTTGCCCTTTCTTCTTCCAGTACCGCATCAACCCCGCCACACTCATCCACGATGGGTTGGCTACTTCGTAGCGTGCCAGCGCTTCTGCGTCTAAGCCAGAATCAACAAGCTCTTCATGCACAAAAGCCTGGAATAGCGGAGTGATCGCTTCGGGATTGGCTTGCTGTTCAAAATAAGGCTGCATCCACGCGGCCCAATTGAGGAGGCGCTGTTCCAATTCGTCCAAATGCGCTTTTACCTCCCCTACCCTCCCGAAATGGGTCAGATAAATGGCCGATAAGTCTAAGGAATGCAATAAAGCCAGCGAAGCTTGCCAGGCTTCCACATTGATATCGGGCGGCGGGCAAGGCGGCGCTACCAGCCCGCCTTCAATACGCACCCCACCTACATCGCCGGTGAACGCAACAGTTTCCAATTGCCAGGCGATGTGATGAATGGCGTGTCCGGGCGTGTGCCAGGCTTTGAAAATCGTGTCGCCAATAACAACTTCTTCGCCATGCTCCACTGTTTTGATGCGCTCGGGCGCAATGGGCCGCATTTCGCCCCAGAGCCGGTCCATGGCATCCTGATAAATCATTTTGGCCGACTGCATCAGGCGCTCCGGGTTCCCGAGGTGCGCACTGCCGAGCGGGTGCACGTAAATGGTGGCGCCGCTTTCCGCAAATGCCCAGGCAGCCCCCGCGTGGTCGAGGTGAATATGGCTTAGTAGCACATGGCGCACCTGCTGCATGGAATAGCCAATGGCTTCGAGTCCCTGCTCCAGGGCCGGCAAAGTACTGTGCGGACCGGTTTCAATGAGGACTGGCCCGCCCGAGGTTTCCACCACAAACGCTGCAACGGCATTGGAAAGGCCTTGAAAGTTCAGGTCTATTGTGTGTATTTGATTCATAATCCGGATGTTGTAGAGCTGTTTGTAGAGCCGTTAGCTTTTAAAAAGCTAACAGCTCTTGCACGCGAGATGTTATTTAGTGTCCGCCCAGTTGGCAAGTGTCTGTCCTTTAGAGTTCGAGAGCAAGGCATATTTTGCCCCAAAAACGGGAGTTTACTAACGTAAATGACCGATTTTGGGGCAAAATATAACGCAGCTATCGGACTATAAAGACAGACACTATTTTGCTTTCAGGCAAACCGGCGTCGGCGTCAACGTTTCTCCTGTATGGCTCAATTTGCCTGTGGTTTTGTCAATTTTAAAATGAACAATATTGTCCGAATTTTGATTGGCGACGTACAGCCAATTCCCGCCCGGGGCAATCATAAAATTGCGTGGAAAGTTACCCCGGGTCGGCTCATGCCCAACGAGTTGCAATTGCCCGTTCGTTTCGTTGACCGAATAAATGACGATGCTGTTGTGGCCTCGATTGGAACCATAGAGGAAACGCCCGTCTGGCGACAGGTGGATGTCGGCGCAGGCGTTAAAGCCCTGATAATCGGCTGGCAACGTCCCTATATTCTGTATTTCAGAGAGTACCCCCTTGGCTGCATCGTAGCGGAAGCCGGTAATTGTGGCGTCTAATTCGTTAATGACGTAAGCAAATTTCCCATTGGAATGAAAAACTAAGTGTCGTGGCCCGGCGCCGGCGTGAACGGATGCAAATGGCTGTGCTGCCGGGATGAGTTTTCCCAGCGCATAATCTATTTCAAATGCCCAGATTTTGTCGGCGCCCTTGTCGGGAACAAACGCAAAACGCTCATCCGGCGACAAAATCACGGAATGCGGGTGGGAAGCTTCCTGCTCCGGGTGCACGCCTTTTCCTTCCAGGGTGATGACGTCGCTCGCCGGCGCTAAACTGCCGTCTTTTTGAATGGGATAAACCGCAACCACGCCCCCCACATAATTGGCTACAAAAGCGCAGCGCGCCTGTTGGTCTGTGCTAATATGGCAGGGCGCATAGTTATGTGAAATTTGTTCGTTGAGTTTGGTCAATTCCTGCGTCTGCGGATTTACAGAAAAGGCATGTACCGTACCGGAAGGCCCGACATCCCCGCCGGTTTCGCTTACCGCGTAAACGAAATTGCCATCCGGTGAAAAAGTAACAAAGGAGGGGTTAATGATGCCCTCTTTGAGCGTGTGGGGGGTCAGACTGCCGGTTGCTGCATCCATTTTTAAAATAGAAATCCCTTTGGATTTTCCATCCACATGGCCTTCTTTTTTGGTGTACGTGCCGACCAGTACAAAATGCGATTGGGCGTTCTCAGGTGCTTTTTCTGTTGTCGTTTCGGTGGGTTTATCCGCACAGGAAACTAAGGCTAAAGCCAAAAAAGTACAGCCAACAATGCAGCAGAAAGGTTGATTTTTCATATTTGAGACAAGGAGATTGGTGAAGGAAGATAGTTGTGTCGATCTATTTATTCACTCGTCTGCTCTTTAGA
>JALHRK010000681.1 GCA_022841505.1 Saprospiraceae bacterium | reverse complement strand
CGGAAGCGAGGCATAGCTCAGACCAATACCAAGGATAGCGCCCAGCAAGCTCACGATAGGCCCCATGGCAACGACGAGGGCAAATTTTTGACGCAAATTTGCTTCATCGCGCACCGGAATGGTGGCCGCAATTCCGCCGGCTAAGTTAACATCGCGGTTGAGGTACCACTCGATGGCGTCAGTTTCCGTATTTCGGCGCACGCCAAGCAGCCCGACAATAAACAGGTGAAACTTGAAGCCCTGCGCCAACCCGGTGATCAAATGTCCCAGTTCATGGGCAACCCACGCCGCCCAGATGGCGAAAAGAATAGACGCAATTTTGAGCGGATTTTCCCAGCTGCTTTCTGAATAAGCCAGGCTTTCTATGGTGGATTTGTTGACTAAATAAGTCGTTAAAGCATACCCCATAAGACCTGCAACTGCCCCGGTTATTCCTCCGATGGCCAATTGCCGGAGCTGATTTTTTTGCTTGGTTGTTGACATGTTTTTTTTGATTTTAGTTTTCCAGTTCGTTCAAATAACCTTTAAGGGCTTCGTGATACCGGCCATAACTCCACCAAACGGCCCACCGTATGTAGCGATAGCTGCCCCAGATGATAATCCCTGCAAATGCGATCACTGCGACTCCACCCCAAATAGGGTAGGCATCGAACAATCTGTCCAAGGGTTTCATTGCAGGGTCATCTACGTCGTTTTTTCCGATGGTAAAGCCCACAACCCCTCCCAACACTGCGGCGAAAGGGATCAGCCAGGAAGCGTATTTCAAATAAAGGCGGATGAATTCGCCCACAATAAAAATGAGGTTGTTTAAGGTTTCCAGGAGGTTGCCCTGGGTGATGGCAATGTTTTTCAGTCGGCGGCTTTGCAGGTAAAAAGCGGGTACCTGAACGACCATAATCAAAAACATCAACAAGGCCATCATGCGCACCGCCCAGGAACTGTAGAGCCAGGCTGCAACCCCGAAACCCGTCACCATAACTACTCCAAAGGCAGCCTCGATGAGCATATTTTGGCGGATCTTACCGATTGCTGTTTCCGTTTTTTTGTGAAACAACCCGATCAGTTCTGCAGCTGATTTTTCAGCGCCCGGGCTTTGCAGCCGTTCGCGCAGTTGTTTTTTCATATCGTCGAGTTCCATGATGTTATGCCTGTTTTTTTACCAATTCCCGGAGTTGCCCTTTAATTCGGTTCAGTTTAACGCCGACATGGTTAGCGGTGATGCCCAGCATTTTTCCGATGGTTTTGTGATCGTAATCTTCCAGATACAACATAATCAGCGCTTTGTCAATTTTGGAAAGCGCTCCGATCGCTTGATACATGGCGTCAATTGCTGCTTCTTCTGCTTCAGAAGACGCTGCCGTAAATTGAATCGCAGTGGAGTCCAATGATGCAAAAGGGAGCCGTACTTTGGATTTCCGAAAATGGGAAATCGCCGTATTGAGCGCTACCTGATAGAGCCAGGTAGAAAACTTGGCCATCCCCTGAAAGCCGCTTACACCACGCCACGCCTGCAACAGGATTTCCTGAAACAGGTCTTCCCGATCCGCCGGATCGGCAGCGTACAGGTTACAGACTTTGTGAATGATGCTTTGGTGCTGTCCAATGAGCGCCAAAAACGCTTGCTCTGTCATATTGGCTTTTAAATCTGAAGGATTAGTCGCAGCGAACTACAAAATCTTACAACCGAACTATATTTTTTTTACCTCTCTCTTAGGGCGACTGCAAGGGTCGCCCCTACTCACTCCCTTTCTCTATCTTTGCACTTCAAACCACGCGCATCATGTTAAAGGAATTGCTCAAGGAACTACAACTCACCGCTACCAAATTGGTTGCAGTGACCAAAACGCATCCGGTTGCCGACATTGAAGCCTTGTATCAGGAAGGGCAACGCCGATTTGGTGAAAACCGGCCGAAAGAAATGGCAGAAAAGCACCCGCTACTGCCCGCCGACGTGGAGTGGCACTTCATTGGCCATTTGCAAAGCTCCAATGTGAAATACATCGCACCGTTTGTAAGTATGATTCATTCGGTGGAAAGCCTTTCGCTGTTGCAGGAGATCAACCGGCAGGCAGCGAAACACGGGCGTGTCATTCCCTGCCTGCTACAGTTCAAAATTGCCCGGGAGGAATCGAAGTATGGGCTGGATTTGCCAGGTGCACAGGCACTGTTAGGTTTGGATGCCTTTCGGCAAATGGAAAACATTCAAATTGCCGGGGTGATGGGCATGGCGACATTTACGGAAGATGAGGAACAGGTTAGAAAGGAATTTCGCCAGTTGAAGCAGTATTTTGAAACGCTGCGCGCGGATTTTTTTCAAAACGATTCCGGCTTCTGTGAAATTTCAATGGGCATGTCGGGCGACTACAAAATTGCAATTGAAGAGGGGAGCACGATGGTGCGGATTGGGAGTTTGTTGTTTGGACGGTAGACGGTAGACGGTGGATGGTAGACGGTAGGGGCGACCCCAGAGGTGATCAGTTCTACATTTTACCACATTTTTGAAGAAGGATTGATGAGAGATGATTGATTAATGATGATTTACAATGTAAAGCATACACATTTGATGTTTAGGGATCTCTTACATTAACAATCATCAATCATGTAATCGTCAATCATCAATAAAAAATAA
>JALHRK010000680.1 GCA_022841505.1 Saprospiraceae bacterium | reverse complement strand
AATCCAAAGCATGTCAAAGCCCCGCAAAGCGTCTAAGGAGGCCAGCCGCTGCGGGAGTAGCTTGTTTATTGTTAGGTTTTCCGTCATTGCTTATTTTTTTAGAGGCTCATAGAATCGGTCAAAACTTGTCCCGACTAGGCGGGATAGACCACAACTTGTCCCGAAAATCGGGATAAGAACTACTCCTGGGGTGCATCAGAACTATGTGTCCTATGTGAAAACCCCTATTGTGAACTATGTGGTAAAAACAAATACTTTTACCGGTTTTCAACTACCATCGTATGACTCCCCCTGCCTTTGCCATTAAAAACCTTGATTTTGAGAACGCCCTTATCGGGAATAGCGCCGCTGTATAATTTACTTTGTGGCGTGGGTTCAGAACCATCCGTAGTGTACCGGATTGCAAAACCGGGCAGTTGCAGGTTGACGCCTGCCTTTCCGTTTTCCACCACAGCGCCTGCTGCGGGAATCCGGTAATTATACCCACCTGCAAAATAATCCAACCTTGGGAGTTCCCTTTTCCCGAGCACGTTGGCAAAAACCGACCAGGCTTCGTTGTACAACTGCTCAAACCGGGTTTTATCTTTTTCGAAGGACCAGTCCGGCTCCGGCGCCCAGGCCCTTTCCGCAACGCCCAAAAGTTTGGGCAGCAGCATATAATCCATTAATTCAACGCTCCGGATGTTTTCATTCCACAACAAACCCTCAATGCCAACAATATTGCTCCGGCCAAAATCGGTGAGCCGTTCTTTGCAATCAAAAATCGAAGGATCAACAGGGGCACCGTCCGGGCCTTCTTTGGACGTTTTGTAATAATCAAAGGGTATGAAATAAAAAGGCTTATCCACATCCTGGAAACCGCCCCAATAAAGGCCGGGTTCTTCGGGGTGAATGCAATAGGCGAGGTCTAAATAATTGTTGCTCACGGGCGACAGCACCACTTTGTACCCCGCATTGGCTAAGCGGTACGGCAAATCTTCGGCGCCCCAGCCCGTCACGTTGTTCCACACGTGCAGTTGCATGTTGTCGTTGGCAAAGCGGGGGTTTTCGATCATCACTTTTTGCCCGTCCCGCATGGTTTTTCGCATGCCGGCTTCTTCCCAGGCCGAGGTAAACAAGCCTTTTGAGCGCAGCATCGTATTGATGCGGCTGTAATAATAGTACCAAAGGTCGTCGGTATCTTTTACTTCCGGGTCTTGCTGAACCAACTGCTGGCAGACCGGAGATTTTTCCCAGGCTCCGGCAGGCACTTCATCGCCCCCAAGGTGGATGGTCGTCAACGGCGCGCCGGCTTCTTTATACATCGCAATCAGCTCATCCACGACTTTTTCCGTAAAAGCATACACCGACGGCAAAGCCACGCACATCACATTATCGGTCCATTGCTGGGCGGAACTGTACACGGATTGATCCTGAAGGTCGCGCAGCAGGTACCGCTCGGCTTCCGCCTTATTTCCTTGCTTCAGGTATTTTTCATAGCGCGCGTCCATGGCTTTGATGGCGGCGCGGGCATGGCCGGGCGTTTCGATTTCCGGGATCACAGAGATGTGCCGCTGGTGCGCGTATTTCAGGATCTCGATAAAATCTGCTTTGGTGTAAAACCCGCTGCCCATATTTTTATCCGGCGCCGGACCCGACCCGTAGGAAGGCGGCAACATGGTTTTGCCATCCGCCGTATGCCCTCTTCTGGCCCCAACTTCCGTCAGCTCGGGCAGCGAAGGAATTTCAATGCGCCACCCTTCGTCTTCGCTGAAATGCAGGTGGAACACGTTCAGTTTGTACAAAGCCATCAGGTCGAGCACCCTGAAAATGTCTTTTTTTGATTTGAAATTGCGGGCTACATCCAGCATCAAACTCCGGTAACCAAACCGGGGCGCGTCCTGCACCTCCACGGCGGGAACGCTGACGGCAGTCACCTGGACGCCGTTCCAGGCCGAAGCGGGCATCAGCGAAAACAACGACTGGATGCCGTAAAAAATACCCGAGCCGGATCCCGCAGAAATAGTAATGGCCTGGCTGCTGACCGACAGGTGGTAGGCTTCCGGGGCCATATCCGCTTTCACAAAGCGTATTCTTCCGTTTTCGCCGCTGTATACGATTTGATTTTTGGAGCCAAACCGCTTGCCCAGGGCTTCGGAGAGGTATTCTGCCTCGTTTTTAAACTGGGCATCTGATTGGATGACCATGCCCGCCGACAATAAAAATTCACCGCTCGTGGCTTTGTAATTGGCCGGCGTTGGGAAGATTTTCGGCAAATCAGCGGCAGGGATATCCTTCACCATGCGGTTCTGCGCATAGACTTTTTCCGGCGTTGCCAACCCCGCGACCGTGTATTGCAAGGGCGCCATGGTATAGTTGGCAATCGCGTGCCCCTGCTCCGGGGCGTTGTCCCAAACTAAATATAAGCCGGCTGGATTTCCTGTGTAGTTCAGGAGCCGGCCATGAGAAAAATATTCAATCCGAACGGACGCTTTGGGAGGCAGGGCTTTGAACCCGGCATTGGGTGAAATTTTGTACAAATCCCCGTTCACATGCGCGATGTTGACCCCGGCATTAGCCGCCGCGTTGTCCATTCCCTGGTTTGAGTTGAAATAGAGCGTCCAGCCGGAAGCAGGGAAAGGCATTTTGCCTT
>JALHRK010000679.1 GCA_022841505.1 Saprospiraceae bacterium | reverse complement strand
GTGGGAAATTGGCGCTTCCGTTTGCGCCGCCCACGTCTCCGCTGGTCCAGTTGCCTGCTGTGGCGCCACCAAGGTCGTCAACGACGCCGTTGCAATCGTTGTCCACGCCGTCGCAGATTTCGGTAGTTGCAGGATTTGCCATCCCGCCTGTAGCGGGATTATCGTTGCAATCCTGGTTGTTGGCTACATAGCCCGAACCGCAGGCGAGGCAGAAAAACTTAGGCATTGTGGGGTTTCCAAAAGCGTCTCCATCACTATCCTGATAGCAAGTTACTCTTTGTGTGATAATGCCTACGAACTCATAAGCCCCCATATCATAACCTGCAATCGCCGGGCGCGCAATGCCTTCAAGGTCTGTCGCGGGCGCGCCGGTGGAGGTGCCTGCATCAATCGCCGGTGAGCAGGATTGGAGATGCAGGTCGCCAATTGTATTGGGGGCTGTGTTCGGAGCGCCATCTGCGGCAAGCATAGGATCCGTATCTATATTATTGCCGCCATCCGTGCCTGTTGCTGCCTGCCAACCCGCGCCGCTTCCGCCGGAATTGGCAATCAGGCTGTAGGAGACGGTGGCGCTTGCATTTACAGAGGCGTTGCCAATGGAGGCGCCAATGGCCGTTGTTGAGGCGCCGGCCTGGTTGTTCCAGATGACGCAATTAGTCAGGGTAGAAGAAGAGCCTGTGAAATTGAGGACTGCTCCGCCCTGACCGCTTGCTCTGTTTCCGGTGAAGGTGCAACTGTTCAGGGTAGGGAAGGAATTTTGGGAACTATACAATCCGCCGCCATTCAAACTGAAGTTACCCGAAAAACTGCAATTGGTCAGTGCCGGATCGGAGGTCTCATTGAAAATCGCACCGCCTTTTTGTGTTCCTGTGTTCCCTGTAAATTGACAATTCAGGAAAACAGGATCGCTGTTTTGATTGGCAACAGCCCCGCCATTTGTTCCAGTGTTGCCAATGAAGGTGCAATTGGCAATGGTCGGGCTTGATTGGAAATTGAACAACCCGCCTCCATACGAACTGCTTGATGACCCGGTGGCATTTCCGCCTGTGATGGTAAAGCCATCCAATCGCGCAGTGGGGTTGAGTTGAAAAGAGTAATTTCGAACCACTTGGTAACTGTTGTCGCTTATATCGCCGGGCACACCAATGTCTCCGCTTAAAATGGTCAGGTTGGTATTCCAGTTTCTTTGGCTGAGCGAGGTTTCTGTGCCATTGAAGCCACCGTACACAGCACGGCCATTTCTTAACCTGAAATGGATGGCACGGTCGCCAGTCGTCGTCGGAAAATAGGTGCCAGCTGCCACCCACACTTCGGTGATGCCCGGACAAGTCGTGCTGATGGCACTCCGCAAATCCGTCAAGGCATTTGTCCAGGAAGAGCCATCGTTTGCGCCTGTGGCATTCACATTGACGTAAATTACATTGCCGGTAGGGCAAGCTGCCTGTAAATGTAGCGTGAAGCAACAAGCCAGCATCAAAAAGATGCTTTTGTGCCAGGTTGCAAAAGAGCGCCAGCATGTGGAAGGTTTAGTTTGGATGTTCATCTTGCCGAAAATTTTAGGTTTGAAAATAAAACTGCGTTCAGCCAACGATACAAATGTGGGGGGAAACAGAGGCATGGAAGGGTTGCTGGTGTTGCAGAAAGGTTTGCTGTGGTTGTATTTGAGCAGAAGGTTTGTTTTCGTCGCATGAGGGTTCACTGGGGGCGCATGAGTAAAAAAATGGGTACTGGAAATTGCTTCCCAGTACCCTAAAGATTGTGTCAAAAAAGATTGTTAATTTCTCAGTCCACTGGCTTTCGCCAAAACAATACGCTTGGTCGTAGTCAATTGCCCGGGAACCTCGATGCGGAGGGTGTACATGCCGTCCGCCATTTCCGACAGATCTAATGATTCGGTCGCTGCGTTCCTGGTAATGACCTGTTTTTGAATGACCTGTTCGCCCAGGCTGTTGAAAACCCGGATTGTAATGCGGTCTTCCGGTACGTTTGAGAAGGCTACCGTTACCCGGCCTTCGGTCGGGTTGGGATAAACTTCCGCGCTGAGTTCAGGCATCTGCCCGTTCAGGTTTGTGGCTGTCTGTGCGCCCGGGACACTCAGGTTGGACGTTGCGCGGATGATGCTCACGTTGTCGAACGTTGCGGTTGTCGTCACGTTGGCGTTGATGCTTTCAGAGAACAAACCTGCATAGATACAGCCGTTCATGCTCACCGTTGCTGCAAAGGCAAAACTCCAGTTGCTGCCATCAATTGAGGTAAATCCAGTGAAATTGCTGCCATCGCGCACCAAGCGCAGCCAGACATGCTGTGGACGGTTGAAGTTCAACATGCTCACCGGGCCATTGGTCATGGTTCTGATTTCGCGGCGGATCGAAGGGGTCAGCTGCGTTTTGAGCGATACTTTTTTGGAACCCGGATCGAGGTTTTCACGGAGCATAATGCCAGCCCAGCCGCCATTTTGAACGTTGAGAACGCGGGCGATGATTTCGCCGTTGCCGCAAAGTTCCTGGTAAACCGCATGTAGTTTATCGCTGCTGGAGGTAGAAAATCCGGTTGCGTTGATGGTGAAAACGTCGGTTGGTTCGGCGTTGCAGGGCGGGAAATTCGCGCCTCCGTTTGCGCCGCCCACGTCTCCGCTGGTCC
>JALHRK010000678.1 GCA_022841505.1 Saprospiraceae bacterium | reverse complement strand
GGAACATAGCCAATCCATCCGCTTTGTGCTAAATTCTGCCCAGTCTGACCAGAATAATTGGAGGGTATCATGCATAAAGAATGGCAATTGCAAGAAGCGAAAAGCAATTTCAGCCAACTCATCAAACAAGCAGTCAGCGGCAATGCCCAAACGGTCACCGTGCACGGCAAACCGGCGGCGGTGGTCGTGTCGGCGCAGGAATACGCCCGCCTTACCCGCCGTGAAGGCAAACTCTCCGATGCGCTGCTGCAACCCGGTCTCGCTGCGGATGATCTGGATATTTCCCGCAGCCGTGACACGGGACGCGCCATTGTGCTATGAGCTGGCTGCTGGACACTTGCGCACTGTCCGAATATGTCTGGAAGGCGCCTGCGCCGGAAGTCATCCGCTGGCTGGACGAACAGGATGAATCCAGTTTGTTTATCAGCGTCATCAGCCTGGGGGAAATCGAGAAAGGCATCCTCAAATTGCGCGCATCCGATCCGCGCCGCAGCCAGAAGCTCACCGCCTGGCTGGGCAAGGTGGAACAGCGTTTCGCGGGGCGCATCCTGCCGCTCGATGCCGCCGCGCTGCATGCCTGGGCGCAAATTTCTGCACGTGCCGAACTGTCCGGACAACCCCTGCCGGTGATGGACGGCCTGATCATGGCCACCGCCCAATGCCACGGCCTCACCGTGGTCACCCGCAACGTGCAGGACTTCACGCTGTACCCGCAAGTGTTCAACCCTTGGGCACTGTAAGTCCATCGCAACAACGCTTTCACGCCATTCCTGTGTCCTGCCATTCCAACCGGCACGCTTGTCATTCCGAACGCCAGTGAGGAATCTGGGCCGCAATACAGGATTTCTCCATGCTGTCGAAATGACAAGCGGTTTGCGGCTGCGTTTGATGATGTAATCAAACACAGGCCGATTCCTCCATACCGGGTGGGAATCGGATGTCGAGCTGTTCGACGGAAAGTTTGCCGGAGATGAGGCGGGGGAGAAGCAAATCGCGCATTCTGGTAAGGCGCTCATTTTGTGCTGTCAGATATGTAATTTGTGCAAACAATGGCTCTGCGTGTGACTCGAATACATCCTGTAATGGCTTTGATGGCATTGTAACTTCAATATTACCTATCACTGTAGGCGAGAGCTCGGTTTGGTTGGTAGCGCCTCGCCCCATAGTGGAAAAATGCACTTCCCATGCTTTTAGTGTCATCCCGAAATAGTGAATTGGAACATTATGTTTTGGGCGAACTATCGTAACGTGCGAATCAACAATGCAGTTTGATAATTGAGTTAGCACTTGAGCGACACGACCTAGTGTACCCTCCCCAGTTGAATTGACGAGCACATCACCAAATCTGATTTGTCTATCAGCAGACACATCTCTCGATTGGTGGCGAGCAAAGCTCAGATCTAGCTTGCCATCTCGGATGCACTTTTGATTGATTGCGAAGCCTTCAGCAAGATCATCGTATTGTGGCGCAACGCCTCGCTTTAAATAACTTGTCAGGGTTACCACTTTTGTCCGTTGCCAACCTTCCGGCACACCTTTTACCTTCTTCACCTTCTCGTGACCCGGAAAGCGCAGTCGCACAAACCATTCGCGGTAGATCTCCTCGGCCATCTTTTCCAGCAGCGCGATGCGCCGCTGGTTGTTTTCGATCAGCTCGTCATAAGCGGAGAGGATGGCGGCGATTTTCTTCTGCACCTCTACTTCAGGATGGGTTATTGGAAAACTCTTCAAGCTTTGCGCATTAAGATTTTGCTGTGAACCGCCCAGCTTAAGATTGACCAGATTGTTATAACTACCCTTGAGATAGAAGTAGATAAATCTGTAATGCGCTTTTTCTGAATCAAGCGTGAAATTACAGCACGCTTGATTTGTCGTAAGAGGAATCTTGTTGATAGCAACATTTCCGGCAGTATCGCCGTCACCGTACATGGCCACAATCACGCTGTTTGTTGGAACAAGCTTAGCTGAAGAGTTTTCAAATCCAACCTCAGTAATTTTTTCCTCAGTATCGTATATAACCGCTTTCTTAACCTCACCTGTTTTCATCCAGGGAATGGTGCCATTTTCGTAATATTCGGGAACTGATCTCAACGGTGTGCCGCCCGATGACACCTTGAGACATAGGCTTCCAAGTTTATCTGTAGCCCATGCCTTCATTACTCACCCACCATTTTCGCGACATTGCAAGCAATCACAGATTCCAGTCTTTTTGCAGCATTGTTCAAATCCGAAAGTTCATCATTCATCGCCAGCAACTCAGCAATAAACTCCTCCTCGCTCTTGCCATCCTCCTCAATCACCACGCCGACATAGCGCCCCGGATTCAGCGAATAATCCTGCTCTTTGATTTCCTCGAGTGTGGCCAGTTTGCACAGGCCGGTGACGTCTTCGTATTGCGCGTTGGGAAATCGTTCCTGCAGCCAGTGTATATGCTGAAAGTAAATTTCCGCGTTATTCACATCCTGGCGCAGTTCTTCCAACGCGGATTTGAGTGCTTTTGTTCTGCGGTCAGTTGCGGTGCGCTTGCCTTCCCGCAGCGCCTGTTCGGTTTGCTGTTTTTCGTGCTGGCGCACGGTCTTGTCGAGACGCTTCAAGCCTTCGTGCAGTGCGGAGAAGAAAGGATCGAATGCACTGCGCAAC
>JALHRK010000677.1 GCA_022841505.1 Saprospiraceae bacterium | reverse complement strand
CGATGGAAGTGAGCGCCGGAGTACTTGCAGCGTTCACCGTTACGGACGTCGTATTGACATTGGCGCATTGGCCCACATTCGGCGTGAAGGTCAGCGTATGGTTGCCTGCACCGGCAGTTGCGGGATTAAAAGAATTACCAGCAACGCCCGGCCCCGACCAGGAGCCCGTGATGCCACTCTGGGTGGTGTTCAGGGCGATAGGCGCATCAGTGGCGCAGAAAGGCCCGATCGAAGTGAGCGCCGGAGTACTTGCAGCGTTCACCGTTACGGACGTCGTATTAACATTGGCGCATTGGCCCACATTCGGCGTGAAGGTCAGCGTATGGTTGCCTGCACCGGCAGTTGCAGGATTAAAGGAGTTTCCGGAAACGCCCGGCCCCGACCAGGTGCCCATGATGCCGCTCTGGGTGGTGTTCAGGGCGCTAGGCGCATCCGTGGCGCAGAAAGGCCCGATGGAAGTGAGCGCCGGAGTACTTGCAGCGTTCACCGTTACGGACGTCGTATTGACATTGGCGCATTGGCCCACATTCGGCGTGAAGGTCAGCGTATGGTTGCCTGCACCGGCAGTCGCAGGATTAAAAGAATTACCAGCTACACCTGGCCCCGACCAGGTGCCCGTGATGCCGCTCTGGGTGGTGTTCAGGGCGGTAGGCGAGGCGCTGACACAGAAGGGGCCGATGGGAGTGAGTGCCGGGGTACTTAAAGCGTTCACTGTTACGGATGTCGTATTGACATTGGCGCATTGGTCTGCATTCGGCGTGAAGGTCAGCGTGTGGTTGCCTGCACCGGCAGTCGCAGGGTTGAAGGAGTTTCCGGAAACACCCGGACCCGACCAGGAGCCCATGATGCCGCTCTGGGTGGTGTTCAGGGCGGTAGGCGTCGCGTTGGCGCAGAAGGGGCCGATAGAAGTGAGTGCCGGGGTAACAGGGGCGTTCAACGTCACAGTCACAGTAACCGTTATGGTATATTGACAACTTATATGGCCATTGGCGACAGCATTGCAACCAGGAGTAGAAACAGGTATGATGTCTACACTTAAATTTCCTCCAAAATCTGGTACAATAGTAGGATTAATGGGACTGCCCAAAGGATTTCCAAAGTTAAATGGCGGAGGGGTTGTAAGAGGAAGAGGAGGAAAATTAGGTTCTGCGATCAGATTAGGCCCCGGCCCCGGCGGCGGCGAACACGTAGCACCGCCACTGTAGGTGCCACATCCATAAAACAGATTATAATAGATCGCTCCGGAGGGGCAAGTACCGTTATTCGTGTAGCCTGTACGATTGATCACCACGCTTATACTTGCAATCCGTTGACAAGGATTTGTCCTTGCCGGCAATGTGAAATCATGGGCATAACCATCGCTGTGTAAAGAAGTATTGCCTAAACCACCATTCCAAGCTTTCCTGTCGAGCCCTATTGTAGCATCAGTATGGGTTTGGGTTAGCGTAAAAACCTGGCCAAAGGAAAAATCCGTAGCTAATATGGCGAAAAAGGAAATAAGCAGTGTTTGTAATGTTTTTTTCATTACCATTTTTTATAAGGTGAATCATTGTATTCGGCAAATATTTTTTTCTATCCCGAACACCCTTCTTTTTTTTCTTTCGGTTTTTCACTTATAAGCATTAGGTCAAATGTAACCCCACAAATCAGTAGCTAAAAGGATCACACCTCATCAAATATTTCATCAAACATTTATTTGACTACTACAAGATCATAATTTAACCGACATAATTAATTGATTTATAAATTTTTATAACTTTTAACTACTTTCACAATAGTTGTTGTATACCCAACACGAAGTACATTGGTGTTTGTTGCTTGCTTTTTTGACTAGTCTGCCCTGCCTGACGTTTTCAGGGATATACCCGGTAGCAGCGCTTCCAACTACGTTTCTGGCTACAGTGATAAAAGCGAATGTTTTGTTGGAGCGGTGAGGGCGGACGGACCTATACCCGTCCAACGCATATCTGTTGGGTAAAAGCCAAAAGACCAATTGAAAATTTTGGATTTTAGAAAAACAAATGCGTGTAAATTTTTTTACATTCGTATTACGCAGTATAAAAATAAGCACTATATTGCTGCCGTAAAGGAAACCCAGTTATGACAACTACAATATCATGAGCCAACCATCTTATCCTAAAAATAACATTGGCCGGGAGCTTATCCCGGTAACCATTATCAATCAAACCGGACGTCAAAAATTATACATTGATGTAAGAGGTACGACCGATGCTGACAATCCAGAGCATAAATGGTATCATTTAAGCAACGTTGACGGAACAGTTGAGCTTTGTACACCCTCTTCTAAAACCTCCTATTCGATTGAAATTAACAGTGATACACAAACGATCCAACTCCCCAGATTGGCGAGTTTGCGTTTGTATTTCTCATTTGACAATCCACTGTATTTTGTGGTAGGAGAAAACGGCATCCCAAATTCTCCAAATGGGACAAATGATGGCTGGGACTACCATACCTTATACGATTTTATTGAGATGACCTGGGTAATAGACCCCGAGATTAAAACAATAGAACAAAATTCCTTAGGTGGCAATACCAGCCAGGTGGATTTTTTTGGATTTCCAATGTCCCTGTCGTTAACCGGCGATGATGGTTCGGGTAAGCCGGTTACCATGCAAAGTGGGT
>JALHRK010000676.1 GCA_022841505.1 Saprospiraceae bacterium | reverse complement strand
ACGCCTTGCCAGGCAATAATGCAGTTAACCGTTGTATAGGGCTGCATGATTGAGAATGGCTGAGAGCTTCCGGTATTGCCTACTGTGACCGCTGTATTGGTTGTGGTCGTCACATTAACACCGCTCAGAGTAGTTTCAATGGAGCCAGTGTGCATGTTCACGTTTGGTGCCGTCGTGGAGGAATATATCTTGGTAAGGGCGGCAGACGATGTGGCAATTGCATTGCTACCTGGAGTAGTCATATCGCCCGTTGCATTGGCAGCTTTGAGTGTAGAGGTTGCGCTAGCGCCGGGGGCAACCGCAGAAGTGGATGTGGAAACTGCAGTAGCTGGATGCGAATGTATTGGCAGTTGCGTGGCTGTGAGCGTAACATTTTCAGCGCCACTGGTTTGGCCCATCGTGAAGTTTGAGTATCCTGGCGATTGTCCTTGGTGCACCGGTACTTTACCCCGCATGTCAGGCAGTTTAAAGTTAGTGACGCCATCTCCACCGTATGTGATGCCCAGTAATGAATAAAGTGCTGCGTACTGGTTGATGGGCAGCGTTTGTCCATTACATTGGAACCACCCCTCCGGTGCAAAATTAAATGCGACATAGCTTATTTCTCCAACAAATGGTTCCATGCCGGCAGTGGCATGGTCAGGTGTTGTAGCCCAGAGTGCCAAAGCGGCGGTCAAAGATAAAAAGCTTTGTGTGTTTTTCGTGTGGCGCATAAATAATTTCCTTTGTATTCAAATGCAGTGATTAATTTTCCACGTAACCTCTTCTACCAACGGCTATCGTAGCAGTACACCAATCCGGTCATACTGTTTGAATAAGATGCTTTATGCCTTCTATTTCATTGGAAGCAAAAATTAATTCGGTGAATCATGGATCAATAAGTGATTATTCCAACTTAAATCCGCGATGCACTGATGATAAGATGGCAGGGTGATGAAACTGAGCGATCTAAAAAACTGGACAGATTACTGGGAGCAGCTCCGCACAGCGCTGCTGGAACCCAGTGTTGATAAGTCGTTGCTGGAAGCATCTTTGCGCGAAGCGCGTGCCAAGATGCCGGTGCCGGTATTATGGTTGTTGGGCAAAACACAGGCGGGCAAGACCTCGATTATCCGGGCGTTGACCGGTAGCGCAGCGGCCGAGATCGGCAATGGATTTCAACCATGCACGCGTAATTCCCGTTTTTATGATTTTCCAGCCGACATACCGATCGTCAGGTTTCTGGATACGCGCGGCTTGGGAGAAGTTTCCTATGATCCGAGCGATGATATGCAATATTGCGAGTCTCAGGCGCATTTGCTGGTTGCTGTGATGAAAGTTGCTGACGTTAATCAGACTGCTGTATTTGATGTGCTACATACCATCCGGCTGCGGCATCCCGAATGGCCTTTGCTAATTGTGCAAACCGGTTTGCATGAGCTTTATCCCAATGGATGCGGACATATTCATCCGTGGCCTTATGCCGAGGATCCCTTACCGGAAACTATTCCGCTCGATTTGCGCCGTGCTTTGCTGGCACAACGGGATGCTTTGAAGCAATTACCGGGTTTTGCTCCGATGTGCTGGGTGGCGGTTGATTTGACATTGCCGGAAGATGGGTTGGAGCCACCGGATTATGGCTTGGAAGCCTTGTGGCAGGCGATTGAGTCACTTTTGCCGTTAGGCTTGCAACAGCAGCTTAGTGGCGATAAAGAAGTGCATGACTTGTATGCGCGTTCTGCACACCAGCAAATTTCGGGTTATGCGCTTGCAGCGGCAGGTCTGGGTGCTTTGCCGGTGGTGGATCTGGTGGCAGTGTCGGCGGTTCAGGCCAAACTCTTACATAGCCTGGCGATTCTGTACGGGCAGCGCTGGGATAAAAGCACCCTAACAGAATTTTTGGGATTGATGGGTGCGGGGATTGCGTCCAGTTATCTGCTACGGTTGTTCAGCCGGGCGGTGGTTAAAGTGATTCCTTTCTGGGGACAAACGGTGGGTGCAGTGTGGGGTGCCAGTTCTAGCGGTGCGACTACGTATGCATTAGGAAAAGCAGCCATTTATTTCTTTGTCCGGCGCAAGGATGGTTTGAATGTCGATCCTGAGGCATTGCGACGCATCTATGCGGATGAACTGGAACGCGGTGCATCGCTACTTAAGGAGCGTTTGCGGGGTAAATCGGAATGAAAGCACCGCTTCCAGCTGTTGATCCGTTACGATTATTGGTACTTACCCTGCTGGTATTGCCTGTGCTGGCATTGCTTGGCTTTGGGATGTTGTGGTTGTGGCAGAGCGGCAATTTACAGGTTTGGTTGATTGCGATGGTGGTATGCGGCGGTCTGGGTTACGGTTTGCAGCAATGGCTGGTGCGGCGCGAACGACAATTACTAACGGATACGGTTACCGAGCCTAACCCGGATTGGCCGCCGAGTGCGGAAGTCGTGTGGCGAAAAGTCGAAGCATTGGCGGAAACTTGTAATCCGGAGGATTGGCCTCTTGAAGACGGCACATGGGTGCCGGAACTGGGGCAGAAGGCGCTGCAAACCGTTGCGCATTGTTATCATCCGAATGTTGAAAAGCCGTTGCTCGAATTGACTGTGCCGCATACCTTATTGATTATCGAACGTGCGAGCCGTGATTTGCGCCGGGATGTCGCTGAAAAAATACCGTT
>JALHRK010000675.1 GCA_022841505.1 Saprospiraceae bacterium | reverse complement strand
AACCAGATTGTCGGCAATTCGCACATTTTCAACAATGTGCAATTGAAAGCAGACGGCACGCCAACGGTCATTCAAATGAACTTTACAGACAACCCCGCTTGTATTGATGAAGAGACCGGTCCGACAGTAGAAGGCGATTGCTGCGACTTAGTCATCACCAATGTCGTTGCAACACCCGAAAGTTGCCCCAATGCTGATGACGGAAGTATTACGGTGACCGCAACGACGAGTGCAGGGCCACTGTCTTATGCGATCTCCGGTCCGATCAATCAAAATAACAACTCCGGTGTCTTTACTGGTTTGCCCAATGGCGCCTACGCGATCACGGTAACCGATACTGGCGCTCCCGGTTGCTCCGAGACCACTTCCGCTTTTGTTCCTGCCGGCGTGGATGTGGTGCCACCCACTCCGGTTTGCCGGAACACAACGGTTACGCTTGACGCCACCGGCAATTATACCCTCACTACAGATGATGTACTCGATCTTGGCGCTTCGTCCGACAACTGTGGTACGATAAGTATAACGGGCAAATTCCCCGAAACGGTCAGTTGTGTTCAAGTAGGCCAAACCATCCCGGTGAACGTGACTGTGGACGACGGAAACGGCAATACAGCGACTTGCACGGCACAAATTACGGTGCAGGAAGGCACAGCATTGCCAGCAGGTTTTAGCGGCGGCAATGTAGGCAATGCCAACGGCACAAATACTTTTCAGCCTTGTTCCGGTCAAAAATTTACCCTGACCGCCAGCGGATTTTCAACGGCTTCGGCAGATGTGCTTCGGCTTGCTTCCCGGCAGCTGTGCGGCAACGGAGAAATTGTTGCCCGGGTAGTTGGGGTAAACGGGGGAGGTTGGGCCGGTATAACCCTGCGGGAAACAACCGCGTCCGGTTCCAAAAAAGTGGCCCTGAAAACGCAGTTTTCAAATAACATCCGCCGCGAAATCAGAACAATGACGAATGGTGCGGTCAACAACCTGAACCTCTTCCGCCAGGACGCCTGGCTGCGCTTGGTGCGCAATGGCCCCAACTTTTCGGGATACACTTCGATGGATGGCGTGAACTGGAATTTTGCTTTTTCAACAACCATCAGCATGGCCGGGTGCATCCGGGTTGGGTTGTTTTCAGAAAGCATCAATGCCAATGTAGTCACCACCGCAGTTTTTGACCAGGTGGTGATCACGGGCGCGATTGCTCCTTTGGTCGCACCCGGAACCGGCTCTGTAGTCGAATATGAAGCGCCGGATTTTCAGGCGTATCCGAACCCGACAACGGGCGAACTGACCCTCAACCTGCAGGCATTTGCAGATCGTTCAGTACAGCTCGAAATCAGCAATGTACAAGGGCAAACCCTCAAGGTGCTGAACTTGAATCCGGCAGACGGCCACACGGAGCGCCTTGATCTTTCCCAATTCCAGGCCGGTATTTACCTGATCGCAGCAAAATCAAAGGGATGGCCCGCTGTTGTGAAACGGGTTGTTTTGATGGAACGGAGGTGAGTAGGTAATGAAGGGGCAAATTGGCAAGAGGCAAGGGGCAAATTGGCAAATTAGTAAACACAGAAATTGCGTGTTTGCCTCTTGCCCTTTGCCCCTTGCCCCTTGCCCCTTGCCCGCTATTTCAACAAAATTCCATAAATCTCATCCAACGTCTTTTCAGCGGCCTTATGGATGGGGCTTTCCGTAACCGTTCCCAGGTTAATCCCCATGAACAGGTACAGGTTTTTTTGAGGAAAATAGTACAACTGACATCCGGCTCCGATGCCGCCGCCGCTGTGTCCGTATGCGGTTTGCCCCCGGAAAGTAGCGTGATCCAATCCCAGGCCATATGCGAAATTTCCTTCCCTGTCTTTAACCCAGGTCTTCATGATGTCAAGGGTTTCCGGAGCAAATAATTTTACTTCCATCAATCCTTTTAAAAACTTTACCGCATCAACAGGTGTCGCCACAATGCCGTCATCCCCGATCAATGCAGCTACATTGTTGCGTTGCAGTTGAGAGGCATTTTCCAAAATCCCGTCGCTGTACCGATCCCAATAGGCGTTAATCAGGTTGGGATAATTCAAATAACCGGGATTATTTCGGTAAAAAGTCTGGGTTAAACCCAACGGCGTAAAAATGGTTTCGGCTATGAATTGAGCATGGTCTCCAGTCAAAGCATCGGCCATCAGGGCCAAAAGTACGTAATTGGTATTGCGGTACGAATAACGGCTACCTGGCTCGAAGCTAAGGGGTTTCCCTTCGATGTATTGAAGGTATTCCTCGGGCGTAAAGGCATAATCAGGGTGCTGGAGCAGCCGGGAAACATACGCTGGCGCTGAATTGTATTCCGGGATGCCGGAGGTGTGGTTCAGCAGCATGCGCACGCTGACTTTTTCAGCATCCATAATATAACGACTGTATTTTTCAGGCAAGTAGCGCGTCATGGGCGCATCTAAGTCAATTTTGCCCTGCTCGTACAATTTCAAAATGCCAACCGCCATATACGTTTTTGCAATGCTTTGAAGGTATTGCAAATGGCAGGCCTGCATCGGCGTTTGGTCTTCAATTTTTGCAAAACCCGCAGAGGCGGTCCACCAGCCTTCTTCGGAATAAACCGCCATGGAGAAACCCGGAACGCCAGCCTTGACCAACGACTGCATGGCCTGTTGTAAATACGCAGCTTTT
>JALHRK010000674.1 GCA_022841505.1 Saprospiraceae bacterium | reverse complement strand
TGGTTGATCGTTTTTCGTTCTGTTCTCCCTTCCCCACATATTCAAAGTTGATCGTTGTTGGTTGATCGTTGTTCGTTCTGTTCTCCCTTCCCCGCATATTCAAAGTTGATCGTTGTTGTTGATCGTTGTTCGTTCTGTTTTCGCATCCTCAAATCCTCAAATCCTCAAATCCTCACTTTATCGCTCTGATCAAATCAAAATCCAGCCGCCACAATTCGTAGGTTTCAATGATGTATGAAATGTTTTTATGGTAGCGTTTGCTGGTTGCGTAGCCCGACATGCGCAGGCCGGCAGCACAAGCCGCGTAGTAGGGTAGGGAGGTTTCGCCGCTGAAGAAATCTCCTGGCGAAAACCCGGAACTGTTTTCATAAGCTTGCGCAGCTTCGCGGATATCGCAGGGGCCGCCAACGGGAAATGCCTGCCAGATCCAGCCGTAACAGCCTTTGTTGCCCATTTTGCAATTGCGGGTCAGCAACTGGGTATGGCGGCTGTAGCTGTCGCCGGAAGATTGGTAAACCTCGAAGCGGTCGTAAAAATTGTCGTCGTGCGAGCGGAATACCCCCACGGCAGGTTGGGCGTAGGTGAAGTCGCCATCGTGCAGATCGCCTGAACGGCCGGCGCGTATTTTTTGCTGGGCAGAGGGTCGGTGGCGGGCTTTGATGCCAAAGTGGTTGTTGCTGTTTCGGGTGAGTTTCGACTGGCCGGCTGCCGACTCCAGCAAGCCCTGCGCCAGTTTGATGCTGGCGGGTACTTTGGAGTGGTACATGTCGCGGAGGGCCAAGTTTTTGTAGGTATCTATGTACTGGACATAGCGGACGGCCTGCCGCATTTTGCCTTTGTTAAACCCGGCTTCGCGCAGTTTTTCCAGCACCTGGGCTTTGTCCCACGAAAGCTGGACGGTGAGGGCTTTGCTGTTGTTGAATAGGGAGTTGCCCGAACGGACTTCCGTGGCGTCGCCTTCCGGAACTTCTAAGTGATAAAAATCCTGAATGGCCGTTTTGGAATAGCGCCCCAACACGTTCAGGCCTTCGCGATACGCATCGGTCAGTTCTTCCAGTACCGGCAATCCGGATACTTCTTCCCATCGGTTTTGGTACACGTACAAGCCCGTAAAAAACGCCGCCAACGCAATAAAACCGGTAATAAAACTGCTCACTGTTCGGGATAGGTATCCCATTGTGGCCATGACGATGCTCATTGCCTGGTATTTCGAATTGTTTGGTATGTAGTCAGTTGCCCGAGGGAAGGCTTTTGCCCCACAATGTATTGATTTTTATGGAAACCAAAAGCGGGGATGTTCAGGGAATGTAGGTATGGTTCGTTTGGCCGGGCAGAAGGTCGTTTTTTATGCTGCCGGCTATGAAATGATCACCCCCAATGAGCATGGATCATTTACTTTTTATTGATGATTGATAATTACATGATTGATAATTGATGATGGACAAAACCCACAAACATGAAATGAGTAGGCCTTCCATCATCAATTGAATCATCATTAATCAATCATCTATCATCAATAACCAACCGCCTCTACATTGAAATTTTCGTTACAACTTCACAAACTTCCCGGTAATCACCCGATTGCCTTCAATCAATCTGATGACGTAGCTGCCCGGAATCAGCCGACTGACGTCAATCCCATCACCATTCCAGGTTTTTTCCTGCTGCAAAACGCGGCCATTGAGGTCGGTGATTTGGTAGCTGGAGGCGCGGGGGGCGTTTGCGCCGGGTGTGAGCAGATTGCTGACGGGGTTGGGGAAGAGTTTTAGGGCTTCTGATGCGGGTGCTTCATCGGTGGCGGTGATGAATTCAGAGAAGTAGTAATACGAATTGAATTCTAAATGCCAATTGTTGCCGACCGGATCCAGGGAATATAGCTCAAAAGAAATTAGTTTACCCGGTTCAAAAAGGTACGAATAGAACTGGGGGAGATAGATCAGACCGGCTGTATCCCAGGTAAGGTCGTATGCCTTTATTTCCTGTGTCACATTGTACCAGGATTCAATAAAAGCATTCCAATTATAAAGCGCATAATGAATGATATTGCCGGCTTCATCGTAAGCGTAATTTGTTTTAGTGGAATAGGTCAAAGCATTGAAAGGTTCACCCCTCCAGCCCGATGTAATAGTTTCGCTCAGTTTTCCTTCTGGTGTGTAGGTAAATAAAGATTCACCGGTGATGCGCTCAAAAAACCAGTCTCCCAGCACAGTGTCGAAGTAAAATAATTGAGTGGTGGCCTTTGAACTATCTGCATTAATGGTGGAAATACGCTGCTGATCTGGTTTCCAAAAGCTTCCGTTTTCCTCCCAATTGTAATCAATAGTTGAAGTCGTATCTGTATTGTAAGTATGTGAGGATCTCAAAATGCCTCGCCATTCATTGGCATCAACCTCCCAAATATATAAGGCATGGTCTGTTGTTTGACCTGAAGCATTGTACTCCCAGGTTGTTTTTTGCTGATTGATCCAACTTGAAGTACTTGTTTTCCACTTTGTATAAATTTCTTCCAAAATTTGCCCTTCTGAATTATAACTGAGTAGCCTGCGCACACTATTCGCTGTAAGTGTCCAGGCATTGTTCAACCATCTGTAAGAAATTGCTTCAGTGATGTTTCCGGTCTGGCCAGTCTGGTTAGCGGTTTTTATCCAATTTTGCCAGCTAAGGGT
>JALHRK010000673.1 GCA_022841505.1 Saprospiraceae bacterium | reverse complement strand
AACGCCGTTCTTTACGCGGCCATACGGCTAAGGAGCCTTCTGTTGGTTCATTAAACAGCGCACAAAGAAAGACGCCCTGGAACACCGGTTCTAATTTGGCGCTCATGGCTGAGTTTTCACGCACATCCAATTCGCTCATTTCAAAATCCATTTCACCTACTTTGCCTTTGATGTAATCTTCACCGAGGTAAAACTGCGCTTTGGTGGCAAACAATTTGCTTTCAAAAAAGCGGCTTTTGGGTATGAATTTTTTCGAGTCGTAGGATAAGGTTCCGTAATTCACTTCGTTATCAATAAAATCAAGGATCAGGGAGACGATATGCGGCTTGAAAGTGCGCAGAAAGCGCCGGATGCGGTTGACTAAATAGCCGGAATAGAGCGCAAACGGAATCATCATGGCTAAGGTCAGCGGGGCGATGCGCAGGTACAGCCCCAATGCTAAGGACGCCAGCATGAGGAGTCCGGACAAAAAAAGCAGCCGCAGCAGGCGTTTGCGACTGCGTTCCAAACGCATCAACTCCGGGTGGATGGTGTGGTTGTAGTAAATCCTGAATTCGTCTATACGCTTCATAAACAATGCCAGCTATTGCGGCCTCAAAAATAGACATCGGTTTTGGAAAATTATCTTTACTTTTGAAACGTCTTATCCTGGCCGGAAAAATAGCAATTTACCTTCTACCCTTGCTTTGCTCCTAAGAGCTTGTTCGGGATTTCATGACGGAGCGAGAGCCAGGAAATTTTGTTTTAGACAAGGCGGATTTTGCAGAGATAGCCGGCAGCTATCTTGAAAAAATCCAACGTAGTATAAAACAAAATTTGCCGCTCGCAGCCCGTTGATGAATTCCCGAACAAGCTCTAAATGAATGAATAATCTCATGCATTTACTCTTTCGTATTGTACGGACATCAGGGCTTACCGCAGTAGTTTGGGCATTGCTTACCGGCAGTGGGCATTGGCTGTTGGCGCAGTCCAACCCGCAAAGCATCCGGACAGACAACACTTACCAGACCGATTTTCTGGTAAAAAACATATTCGCCAAAGGCGCCTGCAACAACATCACCAATGTGACGCGGAACGGCCAACCCACCGGGGTAGGCTATTTCGAAAACGGCAGCGAAATTATCGGACTGGACCGGGGGATTATTTTAGCTACGGGGCCAATTCAAAATGCAAGAGGGCCCAATACGGTGTCCAACAAAAGCGGCAATTTTGCAGATGGGACAGGTGACCCCGACCTGAATATCATGACGGGCGCCAATGTTGTGGATGCAGTTGCCATCGAATTTGATTTCATCCCTTTGGATTCCTTCATTACCTTTCGCTACGTTTTTGCATCTGAAGAATACTGCGAATTTGTCGGCAGCATTTTCAACGACGTGTTTGGATTTTTTATCAGCGGCCCCGGCATTTCCGGCCCGTTTTCCAACGGCGCCACCAATGTAGCTTTAGTGCCCAATACTTCCAGCTATGTGGCCATCAACTCAATCAACCACAGCTCCAATAACGCGTACTACATCCGGAACGAATTGCCCGCTGATGCCGGCGAATGCGGCGGCGCAGCGCCAACCCCCCACCTCGGGAAAATTGAATACGACGGGTTTACGCGCCCTTTAACGGCCGTGTTGAAGCTCATTCCCTGTGAGACTTACCACATTCGGTTTGTGGTAGCTGATGTTGGCGATAATTTTTACGACTCTGCCGTTTTTCTGGAAGCGGGGAGTTTTAACCTCGGTGGCCGCGTGAGCCTTGGCGTGCAGGGGAGCGCAAGTCAAACCGTTGCTTATGAAGGGTGCAGCGACGCCTTCGTGCGCTTCGAACGCGGAGAAGACGATGACGATGATTTTCCGCTGACGGTGCGGTTCCGGGTTTCGGAAACCAGCCAGGCAACTGCCGGATCCGATTACCTGCCTTTACCGGTTTCTGTAACCATACCGCCCGGACAAAACAGCGCAACGGTGCCGATTCACGTGCTGAACGACAATGAAGCAGAAGGGCAGGAGTCCCTGATTTTTATACTGGATATTCCCTGCGCTTGCTACACCGATACGACGGTGCTGTACATCAGCGACCCGCCTCCTTTGCTGGTTGATTTGCCCGATCGCGCCGTTTGTCAAAATACATCCGCGTTTTGGACGCCTGAAGTTTCCGGCGGGATTCCCGACTACACTTACCAATGGAGCAACGCGGCGATTACGCCTTCCATTACGGTTTTTGCAGGGGATCCTGCGCCGTATTCCGTCACCGTCACGGATGCATGTGGCCATAGCGCGTCGGATACCGGAATTGTGTTTACAACGCAACCGCCCTTAGCTGAACTTTCTGGTTTTGGCAGGGTTTGCGAAGGGGATACCGCCTGGCTTCGGGTTGATTTCACCGGGTTGCCGCCGTGGCAATTGATTTATCGGGTAGATGGCGTTGTACAACCACCCGTCAACGATATTTTGACCTCGCCATTTGCCTTGCCGGGTACTTTAGACGGGCTTTACGAAATCCTAACGTTCAGCGATCAGGGTTGTGAAGGGCAATTTTCCGGCACAGCGGAAGTTGAGCTTATGCGTATTGACGTTCAAACCCTGGCGAACGGGGTGAATTGTTTTGGCGATGCCAATGGCGGCATTTCTGTACAAATCAGCCAGGGTACGCCACCTTATGCTATTTTCTGGAACCACGGCATTC
>JALHRK010000672.1 GCA_022841505.1 Saprospiraceae bacterium | reverse complement strand
CAGGTTTTAATAAATGCTTTGATGCAGCTTTGGATGTTTTTCCCACCGCATCCAAAATGATATGGAAGCGGTGTTCGGTTTTCGTAAAATCCTCTTTTTTATAATCAATGACCTGGTTGGCGCCGAGTTGAGCAATCATCTCTACATTGGAAGTACTGCAAACAGCCGTGACCTGCGCCCCAAATGCACGCGCAATTTGAACAGCAAAAGTGCCCACACTTCCCGATGCGCCGTAAATCAGAACCTGGTCGCCCGGTTTAATACCGGCCTGTTTCAGCAAGCGCAAGGCCGTCAGGCCACCGATCGGAACCGCAGCAGCCTCTTCGAACGATAAATTGGATGGTTTTAAGGCAATCAGTTCATTTTCAGGCAAACAGGTGTATTCCGCATAGCCTCCAAACCGAAGTCCGCAGGAGGCAAAAACCGGATCTCCTGGTTTAAGCGAGGTCACTTTTTCTCCGACCGCTTCAACGACACCGGCCAGTTCAAACCCCAGGATGTTCACCCTTTTAGGCTTAAAAAAGCCATTAAAAATCCTGGCCAAAAAAGGATCTGCTTTGCGCAAACGCCAGTCTCCAGCTGTCACGGTGGTTGCATGAATTTTAATCAGCACTTCGTTTTTTTTCGGGCTCGGCTTTGGGATGTCGGTTAATTCCAAAACATCCGGAGTACCGTACTTTTTATAAACTACAGCTTTCATGATGAAAAAAGTTGATGGTTAAGCAATGGCAAACAGGTGTTACCTTCCGGTGAATGGCACATTCCCGGATCGCACTGTTTAATGATAAAATTGGGTTGAAACCAAGAGCTCTTTGATGACACAAAGATCACCCGGATCTAAGAGATGTACAATACTGATTTATCAGTATCCCTATTCCAGGAGGCCAAATCTGGAAGCAAAATTCACCGCCTCGAAGGAGTTGTTGGCGCCCAGTTTTTCTAAAAACCGCTGCCGGTGGGTATTTACGGTATGCAAACTAATCGAAAGTTTGGTGGATATTTCCTTGCTTAATAAGCCTATTTTTACAAGCCTTAAAATTTCGAGCTCTCTTTTGGTCAATTCAATTTGTGCTTTCTGTGGAACATCCAAGGAGATAAATTGTCCGGTTTTAAAATTCAGCAATTGGCCTTTACTGAGGGCCTCTTCATCCTGATTCGAGGAGATATCTACTACACCCAGCATAAGCCATAACTGCCCTTTTTTATCCAGCTCTACCATTTGATATTGCTCAATGAGTCGGGTGTATTTTCCCTGGGCATTGAGCATTCTGTATTCACTTATTGTTTTGTGACTCAGTTTGTCTTCACTTGAAAAGGCATTGAATATTTTAAAAATAGACACACTTAATAAACTTAAATTCAAAGCATCCTCCGGGTGGATTCTGTCAATAAAAAATTGCTGCCCGATTTTTTCATAGTCAGTCCGTTCATAGCCCAGCAATTGCCCAAAATTGGAAGAATAAAACAGCACCTTGCGTTGATGAATATCAAATAAGTTAAACCCGGAATTGCCAATGCTTGATAAGGTTTGCAACACACGGATGTGTTTGTCTACTAAGGTGTAGTCCAAATCCTTTTCATCATATTTATATTCCATCAGGAATTTGAAAAAGATATCCTTAACACTGCTTTGTTCCTTCATGGGCAAGAAAATTTAGGGTGTCACTGAGGTGCTTCAATTTATAAAATTACTCCTTTTTCTTCTCCTTCGCCGCCTGCTTCTCCAATTTCTTAAAATACCCCCGAAACAAAAAATTGCTCTTCAGCGCTTCCATATCTTCCGCAAAAGCGGCGGTGCCTTTTTCTGCATTTTCGATGATTGCCCGAAGCCGGTCGGCCATGACCGAATCGCGCATCAGGGCATTCACCGATCCGTCTCCCTGATTGATGTCCTTTCCGACCGATTCAATGACCCCGTTCAGGTCTTTTACGAGCCGGTCGGCACTGTTTTCCAGGGTCTTTAGTTGCGACACCACCTGCCGAAGTTCAGTGGAGAGGGTGGTATCCGTCAGCAAGGTAGCGATGGTCCCGTTTCCTTCCGAAGCCAGTTTGAACGTGCTGAGCGCATTGTCCATCAGGATGGAGGATTTTTGGGTTGTTTTGTACAAGTTTTCCAGCGAACGGCGCAGGTTGAGTGATAGGCTTTTATCATTGAGGAGACTGGTCAATTCGCTGCTTTGGTTGATCAATTGAACTGTAGCGAGCACTTCTTCGGCAATTTTTGCGACGGTTTGATTGGTGCGGCTCAGCGTTTGCAACATTTGATCGGTGTTGACTTCTTCCCGGGAAGGAAGCCTTTCCCCGCCTTTTACAAAGGGCTGGTCGCCGCCCATCGGCTCAATATTGACCACCCGGTTGCCAATCAAACCATCCGTTCCAATGCTGGCAACCGAGTTGTTGCGGATAAAACCTTTGATGTAGTTGTTCAAATTCATGGTCACCTCGATCACCGTGTCATTGAGGATGGTGATGTCCAGCACACTGCCGGCATCTATGCCCGAAAAGCGCACGTTGTTGCCGACCAGCAGGCCATTCACATCTTTAAAATGTGCTTTCAGCTCAAACCGGGTTCCGAAAATACTTTTGTTTTTGCCCACCAGGTAAAGCGAAAAAATGAGCAAAATCAAACCTGTTAAGACGAAGACGCCCAGTTTGATGGCATTTATGGATTTCTTTT
>JALHRK010000671.1 GCA_022841505.1 Saprospiraceae bacterium | reverse complement strand
AATGCACAGAGTTTCCATGCTTATAATAGCCCGCAGGGACATTATAAGGTCGTTCTTTTGGTTTGGCAGCCTGTTGCGCCAAAATATTAACCACTATAATTCCCAATTCTTGTACGATGTGGGCATAAGCATTATCTGGGCTATCCCAAGTTGATACTGGTTTTCCGTTTCTGGGCAAGGCTTGAATTCCGCCCAAAGGAGTTTCTTCCCAATGACAGGGGAGCACAATCACCGGGATTGTGCATGTTGATCCAGCCTCGTGGCGCTTCAGCGCGACGGGCATTTCTTCTTCATAAAAAATATCAGAAGAAATAGAGTTGGAGCTGACTAATAAAAGAATGATATCTGCTGCTTGTAGATTGTCATTAATGACACGTTTCCTATCTGTGCCGGGTTCGATTTTTTTATCGTACCAGATTTTGACCTTGTTGGTACGTTCTAAAACTTTAAGATGCCGGATCAATGCTTCTAAATAGGCGATGTCGTCACTAGAATAGCCAATATATAGCAAAAGAGGTTGAAGCATATCGTACAATTAGTCTATTTATACAAAAATAGCATTTTATAAATCGTTTTGTTTGTTAAAATGGAATATCCTCGTCGTCATTCATCCGCGAAGGCCGCGTAATGACGTTCATATTCGCCGGAGCAAATGGTTTTTCAAAAGTATCGCCCGGCAAGTCGTCGAAATTAAGGTCATCGAGGTTGGAAAAGCGCGCAAACTGGTCGGTGAACCGCAGCTTTACCGTATCGAGTGCGCCGTGGCGGTGTTTGGCAATGATGATCTCAGCAATGCCTTTGAGGGAATTGCCTTCTTCGTCTTCCATGATCTGATAGTATTCCGGTCTATATATAAAGCTCACTAAATCAGCATCTTGCTCAATACTGCCGCTTTCCCTCAAATCTGACAACTGCGGCCTTTTCGTCCCACCCCGGACTTCCACGGCCCGGCTCAACTGCGACAGCGCGATGACGGGCACGCTCAATTCTTTGGCCAGCCCTTTCAGCGCGCGCGAAATGGCGCTCACTTCCTGTTCGCGGTTGCCGCCGCCTCGTGCGTTTTCGCTGCTGCCGCTCATGAGCTGGAGGTAGTCAATGATGATCAGCTGAATGTCGTGCTGCATCTTCAGACGGCGGCACTTGGCGCGCAATTCGAAGATGTTAATGCCCGGCGTATCGTCAATAAAAATGGGCGCTTCGCTGATGCGTTCGATGGCGCTGTGCAATTGTTGCCATTCGTATTCTTCCAACTGCCCGTTGCGGAGTTTGCTGCCCGAAATTTCCGCTTCCATCGAAATGAGGCGCGAAGCCAACTGCAGGCTCGACATTTCCAACGAAAAAATGGCGATGGCTTTTTTGAAATCGGTCGCTGCGTTTTTGGCCAAGGACAACACGAAAGAGGTTTTACCCATACCCGGCCTGGCCGCCAAAATAATCAAATCGCTGGGTTGCCAGCCCGACGTGATGCGGTCGAGGGCCGTGAAGCCGGTGGGCACGCCGGTGAGGCCGTCAGTTTTGCCGCGTAGCTCCTCTAACTGTTTCAGCATTTTGCTGGCCAAAGAGCCCATGCTGTCGTAGCTACGGTTCATGTTTTGCTGCGCAATGGAAAACAGTCCCTGCTCGGCGTCGTCCAACAACTGGAATACGTCGGTGGTGTCTTCAAATGCGTCGCGGATGGTTTGGGTGGAAACCGTGATCAGTTCCCGCTGGATATGCTTTTGCGCAATGATGCGGCTGTGGTATTCAATGTTGGCTGCGGAAGCCACGCGGTTGGTCAGTTCGGCCAGGTAGGCGGGTCCGCCAATGGCTTCCAGGTCGCCCGATTTTTTCAACTCCTCCATGACCGTGAGCAAATCCACGGGCTGCGAGCGCTCAAACAGGCGCAGCATGGCACGGTAGATCAGCTGGTGTGCATCCACGTAAAAACTCTCCGCCCGGATGATGTCCAACACGATCGAAAGCGCCTCTTTGTCGAGCATGAGCGCACCCAGCACCGCTTCTTCCAACGGCACGGCTTGGGGCTGCACTTTGCCGAAAACATAGTTCGACAGGTCTTCCCCGCGCTTTTTGGAAGTATTGCGCATCCCGGTGTTCGTCTTGGAAGGCTGGTTCGTTTCGGCCATAGTCTGTGGGTATTGCTCCGTGTAGTTTGCTGTTTTTTATAAGAGTTTGTTCAAATTCCCGAACAAAATCTGAGTCGCTGGTTGCGCTGACCGATGGTCTTTGTCCGCCTACAAAGCTAAAAGGAATTGCGGGTAAAAGGTGTTAAAACTTATTAACGATGGATGTGGAAAGTTTCCACATTGGTGTGATTTTATTTTTTTGAAGGTCTTTACGTCTTATCGTATCGTGGTGTACATCAATTTTGAACTTGGGATAAATAGCTATGTCCGGAACTATGGGAGCATTTGGTGTTTCGAGACTCAATTCCGGTAATATGGTGTAAGGGAAGGCCGTATACGATCTAAAATTTACGCGGAGTTCCACAGCGTAAACACGGAGTTTCGCAGCCTTAGATGTAAAGACTCCGTGAAACTCCTTTTAACTCCATGAAACTCCGCGAAATTTTAAACACGCCGAGGTTTCTCAGGCAAGTATGCTTACTCTAGCGGATACGTCACTTTCGTCAACCACTTTTTCGGATCCGGTTCAGTTGCCGGGTCGGTGACGTACTGCTCAACCGCTGGCGCC
>JALHRK010000670.1 GCA_022841505.1 Saprospiraceae bacterium | reverse complement strand
CGGACTGCGCCAGGATGGCCTCCACATCGGGTTGGAAGGTTTTCAGCAAAGGAATGCTTCGCACCGCTACATTGGCAATATCTGCCGAAACCTGGTACATGCCATACGTGGGCGGTGCAATCACGATGTGATCCCGGCCCGGTTCGCAAAAAATGCGCACCAGCAGGTCAATGGCTTCATCGCTGCCGTTGCCGAGAAAAATATGCTCCGCCTTCACCCCCCGCCAGGCGGCAATCTGCGCCTTCAGTTTCCACTGCAAGGGGTCGGGATAGCGGTTCAGGCCAGTGTCGTAGGGGTTTTCGTTGGCATCAATAAAAACCCGCGCATTGCCTTTGAATTCGCTTCTCGCCGAGGAGTAGGGCGTCAGGCGCAGGATGTTTTCCCGTACTAAGTGTTGGATCATCTTTTCTTTGCTTAAAATAACGTGAACTCGTGCATTTTTTAAGGAACGGCGGGCTGAAGCCCGCGAAACGAAGAGCGGCGTGCTTTGTTTCGCGGGCTTTAGTCCGCCTTGTTTTTAGAAAATTCTAAAGAACAGATACCAGAAACTAAATGGAGGATGAACGAAAAAAGTTGCGCAGCAGGTTGATATCGCGTTACCATTTTCTTATCGCAGCAGTTGAAATTGTTAAATTGAGGTTACCGCAAATTGCCGGTTCGGTAAATCACATTGCTTTCGTCTATCTTTCGCCTTCCGGCAATAATCGTTGAATATGGGTATACTTCTACCTTTTTCGGCAGTCTGTCGAAGGGTGAAGCCCCGGATGGTGGGATTTGTTTAATATTGCCGGACTTATTCTCCGACGTTTTACGAATGCAGGAAAACCAACACATACCCGACGATTTGTTGCGTCGCTTCAAACAAGGCGACTCAACAGCGCTCAAAGTGCTCTTCCAGCAGCACTATGGGTTGGTTTGCCGCACCATCAGCCGTTTCATTTCTGATCATGTCCTGGTGGAAGACCTTTCTCAGGAAGTTTTTGTCCGTTTTTGGGAAAAGCGGGCGCAAATTGAAATTACCACCTCCGTTCCGGCCTACCTGCGCCGCATGGCCATCAATGAAGCCTTAGCCTGGCTGCGCCGGAACCAGCGTTTCGATCAGGAGGAATTGACACCCCAGACCCCAGCCGCCGGCTTCAGCGCCGATGGCGAGGCGGTGTTCCTGCACAACGAATTGAATCTGAGCATCCACCAGGCCATTGACGGCCTGCCGCCCAAATGCCGTGCGGTGTTCCAGCTCAGCCGGTTTGAGGAACTGACCTATCCCGAAATTGCCCGCCAAATGGGCATCTCTGTCAAAACCGTTGAAAATCAAATGGGCAAGGCCCTGAAAATTTTGCGCGAGCGTTTGAAGGGGTATTTGCAAGTTTGAATCGTCCCATCGGGACGCAATGCCGGTATCGCGTATGGGACGCGAGAACAGCCGTCCCATCGGGACGCAATGCCGGTAGCACGTGTGGGACGGCTGGCGAGATACATCCATTGATCAGCTTGCACCGCATGCCCGTCGAAAAATTTTAGAATCCACCAATAATTCCGGGTCTTTTGGAGTTATTGCAACCTGATTTCAAACCACCTGACACATGACAAAAGTCCAAAATTTCTTTCTGTTCTGCTCGGGGGTCGAGCATTCCATCCTGGAAAAATGCCCTTCTGACCGCCATAAATACACCGGCATTGGCGCTACCGTGTTTTTTACCGGCGTGCTCGCGTTCTTTTCTTCGGGCTATGCGCTCTATACGGTATTCGACTCGTATTTCGCGGCGCTTGCCTTTGGGCTGGTTTGGGGATTGATGATTTTCAACCTCGACCGCTACATTGTGATGAGCATGAAAAGCAATGGCAGTTGGTGGCGCGACTGGCTGGTAGCCATGCCGCGGCTTGCCTTGGCGGTTTTGCTGGCGTTGGTGATTTCCAAGCCATTGGAAATGAAGATTTTTGAAAAAGAAATCCAGGCGGAATTGGTGATTATGGAACAAGAAGTGTTCAAGGCCCAGGAAGACGGCCTGAAAGCACGATACGAAGCCCAGATTGCCGGCGAACGCGCCCAAATAGAAACCCTGAAATCAGAGATTGCCCTAAAAGTGGCCGCCCGCGACACCCTCGTTAAACGAGCAGTGGAAGAAGCCGACGGCACCGGCGGATCGGGTCAAAAAAACCTGGGTCCCATTTACAAAGCCAAAAAAGCGGAAGCCGACAAGGCGCAAACCGAGTTGGATCAACTCATTGCTTTGAACCAACCCATGATTCTGGAAAAAGAAAAAGCGGTGAAGGGCCTGGAAACGACCATCCAAACGGAAATCGCCAGCCTGAAACGTGAAGGATACGGCGGCCTTGCTTCCCGCATGGAGGCGCTTTCGAGGCTGGGCGCCAACAGCATGGCGATTCTTTATGCCAGCCTTTTCATCACGCTGCTGTTTATTGCTATCGAGACGGCGCCAATCATGGTGAAACTCATTTCCTACCGCAGCCCTTACGACTACCTGCTCCACGAACACGAGCACGTGTTTGCCATGGCTACCCTGGAATCAACCACCCTGCGCGCCAACGCGGTCAACGGAAAATTGAAATACGACACCGATACGGGGCGCCATTTGGTGGCCGCGCGCATCGCTGCCGAGAAGGCGCTCATTGACCATAAACTGAAGGAGAAACTGGAAGATCTGAAAACCAAGCCTGATAACTGGACTT
>JALHRK010000669.1 GCA_022841505.1 Saprospiraceae bacterium | reverse complement strand
AAACTGCGGCTTGCAAAAATCCCGGTCGGCTTCGCTGTTTTATCGCCGTTTTTCATGGTCAGGAATATACCTTCCCGCGCCAACGACATCACCGACACCGCCGAAACCACCTCGGGCAAATCTTTCTCCATGGCAGCTGCCAAAGGCCCCTGCGTCGCTTCATGGATGATGACCTGCCCGTTTTCTTCGCTGCGCTCGATGACCTGAAAAAGTTGCGCGTCGTTGGCGTGGAACTTGTCAAAATTCAGCTCGTCGTTCACCCACAGGTATATCAACAGGGTGCAGGCAAGTCCGGAAGACAACCCAATCAGGTTGATGAAAAACGTGCTTTTGAAGCGCTTGAAGTTTCTGAAAATGAGCAACAGGGTGTGTCGAAACATCTTGAAGGATTTTTAAGTTTTGTTTGCCGGCGCGGATTGCTGCCTGCACATGCACAGGAATCACGGTAGGGGCGACACTTGCGGTCGCCTGGCCATAACAGCGACTTCAAGGGTCGCTGTTATGACATATTGAACCGTCATCATGCCATAAGAACCCTTTGCTGGCGCGAGGCTCCGGCCTCGTGTCTACTATTTATGAGGCTCTGCCTCATCCATCATTCGCTCCGCAAACTCTTCACCGGATCCGCCAGTGCCGCCCGTACACTCTGAAAACTCACCGTCAAAAACGCGATGCCTAATGCCGATAATCCAGTCAATGCAAACATCCACCATTGCATGTCAATGCGATAAACAAAAAGCGCTAACCATTTGTCGAGCAAGGCATACACAATCGGAATCGCAATGCCAAAAGCCAGCAATACCAACAGCAGAAACTCTTTCGACAGCAAACTGATCAGGCTGGCAAGGGATGCGCCCAATACTTTCCGGATGCCGATTTCTTTGGTGCGGCGCTGCGCCATAAACGCGGCCAGACCGAACAACCCCAAACAACTGATGAGCAGGGCCACCCCGGTGGCTAAGTTGATGATGCGGGCCATATTGGTCTCCGCTTCGTACGCCACTTTCAGTTTGTCGTCATAGAATTCGTATTCGAACGGCGCCGAAGGATAGAATTGCGTCCACTCCTTTTCCAGGTTTTGAATAACCAATTTCCAGTCAGCAGGTTTATTGGAAGCCAATTTGATGTTCAGGGTACTAAGCTGGCTTCGATCGGTCATAAAGATCAACGGCTCAATCGGGTCAGCAAAAGACCAGGTATGAAAATCACTGACCACCCCGACAATCGGGTAAGATGGCCCGTCGCTTTCCTGAAGCAGTTGCCCGATGGCGGCTTGTGGCGTGGGAAAACCGAAAGCTTTTATCGCATTTTCGTTCAAAATGTATTCGCGGACGGTATCGCTGGGCAGCAGATTACGGCCTGCCAGCAAAGGCAGTTCGTAAAGTGGAATCAGATCCGAGTCGGCGTATTTTCGGTACGCATTGCGCTGTATGGCCTCGCCTTTTTCGTTGTGGTAAACGTGGTTGTTGCTCGAAAAAGAGTTGTCAAACAGCGGTTGCCCGAGCGCTACTTTGGCAATGCCGGGCAATTTTTCGATGGTTTCCCGCAAGGTAAAATGCTTTTCTTTGTATTCCGGCTTTTCCATCAATTCCCAGGGAATTTCCACGATCACCACAGCGTCGCGGTTGAATCCGAGGTCGTTGTTGAGCATGAACTGAAGTTGTTGTCCCACCACAATAGCCCCGGAAATGAACAACTGGGCAATTGCAAATTGAAACACAATCAACCCTTTGCGCAGGGTGGCCCGTTTGCCTCCGCCGGAATCAATTTGCCCCCGCAAAACCTGTACCGGTTGTGCCCGCGTGATTAACCAGCCCGGATACAAGCCCGACAACAAGCTGACGCCAGTGATGAGCGCCACCAAAAACAGCGCCGTTGGCCCATAATTTACAAATTTGAGCACATCGTCTGGAAGCAGGTCGCTAAAGCCGTTAAAAAACGCAGCGGTCAAGCCCCCAGCGACAACGGTAGCAAAAATGGCCACCACTGCGGTCTCAACCAGAAAGTGTTTTAAGATAGCGCTCCGGCTGCTGCCCATCGTTTTTCGGATGCCGATTTCGCGGGCACGCTGTGGAATTTGAGCCGTGGAAAGGTTAACGTAGTTGATGCACGCCAGCAGCAACAGGAAGCCAGCGACGCCCATCAAAGCAAACAATACTTTTTTATTTGCGGTGCGAATGTGGCTGCCGTATTCGGTGCCGAAATGTATCTCGCGCAACGATTGCATCACGTGCCAGCGGCTCATGTTCCATTTGGCGAGATCCGAGCCGACATTTTCATTGGAAAGGCGGTTAAATTGAGCTAAAACAGCGTCCGGGTCGGCGTTTTTTTCCAGGCGCAAAAACAACTGGTTGCCAGAATTGACGCCACTCCAATATTTTTTTTCGGTCTCAATTTTGGGCAATGGCCGAAATTCCTGCCCGATGAAGCTACTGGGATACCCGAGATCTTCCACAATCCCGCTGATTTGAATGGCCAGTGTGTCGTCGTAAGTGATGGTTTGGCCAATGAGCTGTGCCGGTTCAAATCCGGGGAAGTATTCGGCAGCCCGGCTGCGGGTGAGTACCACCTGGTCAGGTTGAGTCAACGCCGACGAGGGGCTGCCCGCCAGCCATTGATAACCCGCCAATTGAAAATATTGCGCGTTGGTCTGCACCACATCTTCGACGTCCTCTATCTTTTTGCTGTTGGAG
>JALHRK010000668.1 GCA_022841505.1 Saprospiraceae bacterium | reverse complement strand
CCTTTTCTAAAGGCAAACAAGTCAACTACGTGCTCGGCAAATGGTCGGAAGACGAAAAAGCGGAACTGTCACGCATCCTGGAAAAAGCATCGGAAGTCATCAAAACGTTTGTGACGATTGGGCTGGAACGGGCGATGAACGTGACGGGGAAGTGAGGTGAGTCCGAAGTGCGAAGTCGTTAGTGCGAAGTAGGCTTCGGGCTTGGATTTTGGAGAAGGGGGACAGGGTGCTTCGTGTGTTCCTCCCCCGGCCTGCGGCCCTGCCTCCGAAGGGGGTGGCCGCAGGCCGGGGGAGGAACACGCGAAGCAGGATATTTCCCAGATCTTTTTTGCAGAAACTCCTGAATGCCATTGGTTATTTATCCCGCTGCTGCCCGCTGCGCTGCTTCCAGGTTTTTGGAACTCATTTTGTAGTAGTGATGATCTTTTCCCAATGTTTTTTCTACAATACGCAGAGCTTCCTGAAAGGCCTTTATGGCTGCCGGATAGTTTTTTTCCGCAAAATACACATGTGCGAGATTGTTATAGCGAATCGCAACATTCGGATGATCGGGCCCGAAATTTTTCTCATCAGACCTCAACGCTTTTTCTAGCAAATCGCGCGCCCGCTCATATTCGCCCAGATTCTTATAAACAGTCGCCAAATTCGATTGGCTAATTGCAACAGTCGGATGATCCGGCCCGAAGTTTTTCTCATCAGACCTCAACGCTTTTTCCAGTAAATCGCGCGCCCGCTCGTATTCGCCCAAATTGCTGTACACAATCGCCAGATTCGATTGGCCCACCGCAACAAACGGATGATCCGGCCCGAAGTTTTTCTCAGCGGGTCTCAACGCTTTTTCCAGCAAATCGCGCGCCCGCTCATATTCGCCCAGTTTCTTATAAACAGTCGCCAAATTCGATTGGCTCATTGAAACAGTCGGATGATCCGGCCCGAAATTTTTCTTATCAGACGACAACGCTTTTTCTAGCAAATTGCACGCCCGCTCGTATTCACCCAGTTCTGAGTGTACGAGCCCCAGATTGGATTGACGCTCAGAAATGATGTTTTCTGATAATTTTTGCTCTGCGATATGCAGTGCTTGTTCTGCTAGCCTGGCGGCGTTTTTATAAAAACCATATACCTTTTCCAAACTTGCCAAGTGATCCAGTAAATACGATACGCTTCCCGTTTCAGCATGGAAAAACAACTTGCCCAAATGATCACCCAAAGGCTGCATATCGCGCTTTTCCTGAAAGTTATGCTGTTTATTCTGATCATCGTATTCTATTAATCCGGCCACATATTCAATCACCTTATCCGCCCATTCCGCCGTCACCCCCAATTCCCTAAAAGCCACATCCAAGATCAGTGGGTGCAAAGAATAACCTATCCCACCTTCCGGTACCGCTTCTTTTTTCAGCCAGCCCAACTGCACCAGCGTTTCTGCACGTGTCGGCAGGAATTCAATGTCCAGTAATTTACAATGATCGCTCAGAAATTCCCGGTTGTAGGCTTGGGCGGGTGGCAGCAAAGTCATGGCTTTTAGTAAATCGCAAAGATCCTCCCGCATATGACTTATATGATTGAAAATCAGACTGATATAGTCCTCTACTTTCGCCTGCCGCCGCAGGTTTTGCCCATCGGCATGGTCGCCGGCATCTACCGGAATTTCGTTCAGGTACCGGTCGTGGAAAGACTGGTTTTGCAGGCTTTCCAGCAGGCGCAAAAAAGGGATATTGGCGCCGTCCGGGCTGGAGGATTTGCCGACCAATTCCAGCAGCAGGGTGTGGCGCAACAACGTTTCGACCAGCGTATTTAATTCATTTTCAGTAGTTTGATCCAGCGAAGGATGTGCGTAATGCTGCCGGAATAGTTCAACCGCCATCGGAAGCGGGAGTTCGTTTACCTCCACAATCTGCCATTCTTTTGGCCTGGCGCGAGAAGTCACCAACACGTGGGCGTTGAGCGACTTGAGCGCGGGGCGGTGTTCCAGCAGGTCCGCTGCTTCGTTGGCGTTGTCGATGATGAGCAGGCAATCCTGCAACTGCCCCAGGCGGTGGCAGATGGCTTGAAAAGCGCTGTCCAAGTCTTTGTTGTTGAGGTGTTTTTCTACCTCCGCCCCAATACCCAGGTTTTGCCAGAGTACCGAACTGCGCAGGAAAGCGTCGCGCAAAGGCGAGTAACCTTTATCGGCTACGCGATTCGGATCGTTGTCCAGCGATTGCGGCGAAGCCACCGTCAGCCAGGCAATGTGACGATATTCGTCCCAGTGCAGTTCCAGATACTTGCGGGCTACAGTGGTTTTTCCGATGCCGCCGATGCCATTTACCAGCACGGTAGCGCGGCCTTCGAGCAGGTTGCGGCGCACTTGGGCCAGTTCTTCGGTACGCCCCACGATGTCGCGTTTTTCGGGTTTGAAAAAATCGTTCAGGCGTTTCGGCACGTCGCCGAAGGGATAGTGGTGGAAGTCGGGTGCTTGCATGCAGTTTGTGTGGGTCAAAATGATGCAATAAATGTACGAACTCTAGTCCGAAGTCAACAGTGCGAAGTCCTGAAAAGTCAGAAGTGCGAAGTCTTCAGTGCGAAGTCCGTAGAGTGTGCCGTTCCATGTTTGGGAAAACTAAGTGTGGAACGTCACACTCTACGGACTTCGGACTGTGTTGTCCGCAATGAAGTTATAGCGCTTGGATGTGCAAAGAAGTTGTAGCGCTTTT
>JALHRK010000667.1 GCA_022841505.1 Saprospiraceae bacterium | reverse complement strand
AACTGCCAACTTCATTTTAGAAAACAATAACTATCACAACTACTCTTGCACTTCAATCAATGCCGGACTCATCCCCATATTCGAGAAGCCGCCGTCATGGAACAGGTTTTGCATGGTTACAAACCGCGTCAGGTCCGAAAACATCGTTACGCAATAATCGGCGCAAGCCTCAGCGGGCGCGTTGCCGAGCGGCGACATCTTATCGGCATACCCAAAGAAATCGGAAAAGCCCTTAACGCCGGATCCCGCTGTGGTCATCGTAGGCGATTGGGAAATGGTATTGACGCGCACTTTTTTAGTTGTGCCAAAATGGTAGCCGAAGCTACGCCCGAAAGATTCCAGCAACGCTTTGGATTCAGCCATTTCGCTGTAATCCGGGAACACACGTTGGGCTGCAATGTAAGTCAGTGCCAGAATGGACCCCCAATCGTTAATTGCGTCCAACTTCCAGATGGTCTGCATCATTTTATGAAAGGAAACTGCCGAAATATCGAACGTTTTCAGCATAAAATCGTAGTTCAGATCGGTATAGCTTCTTCCTTTGCGCACATTCAGTGACATCCCGATGGAGTGCAAAACAAAATCTGCTTTCCCTCCAAATATTTCCATGGACCGCTTGAACAGGTTCTCCATATCTTCCACTGAAGTAGCGTCAGCCATGATTATTTCCGCATTCAGTTTAGCCGCCAGCTCATTGATCTGGCCAAATCGCAACGCCACCGGCGCATTGGTCAACACAATCTGCGCGCCTTCTTCATGGCAGCGCTCGGCTACTTTCCACGCGATGGACTTTTCGTCTAAGGCGCCAAAAATGATGCCTTTTTTGCCTTGTAAAAGGTTATTTGCCATGTCTGTTTTTTTTAGATGTTAGATTTTAGATGTAAGATGTTAGACACCATCACACCATACTTAACAATTCACGGGCATTTTCCATTGCAGACGTGCTGGGCGGGCTCTGGCTCAGCATGGTCGCGATGGCGCGTACCCGTTCATCGGGCGTCAGCGACCGAACCAGTGTAACGGTCCGGTCTTCGTTTTCTTTTTTATAAACAAAATAATGAACGTCTGCTTTTGAAGCAACCTGCGGCGAGTGAGTAATGCTCACTACCTGGTGGTGGTTGCTCAACTGGCGCAGGATATTACCCATGCGCAGGGCCACATCGCCTGAAATCCCGGTATCAATTTCATCAAAAATCAGGGTAGGCAAAGGAATCGCGCTCGCAACCAGCGATTTGGTCACCAAAGTCAGGCGCGACAATTCTCCGCCGGAGGCCACATCTTTAATCGTTTGAAGGCGGCTGCCTTTGTTGGCGGCAAAGAAGAAATTCACTTCATCGAAACCTGTGGGACCGAGGTTTTCAAGGGCTTTGAACACAACGCTCAATTGTGCATTTGGCATGGCCAACTGGCCGAGCATGTGCTGCACTTGTTCTTCAAAAGGCCCCGCTTTGGATTTGCGGCGTTCGCGCAGCTGTTCGGCAAGTTCCAACAGCCGGGCTTCTTTTTCGCGGATGCTTTCTTCCAGGTTGCGGATGGAGTCGCCCAAATCGCCAAATGCCCCCAATTGTTTTTCGATCTCGGCTTGCAGGGCCAGTAACGCTTCCACGTCTGCAACGCCGTGTTTTTTTTGCAACCGATAAATCAAATCTAAGCGCGTCTGGACTTCCTGAATGCGCTCCGGGTTGTATTCAGTCGCTTCTGCGATGCGGTTGAATTCGTCTCCAATATCCTGTAATTCAGCAACTAAGCCTGTATAACGTTCGTGAAGCTTTCCGGTTGCTGCGTCTATTTTTCCGACGGCTGCCACTGCATACCCAATTTCCTCTAACTGGCTAATGACTGCCAAATCGCTTTCGCAAAGGTGTTGAAACGCGCCGGATAACGTGCGCTTGATGTCTTCTGCGTGGGTCAGGCGCGACAATTCGCCTTCCAACGCCTCCTGTTCGCCTGCAATCAGTTCAGCCTGGTTGAACTCTTCCATTTGGAAGGTCAAAAAGTCCATTTCCCGGGCGCTCCGTTCATTGCGCTGGATGAGTTCGGCCAGTTGTTTCTTTTCGGACTGGTAGTGGCGGTAAATCTCCTGGTAGCCTTCAAGCAAGGTCTTGTTGTCGGCTAAGGCGTCGAGCATCCGCAACTGAAAAGACACATTGTGGATGTCGAGGGAGTCGAATTGCTGGTGCAAATCAATCAGCGCGCCGCTTAGTTCCTGCAAAACACTGAGATTCACTGGTGTATCATTAATAAACGCCCTCGATTTCCCGGAAGGGGCAATTTCGCGGCGAATGACGACTTCATCGTCGTAGTCTAAGTCATGCGCTTCAAAGAATGCGCGCAGGCCGTATTGTGCAACCTCAAAAGCGCCTTCGACCACGCATTTTTCACTTTCGTCGTACAGCGACTTGGTATCAGCGCGGTGGCCCATAATCAAGCCCAGCGCGCCAAGCAGGATAGACTTACCCGCGCCGGTTTCCCCGGTAATGATGGTCAGCCCTTTGGAAAAATTGATTTCCAGCGATTCAATGATGGCGTAGTTCCGGATTTGGAGGCTCTTGATCATACTTGTTTATTGCCGCAATGCGATTAGCGCGACAAATCTAATAATTTTTACCCTTCGACTTAGTTCAGGTTAAAAAAATCGAATCCTTTTTGTCGTTGTAGGTTGTTCGTTGTAGGTTGTTCGTTTGTTCCATCTTCAAA
>JALHRK010000666.1 GCA_022841505.1 Saprospiraceae bacterium | reverse complement strand
GATTGGAAAATGAAAAAATCCTTGAAGAAAGGTACTCATTTGCAAAGCGATTCCAAATCAACTATCTTTGTAAAAATTTAAATTTGTATGCAAAATCCGCTTTTAACCAGGATAACGCCCAATCCGGAAGTCTGTAAAGGGAAGCCTACGATCCGCAACATGCGTTTCACCGTTGTCCAATTATTGGAATTGCTGGCAGGAGGCATGTCTCAGGAAGAAATTCTGGAAGATTACCCGTTTTTGGAAGTGGAGGATATTTATGCCTGCCTGTGGTATGCGGCTCAGATTGCCAATATCAAAGATATTACAGAAGTAGCTGCCGCATAAAAGCATGCTTAAATTCATCGTAGACACCCTGCTACCGCCCCGTTTGGCTCGCTTTCTTTCAGCCAAAGGACACGATGCCATTCACACTTCATTTTTCCCGGACGGACATCTCTTTAACGATCAGTATATTGTTCAAATCGCACTACAGGAAGCCCGAATCATCATTACCAAAGACAGTGATTTTCTTGATCACTTTCTCACCAAAGGGGCTCCACCTCAAGTTCTGCTTCTTAAGTTCGGCAACATTATCAATGCTGAGTTAATGGCTTACATCGAGCGTGAACTTTCAAGAATAACAGGTTACTTCAACCAAGCTGTCGGATTGGTTGTCTTCAGCAGAACTAATCTTATCCATTATTGATCAACCTTTTTGCAATATTCGGGTTTCGACAAGCAAGTTCATTTTCCCATAGTGGTATTAAAACGGTTTCTTACTTTTACGCACAGATTTACCTAACCAAAGCTCAGGATTTACATCATGAATAAGATAGATTTTTACGACCGGTTTTCAAGCCGGCACATCGGCATCGGATCGGAAGAACTTCAGGAGATGCTGGCACGCATTGGTGTTTCGTCACTCGACCAACTGATTTATGAAACGGTGCCGGATGCCATCCGGCTGCAAGGAACGCTGAATATCCCCGATGCCGTTTCCGAATTTCAATACCTCCAGGAACTGAAACAAACGGCTGCTAAAAACCGCATTTTTAAATCTTATATCGGCATGGGGTACCACGGCACCATTACGCCGTCGGTCATCCTGCGCAATATCTTCCAGAACCCGGGCTGGTATACCCAATACACGCCTTACCAGGCTGAAATCGCCCAGGGCAGGCTGGAAGCGCTGCTCAATTTCCAGACCATGGTCAGCGACCTCACGGGGTTGCCCATTGCCAATGCCTCGCTGCTCGACGAAGGCACTGCCGCTGCCGAAGCGATGCACATGTTCTACGCGCTGAAAAACAAAAAAGCGAAAGGCGATGCCGCCAATGAATTTTTGGTGTCCGACAAAACGCTGCCGCAAACCATAGAAATCCTGCAAACCCGTGCTGAACCACTAGCCATTAAGGTTGTTGTCGGCGATTGGCGCGCGTTCGAGTTTACCGACAAAACTTTTGGTATCCTGTTGCAATACCCCGACCGGGAAGGCGCTGTGGAAGACTACCGCGCATTGGCCGAAAAGGCGGCAGCACAGGAAATTTACGTCACAGTAGCCGCCGACCTGCTCGGTTTGGCGCTCCTCACGCCTCCGGGCGAATGGGGCGCTGACGCCGTGGTGGGCAATTCGCAGCGTTTTGGCGTTCCGATGGGTTACGGTGGGCCACATGCGGCATATTTTGCAACAAAAGACGATTTCAAACGCCAGATTCCTGGGCGCATCATCGGCGTATCGGTGGATGCCCACGGCAAACCTGCCCTCCGAATGGCGCTGCAAACCCGCGAACAACACATTCGCCGCGAAAAAGCGACCTCCAATATTTGTACGGCCCAGGCCCTCTTGTCCATCATGGCGGGCATGTACGCCGCATGGCATGGCCCGGAAGGCATCCGCGCTATAGCGACCCGGGTGCATACGCTTGCGCAGATCCTCGACGCCAACCTGAAAAAATTGGGCTATACGCAACGCAATCAATACTTTTTCGATACACTTTCCGTGGAAGCGGATGCAGCCCTGCGCAGCAAATTGCAACAATTGGCGGAAGCCGCTGAAATGAACTTTTACTATGGCGCTGAAGGGGTGCAGATCAGCCTGCACGAAGCGACAACGCTGGCCGACGTGGAAAACATCGCCGACGTTTTTGCGGAAGCAAAAAGCAGTGCACTGCCTTTCAACAGCAAAGAACCCAGCGCACTTCAATTTCCGGACAGCCTGATCCGGCAAAGTCCTTACCTGTCGCATCCGGTGTTCAACGAAAACCACACCGAAACCAAAATGATGCGCTACATCAAGCGCCTGGAACAACGCGACCTTTCGCTGACGCATTCGATGATTCCGCTTGGCTCCTGCACCATGAAACTGAATGCTGCAACCGAACTCCTGCCCGTGAGCTGGCCGGAATTTGCTGACATTCACCCTTTTGCGCCCCTGAATCAGACCGAAGGCTACCAGCAGGTTTTCCGCGAACTGGAAGCCTGGCTTTCTGAAATTACCGGATTTGCAGCCTGCTCACTGCAACCCAATTCCGGTGCACAGGGCGAATACAGCGGGTTGCTCGTCATTCGCGCTTACCACGAATCGAGGGGCGAATCGCACCGCAATGTGGCGCTCATTCCCTCTTCCGCGCACGGCACCAACCCGGCGAGCGCGGTCATGGCCGGGTTTGACGTGGTGGTGGTACAATGCGACGACCACGGCAATATAGACGTGGCCGATCT
>JALHRK010000665.1 GCA_022841505.1 Saprospiraceae bacterium | reverse complement strand
TCAACGAACTGTTTCCGTACTTGAAATTAGCTTTTTACTACGGCCACCATAAGGTAGAAGAAGGCTCGCCGGCAGCTGCAGAATTGGACGAAGAAAAAACCATCGGCGAAGTGCGCTCGGTCTCTGCACAAGGCGGCGAGTTGATGATTCGCGGAGACCTGACCGTCAGCGAACTGGAACAGTTATTTGATAAAAAATACGGGTTGAACGTGCAGGTTTTCAGAAGGTCCGGCAAGCTGTGGATGCAAACCACCGCTACCGACAATTGGACACTGGCAGAACAAAACCGGAAAGGCGGTTCTTCTGTGGAGGCCTGGATCGAACAACACGAATGATGAGGCTCGTTTTGCCCCGGAACCGTCCGTGACGCGACAATCAGCCCTGAAATGGCAAAACTAAACTGTGGTTTATCGGTTTAAACCATAAACAGTAAAGTACCATGAAAAAAATTGCTCAATTCGTTTTACCCGTCGTTTTAATGCTGAGTTTCACGGCTTGCTCTCAGGCTCAAAAAAAAGGAACGATGCCCAATGATCAACCCGGCGTTTCGTCAACCAAGGTCAATGCTTCCCCTGCCCGGGACGTTGGGAATTGGGAAAAAATCGTGGTTGCACAAGGCTGTTTTTGGTGCGTGGAGGAAATTTTTGAAGCCGTAAAAGGCGTAAAAGAAGTCGTTTCGGGCTATGCTGGCGGCACGGAGGAAAATCCGACCTACGAAGAAGTCGGCGGAGGAAGCACCTCTCATGCAGAAGCAGTTGAAATCACGTACAATCCTGAAGAAATTTCCTACGAGCAATTGCTCAAAGTTTATTTCAATTCAGGCGATATTACCCAGGTAAACGGCCAGGGCCCCGACCACGGGAGACAGTACCGTTCAATCCTTTTTTACAACGATGGCGCTCAAAAAAAGCAGATAGAAGATTACATCAAAAACCTGGAGGCCTCCGGCAAATATTCCCGCAAAATAGCGGTGGAAGTGGCGCCTTTATCCATATTTTATCCTGCGGAAGACTACCACCAGGATTTTGTAAAACGCAATCCCAACCAGGGCTACGTAAGGGGCGTTTCCGTACCCCGGTATAAAAAAGCCATCCAGAATTTTCCTGAGTTATTGAAGTAATATGCTACATTTAGTGTTTGTCCGTATAGCCGATACGTTCGATTATACGGATAAACACTAAATGAATATGAAAGCATCGCTTACCCTCCTTCTTTTTCCCTTTTTGTATTTTATTTCGGCAGGTTGTTCCCCTGCAATGCATCCGCCATTGCCCGGAACCGTTACACCGTCCACTTCAAAAACCGCTGCCGTTTCGGCCAAAGACACCACCCAAACGGTCTTCTGGGAAGCGCTGCAAACCCTTTGCGGGAAAGCCTATTCCGGCGTCATCGTAGCCGGTCCCGAAAACGATACCGTATTTGCCGGCAAGGCGCTGGTCATGCACGTGCGTGCTTGCGAAAACAACCGGATCAGGATTCCTTTTTTTGTGGGCAGGGACAGCTCCAGAACCTGGGTGCTCACGCGCGACGCCACCGGAATTCAACTGAAACACGACCACCGGCATGCAGACGGTTCTCCCGATAACATCACCCTATACGGTGGCAAAACAACAAATTTCGGCGCTTCCATCCGCCAGCTTTTCCCCGCCGACCAGGAAACAGCCGACCTGATTCCGGCAGCCATCGGCAATGTGTGGTGGATTGACCTGGTGCCCGGCAAATATTTCACATACAACCTCCGCCGGGTCAATACCGACCGGCTGTTTACGGTTCGGTTTGATTTGGAGAAGCCTATTCCGGCGCCGGGGAAGCCGTGGGGATGGAAGGATTGATTAATTATTTTATTGAAAATTTGGCAGGAGTATTATAAATTGGTGCTTGAAGAAGTGCTAACATGCCCTAATGAAATCCCGAAGGGATGACATGATTATAGAAAATTTCATGCGATATCCGCCGTCAAAATCCCGAAGGGATGACATGATTATAAACATGATTGTAACCAAACAACCCAAAATATGGCTGGTACATTTTCACAAATTTACATCCAATACGTTTTTGCGGTGAAAGGCCGGGAAAACCTATTGCAAAAGCCCTGGCGGGACGAAGTGTTCAAATACATGTCGGGCATCATTAAAGGCAAAAATCAAAAACCGATTATTGTAAACGGAGTGGAAGACCACGTCCATGTTTTTGTTGGATTAAGACCAGCGATGGCAATATCTGATCTGATCAGGGATGTCAAAAACAATTCAAGTAATTTTATCAATGATCAGCAATTTACCCCGGTACATTTTTCGTGGCAGGATGGATACGGAGCATTTTCATATGCGCATAGTCAGATGGGAAATGTGTACAATTATATTCTGAACCAGGAAGAGCATCACAGAAAAAAAACATTTCGGGAGGAATATCTGGAACTTTTGAAGGAATACGAGATTGATTTTGAAGATAAATACCTGTTTGATTGGATGGAATGATTGCAAAGATTCATCATGCCACCCCTTCGGGGTTCTTTATTCCGATATTTCTGCCAATTTTTCTATAATCCTTTTACCCCTTCGGGGTTGACGGGACATTGTCACGATGAAAAGAATAGAGTTGTTGCATTATGATATTCAGTTGGTTAGGCAAAAATTCCATAAGCCAGCACAAATACCAGCTACCAGGTTATAAAGATTAATATCCCGACACCGTAATCGATCGGATAAGAAT
>JALHRK010000664.1 GCA_022841505.1 Saprospiraceae bacterium | reverse complement strand
CCTGAACTGGATCAAGCGATAGCGGACGTTATTGAACAATTGGGTTCGTCAAACCGCAACAAGTACCGCGCTATTTTCTACTACCTGCTGGTGGTGAAACTCGGTAAAGCATCTGTGTACGCGTAATTGATGAGAGGGGTTGAGAACGTTGAGGGGTTGAGGGTGCGTTACCTTTGATATCCGTTTTCCAGTTCTTTCCACTTTTATTTACGGGAAAACCTGTGATCCCGAATTTTTCTTTACCGGAAAATTCGGGATTTTTTATGCCCTTGTTGAAGGTTTTTTACCACATAGGCACATAGATTTACCACATAGAGCACATAGTTTTTAGCGTACTCTGCGCTATGTGTTCTATGTGTAAAATCTATGTGCTCTATGTGGTAAATCTATCTGCCTATGTGGTAAAAACCTACACAAAACGTTAAATCTGAAACTTTTAAAAATATGCAATGGTTTTGTTCCGTATTCTACCGGCAAACAAAACCTTCCATAATGGCAAACAGCCTCATCCGGCTATCCGCTTTTATTTGCCTTTTTTACCTGCTTTCGGTCGCTTCCGCCTCGGCTCAAGACCTTCGGAAGGACAAGACATTTTTTCAGAAAAAAAAAGGAGAATTCGGGCAATGGCTCCGGCACAACAAGTTAGACAAAATCCTGATCGCTGACAGCGTCGCTGTTTCCAGTCAGAAAGTGACGCTATTCCTGCGTCCTGCCTACAAAGGCAAACACGTGTGCGACTCCATCCAGCGCGCCTGGGATAAACTGGAACAGGCCAACCGAAAAGTGAACGGTCAATATTTCCATGAAAGACTGCTGCACAAATGGGCTTTTCTTGCAGAAGTGCGGCAGGAACAGGCAGAAGTGGTGGTTCGCTGCCACGATCCGGCACACTTTTTGGCAAAAACCTATGCTAAAAATGGCAAGGTTCCCGTCGAACAACGCAGCATCCGATCTGCTGCCGTTGTGGACGTAAGCACCCCAATTTCCCTGCAAGACGTCAACACCGGCGACAACGCTACACTCATCAGAGGTAAAAATGTGAGCGCTGTATGCAATACGGCACGCAAGTTTTTGGTTAACGTTTATAAAAACAAAGGAACGCCGATACTCTGGAAGGCCAAAGTGGATACTTCTTATACGGCTTACGATGAATTTATTTTGGAAGTAAGCCATTTAAGTTACGAAATTTGTCCCGACGGCTTTTTTGAGTACCACCGCATTTATGTCAAAGGACTCCAAAAAGGACCGGATGTCGAACTTTCCTGGGAGTTTCAGGGCAAATACGGTTCGGGCATTCTTTTCCCACCCCGTAAAAACGACTATAAAGACATGGACTTAAAATATAAGAGCAATCTGGAAGAGTATCAAAGACGGCTCTTTAAAAAACTTTTGGACTATCTTCGCCAATGACAACCTCTGACTCAACGACCATTGCAAGGCCAATGGCAGATACCGACGCAACAACCAACACCGGCCAGGATATGGCCGCTCCCCTGTCACCGCGCACACGCATTGCACGGCTGATCCTGATCTATCATTTTATCCTGATCGGGGTGTCCTGTGTATTCTATATCCTGCGGGGCTTCGATTTTGAGGAATTCACCTCGCTCATGGGCGTTTTGGCGCCCATCACTGCCCTCTACGGCGGCGCAGTCTTCCGCTTTCTCGGGCGCAGCATCACAGAACCCAACCTGGCTGCTCAAAACGGCACTCCCATCAATAGTTTAGTTAAATGGCTGGTAAACGGGCATTTCATCATTGTCCTGACGCTCATCACCATCAAAGCCCTGGCGCCCAATGTGCTCAACTTCCAGGATATGACCATGTTCCTCACGCTGGTAGAATCTGCCCTGGGTATTTATATGGGGAGTATTATTCTGGCGTTGTTTGAAGGAAAAGGGGAAAAATAGTGTTTGGTGTTTAGTGTTTAGTGTTTGGGGCGCTTCGCCATTGGCAGTGTTTGGTGTGTGGTGTTTCGTGTTTGGGGCGCTTCGCCTTTGGCAACAGTGAGTGGCTTGAGCGAAGACTCCCAAACACCAAACACCAAACACTAAAGTTCCTCGTACTCATACACTTCCTTCGAAAACGCCTCTTCCATTTTACCCCGGTCGAATTCGCCTTCCAGGTTGGCCAGAAAAATAGTGGCCACCCCGTTGCCGATAAAATTGGTGATCGCGCGGGCTTCCGACATAAAACGATCGACGCCCAACAGCAGCGCCAGCCCCTCGATGGGAATGACCTGCACTGCCGACAAAGTCGACGCCAGCACCACAAATCCACTTCCCGTCACCCCGGCGGCACCTTTTGAAGTGACCATCAGCACCCCGATAATAGTAAGCATCTGCCCAAAACTCAGGTCGATATGATACACCTGCGCCAGAAAAATGGTCGCCATTGACAGGTAAATTGTCGTGCCGTCCAGGTTAAACGAATAACCGGCCGGAATCACCAAACCCACCACCGGCTTGGGGCAACCCATCAATTCCAGTTTTTCCATGAGCGCCGGCAGCGCGGCTTCGCTGGAAGAAGTACCCAGCACAATCAGCAGTTCTTCTTTGATAAAATTCAGGTAGCGGAGAATACTGATGCGATAATAGCGCAAAATGAGATACAACACGCCGAAAATAAACACTGCCATGGTGGAATACACCGTCAGCATCAATTTGCCGAGCGGGAGCAGGGTTTGCAGACCGTATTTGCCGATGGTAAATGC
>JALHRK010000663.1 GCA_022841505.1 Saprospiraceae bacterium | reverse complement strand
GTCATAGTTCCCGCACGTTTGGAACTGGCCGAAGGGAAGGTTTTCGCTGTCCAGGTTGCTCCGCCGTCGCTTGTTTTCCACAAGGTAGCGCCGTAGAAAGTCGTGCGTTGGTAAACATATATAACATCAGGGTTGCTCCTTGATATTTCAAAATGCAGGAGTGGCAAATCCGGGTCTTCGCCAAAAGCCTTGACCAATGAAAACGCCTGTCCCCCATTATCCGAACGCCAGAGTTTGTTTTCCCGGCCAATATAAATGACGTTATAGCAATAAGGATGGAATTCCAATTCGCCTGAATGGGCAGCAAAGTAACTCTCGTTGGGATAAAGCGCCAATTGCGGGAGCCTGCGCACCTGTTCCGTGAAGGAATTTGGCACAATTCGGGAGTCTATGTCTGAAAAATAGGCAATGTTTTTTCCGCCGGGATTCACATATCCCGTTGGCGCTTCTGCTCCTCCCAAACGGAGGAATTGACCCTGCTCGAAGCCATTCCGATGCGCTGTATTTCCATTGTGATAACGTCCGCCTACCAGAAGGTCGTCGTTCCAGCCGCTGCCAAAGCCCCAAAACTCGGAGGCGATCAAGCCGTTTTTGCGGGATTCGTGTGTATTAAACAGGTTGGTAGAATAGTTGATGCCGCCGTCGTTGGCGACCCACATATCGTTGCCGTTGATTTCAATTTCCTGCTGATCGGGGTGAATCCAGCCTACATTCCCCTGATAGCCGCCCAATGGCGTGAATGTTTGTGCGCCGTCTGTTGTGCGCCAGAGATTAAGGCCACCGATCAGCACCTGATTGGCGTTGGTGTGTGCGGCGGCGATTCCAAGGTTATAATAGCCCTGGTATAAGGTGTTGGTGTTGTTGAGGGTCATCAGATTGGGGTGACTTGTTGTGTAAGGTCCACCGACCGGGGGATTTGGCAAATTCCAGGTCTCGCCTGCATCCATACTTCTGAAAACGCCGATAAAGCCATTGTCACCCGGCTTGGAGTCTCCGGCCAGCACAACGTAAATTGCATTCGCGTCTGCCGGGGTTACGGTCATGCGGGCGCCGTCGTCGCGTCGGTCGGCATTGCCAGAGGAGTACCATCCCGATTCCCGGATAGAAAAGCTGGCGCCAGAGTCGGATGATTTAAAAAACTCGCAGCGTTTTTGGGTTGAATTGTTTTTCAACAAATATACCACCGTGGGGTCATTGGGTTTGATTTCCAGGTCCCAGCATTTACCTGTATACAAAGCAGACCAGGTTTGCCCGGCATTTTCAGAACGAAACAAGCCCGCATCGGCAGCGACCAGCAAGATATCCGGATTGGCAGGATTGATGGCAATGTCATTGACATTCAGGTTGTTTTGCTCGTAAATCGTACTCCAGTTCAAGCCCCCATCTACTGTTTTATACAGAAACCGTCCGTCACCTGCATAAACCGTTTCCGGGTTTGTCGGGTGAATTTTGACACTCCGCACCGTACCGATTAGCGACGAAAAGGAGGCCGGTTCCCAATTCAGCCCTTTGTCGTTGCTTCTGAAAACTCCGCCATTTTCGGTACCACAATAAACGATTTCCGGGTTGGATTGAGATTGGTCAATGGTATAAACATTGGCTTGCCAGGAGACCTTGAGGCTGGGGGTTTCTTCGCTGTACGTATCAAAAGGCCCGAGGCAGCTCCATTCGGGCGTATTGCGCGACAAGTGGCTGTGTTGTTCGAGTAAATCAAGGTAGGTTCGTTGCTCCCGGCGCACCTCTTCAAGGCTTCGTTCCAATACAAATCCATCTTCACCGATGCGTTTTTCAACCAGCCTCCTCCACTTTTTGTAATATTGGGTATGCGTGGTTTTTACAAATGAGTTTTCCCGAAACCAGGCCACGTAAGCGCGGTCAACTTCCCAAACATTGGGGCGTTCGCTGTACATCAATTGAGCCCAAGGGGGAAGTTCGGCAAGTCCAACGGGTTTTTCAGCAGGAAGTTTTTGAGCAAACGATGGCGTAATAAGGTTTACGCTACACGCGATACCGAGGAGAATCGGAAGCAGGTACTTTGACATGATGAACGGAAAAGGTTTTGATTAGCAAAGTAGATGTTACGCAGGAAAATCGGGGCAAAAAAAAAGCCCTTGCGACATTAAAAATGTGCAAAGGGCCCAAAAGTCATCCCTATGATTAGTTTCTTGAAAAACGTATTCATGTTTTTCAGGTCGAAGATACAGCAACTTCGTTAATCTGCAAAACAATCTTGCTATGATTTTTTTCAAACAGGCTATATTTAACGCCTATTCACTAAAAATTCAATAAGATGAAGCGATTTTCAATCATTTTTGGACTGTTATTTCTAAGTATGTTTGTTCGGGCGGGCGAGGGCATGTGGTTGCCCCTGCTGCTCAAACAGCTGAATGAAGCCGAGATGAAAGGCATGGGGATGAAGATGAGTGCCGAAGACATCTACAGTGTAAATAAAGGCAGCTTGAAAGATGCAATTGTCCACTTTGGAGGATTTTGTACAGGAGAAATCATTTCCGGACAAGGCCTTCTGCTCACCAACCACCACTGCGGATACGGCCAGATTCAGTCGCACTCCACTTTGGAAAACAATTATCTTCAAAATGGCTTTTGGGCGAAAAGCCTGAAAGACGAGCTTCCCAACCCGGGTTTGTTCGCAACGTTTATTGTGCGCATCGAGGATGTAACGGAAGCGGCGCTGAAAGGCGTCACAGAAACCATGAATACCCGCGACC
>JALHRK010000662.1 GCA_022841505.1 Saprospiraceae bacterium | reverse complement strand
GACGAAAGTCACCTGTCTGTATAATGCTTGTCAATGGCCGCTTTATACAGCCGTTCTACTTTCGCACCACATAGAGCTTGTTGGGGAATTTCTCAATTGGCTACAAGCGGCAAATTTTATTTTATACTGCGTTGAATTTTTTCGCCATAGCTGCTGGCTATGTCTGCAAAATTCGCCTTGTCTAAAACAAAATTTTCTCGCTTTCGCTCAATCAGAAAATCCCAAACAAGCTCTTATTTACCGCATCACCACTTATGGATTTTAAAACCATCATCGAGCCGTTTCGAATCAAAACGGTAGAGCGAATCCGGCTCACAACGCCACAGGAGCGGGAGGTTTTCCTGCAAAACGCACATTTTAACCCTTTTTTGCTGCGTTCCGACCAGGTGATTATTGATTTGCTGACCGACAGCGGCACGTCTGCGATGAGCAGCGAACAATGGGCTGGCATCATGCGCGGCGACGAAAGTTACGCTGGCGCATCGAGCTGGCTGCGCATGGAAAAAGCCGTGCAGGACCTGACCGGCTGCCCTTACGTGTTGCCCACCCACCAGGGGCGCGCAGCGGAGCACTTGTTGTATTCGCGCATTGGCGGGCCCGGGAAAGTATTCGTCAGCAACACACATTTCGACACCACCCGCGCCAATATTGAGTTTTCGGGGGCAACGGCAATTGATTGTCCCATTCCGGAAAACCGCGATCCATCGTTGCTTCACCCCTTCAAAGGCAACCTGGACACCGCGCAGTTGCTTGACCAAATCGCCCGAAACGGCGCTGAAAACATGGCTGCGGTCATCCTCACCGTGACCAACAACAGCGGCGGCGGCCAGCCGGTGAGCATGCAAAACGCCCGCGATGTAGCGGAGATTTGCAAAAAATACGGCATCCGATTCATCCTCGACGCTTGCCGGATTGCAGAAAATGCATGGTTCATCAAGCACCGGGAGCCGGGTTTTGAAAATGCGACTTACCGGGAAATTGCCCAGCAAATGTTTGCCCTCGCTGATGGCTGTATCATGAGCGCAAAAAAGGACGCGCTCGTAAACATGGGCGGTTTTTTGGCCCTGCGCGACCTCGATCTGGCGGTGCAATGCCGCACTGTGCTGATCATTACGGAAGGGTACTCCACCTACGGCGGGCTTTCCGGGCGCGACATGGAAGCCATTGCCATTGGACTGGAAGAGGTTTTTGACGCTGATTACCTGCATTACCGCATCAAAAGCACCGAATACTTAGCCGAAAAACTGCACGAACTCGGCGTTCCGATCATGCGACCGGCGGGCGGGCACGCGGTTTACGTGGATGCCCGGGTTTTTTACCCTGAAATTCCGTTGGATCAATACCCCGGCCAGGTGATGGTTTGTGAACTCTACCGCCTTGGCGGCATTCGGTGTTGCGAAATCGGTTCGGTGATGTTTGGGAAATACGACGCCGACGGGCAGCTCATCCCGGCAACCATGGATTTGGTGCGGCTCGCTATTCCGCGGCGGGTGTACACGCAAAGCCATATTGACTATGTGGTTGAAACTTTTGGGGAATTAGTGAAGCACCGCGATAAAAAAACAGGGTATAAAATTACGTACGAACCGCCGTTTTTGCGGCATTTCACGGCGCGATTTAAAGCCGTCGTGTAATGTTTATCAAATAGTTTTTTATCACAGCCCCGACGACTTGAAGAGGTCAATCACCTAGCTTTTCTCCGGCCTGCCGCTTCTATGTGAACTATGTGAAAACAACTATGTGTCCTATGTGGTAAAAAACAATCACCATGTAGAAAAAAATACGACCATGCACCATTTATTAGAAAAATACGACATCCCGGCTCCGCGCTACACCAGTTATCCAACTGTCCCGTATTGGGAAGCGGATCAGCTTGCAGCAACCGACTGGATGGCGCATGTGACCGGAGCCTTCAAGCAGGACAACCGTTTGAGCCTGTACATCCACCTGCCGTTTTGCGAAAAGCTGTGTACGTATTGCGGTTGCAACAAACACATCACGCGCAACCACGCGGTGGAATCGCCTTATATTCAGGCAGTATTGGCAGAATGGAAGTTGTACCTCGACCAACTGCCCGGGCGCCCGGTTTTGAGCGAATTGCACCTCGGCGGCGGCACGCCCACGTTTTTCCACCCGGAGAATCTGCGCCAGTTGCTGGAAGCCATTTTTGCCACGATGGACATCGCCGCGAACCGCGAATTCAGTTTTGAAGCCCACCCGGCCAGCACGTCGCGCGAGCATTTGGCCGTGCTGTACGACCTGGGTTTCCGGCGCATCAGCATTGGCGTGCAGGACGTGGATGAAAAAATCCTGCACATCATCAACCGCTTTCAAACGGTGGAAGAAGTGCGCTTTGTCACCGAAACGGCCCGCGAAATCGGCTACGAATCGGTCAATTTCGACCTGGTTTATGGGTTGCCGCTCCAAAAGCAGGAACACGTAAAAAAAACGGTAGAATTGGTCAGCGAACTGATGCCCGACCGGATCGCATTTTACAGCTACGCGCACGTGCCCTGGCTGAAAAATGGCCAGCGGGCTTTTGATGAAAACGACCTGCCCGATGCAGTTTCCAAAAGGGCTTTGTACGAAACCGGCAAAAAACTGCTGGAAAATCTGGGCTACCACGACGTGGGCATGGACCATTTTTCGCTCGAAAAAGACGCCCTGTTTCAATCCGCTCAAACCGGCGCGCTGCATCGGAATTTCATGGGCTACACCCCCGTTTTTACGCCGCTGACCATTGGCCTGG
>JALHRK010000661.1 GCA_022841505.1 Saprospiraceae bacterium | reverse complement strand
GAGCTGGCAAAGGCCTCCGGCTTCGCTTTGAAAACAAATCCCATGCCCAGGATGTACCCCATTGCTTCCTTCAATGCTAAGTTGGACTGGAAATGCGGATCCGTATTGATGTCGGCATGGACTTCCAGTTCGACATGGTAAGCATCGAGCAAGTCGCACAAGGCATAAGCCACTTCGACCGAACGGGCTACTTCGGAGATCATGCGCTCCCGGATCCCCATTTCTTTTTCAACCCGGCTGTTGCTGATGAACATGAAGCCGCCTTTTTTTTCTCGCAGGAAAACGACAACTGTTGCAAATTCTACGACACCGCTGCGTACCTGGGAATCTGATCCGATGCATACTTTCAGACGGTAACCCTGTTCGCGTTCCCGAATGATGGCTTCTTCTACGGCATTTTTGAGCGGTTCTTCAATTTTCTGACCGTTTAATCTTCGCCATTCCATAGTGAAGTTCTTTGTTTAGCATAAATGTACGGCTTTTTTTTTGCCGTCAGTTATGGTTAGAAAAGCAATTTACCCAAAATTAATGTTGGATTAACGCTCACCTGAACAAAGGAATAGGAAAGGAAGGTTCCGGAACGCCCGCAATTATTTCTCTGGTCTTACGCTTCCGGCGGCCATGATGGATCTACTGCACAAGGTAGTTTATCCAAAAGAACAGAGCTAAGTAGATCCACAAAGCGTCAAGGAAGTGCCAGTAGACGGTAAGCAGTCGGAGCCGCAGCCGCTTTTCCGGGTCGGAAAAATAGACGAGCACGCTGACCGGTTCTTTCATGCGTTGGTAAGCTTTCCATAAAAAAACACCCAGAAACGGAAGACCAGCAACTACATGCAAAAAGTGCAGGCCTGAAATAAGATACAGGTAAGCGGCTGAGTTGTTGCTGTTGATGAAGATGTTTTGTTGGAACAACTGGCTCCAGCCAAAATACTGCGCGGTCATAAAAACCAGCGACAATAAGATGGTCGCAGATAGAGCCTGTTTGTAAGCACCGGTATTGTCTGCCAGATAAGCTTTTTTTGCCCACCACATGGTGCCGCTGCTCCCCAACAGGATCAGGGTATTCAAAATAAAAATGTTTGGAAGGCGGATGGGGGGGAGGTTGTTTTGCACCCTGTTGTATACAAAAGCAGCGCTCAGGCTCAGGAATATTGCCGTTAAACCGACGATGCTCAAAAGCAGCAATATATTATAAGGATGGAATGCAAATGAAGGCGGTGCATGCACCTCCTTTATTTTTGATGACTCATTCATATGGGAACCGGTTAGTTAAGCGAAAGTACAACAAGCACTTTGCAAAGTTGTTTTGAACCTGCGTTGGTTTGAAAGAATCTTTGTATTTTTTATATAAAAAAGAATACCCGATTGATTGTTTTTTTCAAAAAAGAATTTACATTTGCTGCACGAATAACAAATTCAAGTCCCATGACATTAAACAATTACACTTCCTGTTATCCCTACATTATTCTGCATTATTCCCTGGCCAACAGGTCATTCCCTGATTTTCAAGGCTTTCGAGTCAATACCCGCTGACGTCTACTCCGTACGATCGTGCTTATACCCTGTATATGGCAGGCGATGTTTTCTCTCTCTTTTGAAACCCTTCACCCACGAACCCTACAATGGTAGGTTCGCACCATTTGACAAGGTTGTTTCGAAATTTTCTTTTCCACACACAATATGCCCATTCTTCTAACTAATAAGGATGTGCTTTTTTCTTTGCGCCTACTGACGACGACCCAGGCGCAACTTTTTTTGTGATTGCTGCCTCGACCTCAGCATCACCAATGATCATGACTTTTTCTCAGTTGACATCATAATCATTTTTTAACCTAATTCTTTACACAAATTGTAATCTTATGGAAAGGACGAATTTTACTTTCGTTTCTCCGCGTGTATGGGTGGGAGTGCTTTCAGCACTTTTTGTCCTGCTGGGGTTGCAGAGCGCAAATGCACAGTGTGCAGCGCCGTCAGGATTGACGACGTTGAACATTGGACAGAACACAGCTTCGCTGCGCTTTACTTCCACAGCTCCTAACACGCCATTAGACAACTGTTGGGTGATCACACTCGGCGGTGTCGGCATGACGCTTGAAGCTTCGGGTTGTCCCCAGGGCGGTCAGGCTTTGTTCACTACTACTGTATGCAACTTGGGCGGTGTCCCTACTTTCTCTGCTCCGGTAACGGGCATGTCTGTAGTAGGTAGCCAGGTCACCGTTAATGTAGGTGGTCTTCCTCCGGGAACTTCGCTGCAGTGGTTTGTGAGCGAAACTTGCGACGGCATTGCACCGCCAAACAACGTTTCAGGCTGTACGGCTTCTGCTCCGTTCCAAACATTGGATGCGCAGTACACGGTAAGCGCCACGACGGTTAAGCCAAGCTGTCCGTTCATCAGCCCGGGTTATGTACCCAATGGTTCGTTTACGGTAAACGTAACCAACGGTTCGACTTGCGCAGGTACTTACACCATTAACGCTACGCCGATTGCAGGCTCAGGCCCGGGCGCATCTACGCCTCCGCCGACTACGGTAACCACTTACATTGGTTTCCCTGCGGGCGGTTACTTATTCGGCAACGCCGGAGCGGGTTGCTACACAGTAACGGTAACAGAAACCGGCACTTGTAATCCACCGGTTGATCCTGTTGTAATTGTGGTGTGCGTACCAGACGGTATGGACATGGTTGCACCATTGTTCTATGTAACAGACGTATTGGGCAATATTCTGGCTGATAACGATCCGTTGACAGCAGCAGGTGTAACGCGCAACTTCGGCACAGTAGTCAT